>CAZSAI010000035.1:0-10723 GCA_964604895.1 uncultured Planctomycetia bacterium
GAATACTCTGGATATCTCATTGAAAAATCAGTAAAGACTTTAATCCATCTATTAACCGCAGAAGTCAAGGGACTCTTAGCTAACCTCTCCTGGGCCCTCTCTAATTCCTCTTCACTGACCTGAGGATAATAACCTTGGGGATTCTGATGAGCTTTTCTACTCATAGCTCTTATCTCCTCAAGGAACCCCTTGTAAGCCTCAAAATAACTCTCCAGGGCTACTACGGCTTTCTCAGGAGTGTTTATATTATTCTCCAGAATCTCACTCATACCATTATAAAAATCAGCCATCTCTTCTTCAGAAACCTGGGCTCTTGTTAAAGACACAAAAATAATCAATCCTAAGACTATTCCTAAACAGCCTCTCGCAACTCTCTTCCTCATGAACATCCCCTTACTTTCTCAATTCAATGAAGCACCAGAGAAACTCTCCCCTAAAGAAATTCTATATGGAAGCCTTTGGCGGAGAGGCAGGGATTCGAACCCTGGGTCCCGCTTTTGGCGGAACATGCGATTTCCAGTCGCACCCGTTCGTCCACTCCGGCACCTCTCCACAAACATTCTCACAGCCCAATCCTCAACTTTTAGACTCCTCTTAAACTCTAATATCTACTTGCCAAAAAAATCTCAACTTTAATGTCAATTAAATCTGGAGCTCAAAGGTTATTGTTAGGCTTTCTCAACTCTGCAAACTGTCTATATCTTGCCTAGTCTTTTCAAACGGTCCTTTACCTGCTTCTCAGCCTTAAACCAAAATTCCCAATCTCTTCCCTGAGGCCGACCAGCCTGGTCCCAAAGCCTATAGGCTCTATCCTGAATAAAATCAAAAATCTGCTCTGCTGAAAGCTTCTCAGTCTGCTTTTTTGCTCTTTTAGTACCACATTTCTTGGAAGAAATAGCTTTCTTAGGCATCTTACCTCCTTACAGTTTAGAAACTCTTAAATTAATAGAAAACTCTTTTTTAACTGCTAAATCATTTATAAAAAATAAGGAAAGCTGTTGAAAATTTCTCTCAAAACCTGCCTCCGAAGAAGAAACTGAATATAGAGGAGATATAAATACAGCCAAATTCTCAAACTCAAACTTGAGAGAAAATTGCTTAAATCCTTCCACAATCTCTAAAAAAGAACAAGCTCTCTTATAAACCTTATCTTTGGGAGAAAATTTCTTCTCTTTATCAATCACAAAGAAAGAATCCTCTATACTTAATATAAACAAATTAAATTCTACAGCAAAATTTTTATTTTGTAAAATATTTCTATCTACAAAATCTATCTCATAGAAAATCCCAACTTCGGGTTCTCTCTTTTTTAACATTAACGATTTCTTTATACTTAAATCCTTTCTTTTATTTACTAACTCTAACTTTATTTTATCGGAAGCCTCCTTAAGATTAAAATCATAGGGCTCTTCAGCAAAAAAAACAGAACTATCCAAGCTCTCCTCAAGCTCTTTTTCTTTATCCATCAGGTGTTCAATCAAAGAGACTTTTTCGTATCTATCATAGATTAAAAACTTCTCTAAACCCTTCTCTTTCTTCAAAACCAAATCATGAATAGTAGAAGGGGTCTCTAAAGAAGAGGAGGATTTTTCTTCAACTACCCTCCTATGATAGTTCTCCTCCCGGCGAGTAAGGGTATTAATAAGGTTAAATTCAAATTCTCTTAAACTTAACTCCTCTATCCTTCCTCCCCTATGGGGACTTATCTCTAAAATAAAATGTTCATTTTTAATAAGAATTTCTTCTTTGCCATCTAAATCTAAGTCAACCTTTTCAGAATTTAAGGTTTCCCCTAATCCCTCATCTACCTTTTTCTCAGCTCTAATTAAATTTTCATAGATAGCCTCTCTTAGATGAGGAAGATAAAATCCGCCAAATATACCATGCCAGTAAGCACAGTTACATTGAGCTTTAAATAAGTCTTGAAAGATTTTTCTATCTTTTTCAAAGTCAAAATTTTCATTAATTTTCTTACTTAAATAAAGCATCTTCTTATGCATATAATTTATTCGGGGATATTTTCTAAAAAAATTTTTAAAAAAGCCTCCTCTTAAGAAAACTTTAGCCCAAGGATTTAATTTAGACAGAGATTTTTTTATCTCCTCATAAATCACAAAGGAATAGGGTTCAAGCACCCACTCCATCATCTCTTCATAAGAACAGGTAGGTAAATAAATTATTCCTTTAGAGGAGAACTTTTCTCTTGCCTCTGAAAAAGTAAGGGTCTCTATCCACGAGGAATTTTCCTCTAGGAGAGAAAAAAACTTCTTAAGCCAACCTCTGCGATAGACCCAATCGTAAGTATAAGGCCAAAGCCCAAATTTTTCACCATCATCGACAATAGTAAAAAGTCCTCCAGGAAATTTTTTACATAAATCCTTCAAAATCTTATAGCTCTCTTCAATTGGAGAAAAGGGAATTTTATACCTTAATCTTTTACTTATGGGGAAAAGATAAATAGGTTTTGCCTCATCCTCAGTATGAAAAAAACCTTCAATATCCTCAGCTAAGAAACCAGCATATTTGAAGTGGTTATCATCAACTAAGGCAAATTCTAAGCCTGCCTCTCTTATAGAAACAGGGAGTTGAGGCTCCCAAATTCTTTCAGCAAGCCAAAGACCTTGAGGTTTTTCTTTAAACTCCTCTCTCAAGAAATCATTCATAACCTTTATTTGATTAACTCTATCTCTGTGAGGAATTATAGGGAGGATAGGCTCATAATAACCTCCACTTAAAAACTCAATTTGACCTTTGGCTTTTAGTTGTTTAAGTAAGTCGATTAGTTCATGCTGATTATTCTCATAAATCCAATCCCATAATACCCCACTGATATGAACATTGCACTTTAGCTTAGGATATCTGGAGAAGACCTGAAAAAAAGGAAGATAGCACTCCTTATAAGCCTTTAAGAAAACCCCATCAAAATTTCCTACTGGTTGATGATTATGAACCCCAAATAAAAGAAAAAGCTTAGCCATCCTATCTACTTTCCAGTTTACAAAACCTATAGATTCAGCAGAATGAGAAGGTCTAACAATTAAGTTAATACAATATATTTATATTTAAAAGCCGAGAAATTTCTTTTACATAAGAGGAAAATATTTTCTTAAAGTCTCCCGTAGAATCCTTATAAGTATTCCACCAGTTCCAATCGCTGCCTTCTATAATTCTTAAGTAATAATAAAGCTTCTCAACTTCTCTTGGAGATAATCTAGCTTTCTCTCTATCTATACACTTTTTTACCTTAGACAAAATCTCCCAGTTATGGTTATTCTCCTGAGAGCCAGCCCACACAGAAAAATCAGCATTTATCCAGGAACCAGGCCAAAGTTCCTTCTTAATCATTTTAAAAGACCCAGCATCTTTTATAAAAGAAGAAATTGTCTCTGACTTTAACTGGGGACTCTCCTCCAACCCTTGATAGAGGCTCTCTAAAAAATCCCAAGCATTCATCTTATAATACTCCCAAGCATTCTCTCCATCCATAACGATCAAGACCATTCTCTTCTTATAAATAGAAGAGACAAAATCATGGATGTTTCTTAAATGAGCCAACAAATCTAAACTTGCACATTTTTGGTCCTCCCAACTATGATATACAAAACTTATCAAATCAGAAAGTCCTTTATCCCGAAAGAATATTAACATATCCCTAAAAAAATAGGGCTGATATATTATATGCCTGGGTATAGTAAAGGGCTCCTTTTCCCTTAGAGTTCTAAAAAGAATCTCCTCATCAGTAGCTATCCAGGAAAATCCTACCTCTTTATAAAGAGAGACTACAGATTCACTTACCGCTCCTTCTGAGGGCCAAGAACCTTCAATCTGGGTATTAAACAAAGACTCTCCTTTCTTTTTCGCTTGGCTTATCTGCCAGAAAGCCTCCTGAGGATAAGAAAATCTAGCTCCGGGGGGAGTCTGATTATGTTTTTTCAAAACCTCGGTATCACACAGAAGAGGAAGGATTGGATGATAATAGGGAGAGAGACTTATCTCAATTTTTCCTTCATCTAAGAGCCTTTTATATAAAGGAATAATCTGAGAAAGTACTTGATATTGTTTGTTAATTATATAGACTTTATCATCTTCGTCAAATTCCTTTGCTTTCCTAAATATCTCAGTAAGATTATTATCCTCTCTTACAGTAAGGGGATGAAACCAGGTTAAATTAAAATAGACTTGAATATCTCTTATTTCTTGATCAGTAAAATATTTAGGTTTCTTAGATAAAGAAGCTTCATAAAGCTGGAAGTATCGAGGATAAGTCTCAATAAGAGTACTTTTATTTACAGAAAAAAATCTCTTTATTATAAAGCTTCTCTCTTTAAAAGAGAGATAAGAAGGATTCTTTTTAGTAAGCTCTAAATAAACATCTGTAGCCCCATTAGAAACATAATCTATAATCTGGTCTAACAAAACCGGACTAAAATTAAAATTTGCCTTTATCTTCGAAAATTTAGATAAATGGTAAACAAAACCAAAATAGTCTTTTACCCCATGGAGCCTTACCCAAGGAAGAAGATATAATTTATCTTTTGGCTTTTTATATAAAGGCTGATGCATATGCCAGAGAAATAAAACTGATGTGGGAGCATTCATTTTCACAGATACAGAAATTAGGGAGAAAATACTTTATAAGAGATATCAGGAAATATATTATTCTTTGCCTCAAGCTTTCTTAATAAGGAATCAGTTCTATTTCTTCTTTTAAGTTGGTAATAAAGAGAGTAAAAATTTTGAAGATGTTCGATTACTCTTCTTTTAGCGTATTCGGAAAATGCACCGGTCTTCATTATAAAAGGCCAATCGCTTGATTGGGCTAAAAGTAGTTCTCTGGACATCTGATTAAGAATTCTTTCATCTAAAGCTTGAGCTCTTTTGGAGGCTAATTTCACCATTAATTCTCCAGCCCGATGTAAATGAGGATAAATCCAATCATTCTCACCACTCAACCATACTTCACTATAACCCTTCCAACCCCAACTTGAACCAGCAGGAGATATCTTCTGAGTGAAAGGATAAAGCCTAATATATTGAGAAGGGGTAATTAATTTAAAAATTCTCTGGTCAAAATATATTTTCCGAATAAGAAAATTAAGCCAATCTATCCCTTCAAACCACCAATGTCCAAATAACTCTGCATCGTAGGGGGCCACTACTATAGGTTTTCTCCCTAAAACCGAATTTAAATAACTTATCTGATGCTCTCTATTAAACATAAAATTTCCTGCATGTTCAGCAGCTTTCTCTAAAGCCTTTTGAGGCTCATAAACCTGTTTATCTTCAGTGGGACCAGTAACCCGGTAATACTTTATTCCAGTGAAGACTCTCTCGCCTGTAGGAGCAATATAGGGTTTTATATACTCGTAATCTAAATCAAAACCAATATCTCTATAGAACTCTCGATAGTTATAATCTCCAGGGTAACCTTCAATTGAAGACCACACACTTTTTGAAGTCTCTGTATCTCTTCCAAAAACCCCCACCCGATGAGGTGACCAGTAATTGGAATACACTCCAAACTTAGGTCGAGGCCGAGCAAAGAGAATCCCGTGAGTCTCTAATATAAAGTATTTTATGCCCTCCTTCTTCAGAAGTTTATCCAACCCCTCAAAATACCCGCACTCAGGAAGCCATATACCTAAAGGATTCTTCCCAAAAATTCTTCTGTAACTTGAGATGCCTACTCTTATCTGAGCCTTTATTACCTCCTCTTGAAGATTTAACAAAGGCAAATATCCATGAGTGGCACAACAGGTTATAATTTCTAAAAATCCTTTATCCTGAAATTCTTTAAAAACTCCTAAAAGGTTTGCTTTCCATTTGTCAAAAAATAACTTCTTGGAATTATTGAACCGGTAATAGTAAAAATGAGCCAGCTTATTAAATTCTGGCAAAAACTTTGTCCTTTCAATTTCTTTTTCTGAAAGCTCGATCATTTTTTCTAAATATTTCTTAAACCGGGAGATTAAAAATTCATCTTCAAGCATGGCTGAAAGAGTAGGTGAAATATTAAAAGTAAGAGAGAAAACTACTCCATCTTTTACCAAATCTTCTAACATTTTGAGTAAAGGAATATAAGTATCCACCAAAGCTTCAAAAAACCAGCGTTCTTCTAAAAATTCTTCGTATTGGGGCTCACGAACAAAAGGGAGGTGGGCATGAAGGATAAGACTGAGGTGGCCCTTCTCCATTTTATTTCTGTGTTCTTTCCACTATAGGAGTAATCTTTATTCTGTCTTCTCCAGAAGCCGAAATAGCCTCAAAAGGAAATTCAAATTTCCCTTGGGGAAGATGAAATCTTAGGCGAAATGTCCCGTCCTCTCTTAATTCTACTTTTTCTCCTTTAAGAGTAAGAGTAGCTTTAGGGTGGGTCCTTCCATAAATAATAAGCTCAGTATACACTTCAAAGGAAAATCTTCTCTTTATCTTCTTTCTTAATAAAGGTGAAAATAAACCCGAAGCTCCTAAAGAAGAGACACCTTTCTCCAAAGCCATTCTTAAAGCTTTTCTTCTCTCTAAAGAACTTTTCCCTAAGTCATAGACCCCCAAAATCTTATAGTACTCCTCTTCAGGTAAAATCCATTCCTCATCTAACTGCTCAGAGATTCCAAAATAAGGAGTCTTAACGATATTAGAACGGGCTAGAGGAAAAAATTTGCCTCTCAATGTTAAATAGCCAATCTCTATACAAAAAGAACTTCCAGGCCTATTAACATTTATGTACCAGTTAAAAGCCTCTGAATTTATCTCCACATCAAAAAAATTACAAAGCTCAATCTTATCAATATCTGTCCCACTTACATCATATACCCTTAAGACTTTCTTCAAAAATCCTCTCTCCTGAGGAGGAATTTTAGAAAGAACCCCTTCTTCTCTTTCCTTAGATATATCCCAGTAAGTATGAAGCCACCAAGGGTCTCTGGTTAAAACTACAATCTTATCATCGAAGTATCTCTGAGGAAGTCTTACCTGAGGCATCTCCTCTCCTTTTAAAGCCACGCCTAAATCAAATTTTTTAGGAGTGGGAGAATGGGAAGGGCTTTCTACTGAATAAGAAAGAGTTTCTTCATAAAGTTTTCTTTTAGAAGACCTTCTCGAAGCTTTAGATTTTTCAGACTTTAAAGAAGTTTTTCTTTTAAGAGAAACTTTTTTCTTCAGAGTTTTCTTTCTTCCTTTAGGTTTAAGCAGAGAGGTAAAAATTTGGGAGAGTTTCTTTGAAGATTTTTTCCTGCCTTTAGGTTCAGGCTGATTAGCCTTTCTTTTCTTCATCTCTATGCCTCCTTTTTAAGAGACAATTTAAAAGTAATAAAAATCATATCACCCTTTTAAAAAGAAGTCAATTCAATTCTCTCCAGTTTAGGAAGAAATAACTTGCTTAAGTCTTTGGATTTGCTCCTCTGTACCTAAGACTATTAAGACATCTTCAGGTTCAATAAGAGTAGAAGAAGAAGGATTATAAAGGAAACCTGAACTTTTCTTAATAGCCACTACTAAGAGCCCTGTCTTTTGAGGAATTTTTGCCTCGGCTAAACTAACCTTAGCTAAGGAAGATTTCTTAGGAACTGCTAATTCTTCCAATTTGAGAGACAATCCTTCTTGAGCGGTAGTGGTCATTACATCCAAGAAAGAAAGAACCTGAGGTCTTAAAATCATTGAAGCCATTCTTCTACCACCTATAACCTCAGGGAGAATAACATTATTTGCTCCTGCTTTTAAAAACTTACCTATGCTTTCTTCTTCCTTTACCAAACTTATTATCTTTAGCTGAGGGTTTAAATTCCGAGCCGAGATTACCACAAAAAGATTCTCTTTATCAGTATCTAAACAAGAAAGTAGGCCTTTAGCTTGGGTTATCTTTACTTTCTGAAGAGACTCATCAGAAGTAGGTTCTGCTTCCCAGAAAAGGATATCTTTAAAAATATCTCCTCTTTCACCCTCTATCTTCTCAGCTACTACAATGAACTCTACATTAGCTTTTTTGAACTCCTTTATAGCCTCCTTAGCTACCCGATTAACCCCACAAATTATATAATGACCTTTCAAAGATTCCAATTGCTTCTGCATCTTCCTCCTCCTGCTAATAAAACTTAAATGGCCCTCAATTAAAAAATTTCCAATTACTGTTACTGAATAAGCAAATATCCCAACCGAACCCACAATTAAAAAAATAGTAAATAATCTCCCTCCCCAAGATAGAGGTCTCAATTCATGGAAGCCTACCGTAGAAATAGTAATTATAGTCATATATAAAGATTCTAAAAAAGTAAACCCCTCTATATAGATATAACCAGCTGTGCCTAAGCTAATAAGGAAGGTTATCAACAAGAAAGCTAATCTAACTTTCTTCATCTTCCTCTTCCTCAAATTTCTTAAGAATCCTCTTGACTTCCAATTCAGTTTTTTCTATCTTCTCTTTACACATTTTTATAAGCTTAAGAGCCCTTTCTACTTTAATAGTTAATTCATCTACATCTAAGCTTTCTTCTTCTAAAGAATCTATTATAGCTTTGAGTTCTTTAAAAGCTTCTGAAAATTTAATCTCTTTCTTCATCCCCCCTCCTTATATTCTCTACTTGACTAAGTACTTCTCCTTTATAAAGAATCGTTTTAATCTTCTCATCTTTCTTCAAATAAGAAGATTCTTTAACAGGCTTATTATTTTTCAAAGTGATACTAAAACCTCTTTTTAAAACATTTCGAGGATTAAGCAGCCTTAATTTTTCTTCCTCTTTTGCTAAAAAATTTTTCTTGCTCTTTAAGCCAAAATCAACTCCTTGAGAAATATCTCTGAAGATAGAGTTTAGTTCTAAATTAAAACCTTTTATCCTCTCCAAAGCCTTAGAATAAAGAAAAGACTTTGCTCCTATCAACTGAGCTCTCTGTTTAGAGAAATAAGTTTGAAGAAGCCTGAAAAATTTAGAAGTCTTAAGTTGCAAGTCTTTCTTGTTTTTCTTAAGAATGGCTTCTTCCTTCTCAGTAATAAAAGAATAAAATCCCTCTATATTCTCCATAAATTCTCTGACTTTATCCACTATAAACTGAGCTACTTTAGTAGGAGTTTTAAAAAAACTGTGGCTGGTAAGTTCTAGGATAGAGATATTAATCTCATGACCGATCGCGGAAAGAACAGGATATTTAGAGTTAGCAACTTCCTTGGCTATACTCTTCAAGTCAAAGTAGGCCAAATCCGAAGTCTCCCCACCTCCTCGAGTAATGACTATTAAGTCTAATTCTTTCTCTTTTAAAGAACTAAAAAACCTCAAGGCTCGGGTTAAGTCTTTTTCTACAAATTTCCCCTGCATATGAGAATCAAAGAAATATATCTTAAAACTATATCCACTCTTTTTAAGCTCACTTAAAAAATCATGGTAAGCAGCTGAATTATAAGCAGTAATTAGGCCTATATTTAAAGGCACAAGAGGAAGAGAAAGGGTCTTATTTTTATCAAGAAGTCCTTCTCTTTTTAATTCAGAAAGAACCCTTTCTCTATTCTGAGCAATTTTTCCTAAAGTATATATTGGGTCGATATCAAATACTTCTAGCCTATACTCTCCCCACTTAGGATAGAAATTTACTCTTACTAAGACTTTTACCTCAATCCCATCCTTAAGAAAAGAAGAAAGGGATTTCTTTTTAAAACGGAATTGAATATAAGCTTTAGTTCTCTCAAATATAATAGCTTTGGCCTTAGCTAAAATCTCATCAATCTCAGGATGTTTTTGAACCAGGTTAAAATATATATGTTTTTTATTCTCACGAATTTTTAAATCCTGAATCTCTCCACAAACCCACACATAGTCAGGGAACTCATAATTTATAATCTGCTTTATGAGAGTATTTAGCTCTGAAATAGTATAAACTTTCTCTGTCTTAAGAAAATCACCCATAGTAAACTATTATACCATCTCTTCCTTTAAACTAATAGAATAAACTCTACCCACAACTTACCCAAAATCTCTGCTCAATAGTTTTGCCTCTACTTTATTGGTATAACTTTAAGATTCCATTTAATTCAAAGTCTTTATTCTCCTATAGATATTAGGTTTATGCCTCCAAATAATTAAAGAAGAGGCCCCTCAACCAAACTAATTTTATTGATTGTCTGCCTCTTCTACATCCAGTATTTTCAAATCCTTAGGTATCTGAGAAGAAAAATTTTTCTTAAATTCCTGGGGAGCAACTCTTTCTTTAAAATAAAATATAGCCTCAACCTCTCCCCTCTCGCCCAATTTCAAGGCTTTTCCCATACTAATCTTAGGATGAGGGTTAAATCCTGAAGTGTAAAACAAAGCAAAATCTGTCCTTCTTAAAGCTCGAATAAGCAATCTAAATATATCCAGCTGAGAAAGAAAAAGCATACTTTCTTCTTTTTTAAATAATACCTTAAGAACAAATCTTTTCTCCATTTCTTATTAGGTGTCTAAGAGGAGTTTCTAATTCTAAGAAATATTCTAATTCTAAATTATGCTTTTTACTTAAATCTCTCCAAAGTGTTAATTCTAAATAATTAGCATTTTTCTCTGTCACTTTTAAAAAAAGTTCCTTTATTAAAGGAGAAATTCTACGGTTGGCTCGAGAAAGCAAATACTCTAAGAAAGAAAACCTATAATCAGAAAATTTAAGCTTAATAAAGCGTAGTTTAGAAACGTTCTCTTTAAGAAGTTCCTTCTTCCTAAGAAGTTCCTCCTGAGTCTGCATTCTTTCCTTTTCAAATTCAGAA
>CAZSAI010000036.1:0-587 GCA_964604895.1 uncultured Planctomycetia bacterium
ACTCTCCTGTTCTCTTTTGAGAATAAAAATCTAAAGATAACTCTTGAAATTTTTTATACAAAAGTGTCCTTACATAAACAGTGGCTCTTAAGCCTACTATTTCCATAAGAAACCCCTGGAGAAATAAGAATAACCCTTTCAATATAAAAAGAGCTACAATAGAAAAAGCGATAATCTTAAGAAGAAAAAGAGGCTGAAGAGAATTCATCTTATCTACCAAGGAAACCAAAAAATCAGGGACTCTGTGGGGAAGAATTATTTTTTTATTGGTAAGAACCTTATCAGCCACAGGAATAATCATTCCTAAAGAGACCCCATTAAAAATAGTAGAAAACCCCATACAAATAAAAGCCAGAACCAGGAGGCCTATTTCTTTTTTAACAAATTTAAGAAGTTTTAAATACTGCCTCATCTTCCTTAAGCTTTACTAATGGATGAGGAGATTATACCAGATTGATTGACTTAGCACAAGTAATCTGATAAGATATCTTTTAAGGCCAAGATTTAAGAGCTCCTAAGCAAGAATGAACGTAGGTGTAGTAGGACTGGGAAGATTAGGGAAGGTTCATACCCGGATATACAAGGAA
>CAZSAI010000036.1:597-10527 GCA_964604895.1 uncultured Planctomycetia bacterium
TAAAACTTAAGGCTTTATGTGACATTAACCCTTCCCAGAGAGAGGCTCTTGGCCTAAGGGATATTCCTTTCTATCCCAATTATCAAGATTTACTTAAAGAAGACCTTCAAGCAGTAAGTATAGCTACCCCTACTGCTACCCATTTTGAAATTGCTAATTTTTTTTTAGAAAATGGCATATCTTGTCTGGTAGAAAAACCTATAACCCCTAACTTAAAAGAAGCAAAAAAGCTCCTCCGTTTAGCCAAGAAGAACAAAGTCTTTCTCTTAGTAGGGATGGTAGAGAGATTTAATCCTGCCTATCAACAAATAAGGCGCTTAATAAAACGGCCTAAATTTATAGAAGTCCATCGCCTAAGTCCTTTTTCTCCCCGGTCTCTGGATATAAGCGTAGTCTTGGATTTAATGATTCATGACTTAGACATTATCTTAGACCTCCTAAGGACTCCTATAAGAAAAGTTGAGGCAACCGGGGCAAAAGTCTTATCTAAAAATTATGATATAGCCAATGCTAGGATATATTTTAAGAATTCTTGTTTAGCTAATATTACTGCCTCCCGGGTATCAGAAGAAAAATTAAGAAAAATAAGAGTTTTTTTAGAATCCTCTTATATATCCTTGGATTATGCCCAGCAAGAAGCTAAAATACTTAGAAAAGAAAAAAAGAAAATAATAAAAGAGAAACTTAACCTTCCTAAGGATGAACCTCTTAGAAAAGAAATAGAATATTTTCTTAAAAGCATTAAGAGGGGGGGATTTAATTATCTGCACACCCAAAAAGCAATCAACTCCTTAGAAATAGCTCTCAAGATAGAAGAAGCTATTAAAAAATGAGGTTATTTATTGTTGCTGGAGACCCTTCCGGAGATTTCCATGCCTCAAATCTTGCCAAAAAAATAAAACAACTTTCTCCTCAAATAGAAATATTCTCTGGGGGAGGAAAAGAATTAGCAAAAACTACAATTCAGATTATAGACTTAGAAAAAATTGCTGTAACAGGCTTATTTGAAGTTTTGAGTTATCTGGGAAGAATAATTAAGGCTTTTAATTTTATAATTAAGAAAATTGAAGAGTTAAAACCTAGGATAATAGTGCTGGTAGACTTTCCTGATTTCAACCTAAGACTTGCCAAGAGATTAAAGAAGAAAGGCTATAAAATCTTCTATTACATAAGTCCCCAACTTTGGGCCTGGCGAAGAAAAAGAATAAATCTAATTAAAAACTATGTGGATAAGATGCTGGTAATATTTCCTTTTGAAGAAGAGTTCTACCGAAAATACAACATCCCTGTTTTATATGTAGGTCATCCCCTTATAGAGACTATCCCTCCTCTTCTGGGTGAGAAAGAAAAAGAAAAAATAATAGCTTTCTTTCCTGGCTCAAGAGAAAAAGAGGTAAAAAAACATCTGCCTATATTTCTTAAGGTAAAAAAACTCCTTCAAGCAAACTTTAAGTTCATCGTAGTTAAACATCCCCGTCTTACTCAGGACTTATTTAAAGAAGCCGTTAGAGAAGGCCTTCAAGTAATAGAGAAAAAAGATTTTGAGATGATAGGGAAGTCTTACTTAGCTTTAGCTTCTTCAGGTACTGTTACTTTAGAACTTGCTCTTCTTAGAGTGCCCACCATAGTAATATATAAGATGAATCTCCTCTCCTGGCTTGTGCTTAAAGATATGGTTAAGACAGATTTTATCTGTATGGTAAACATTTTAGCTAAAGAAAAAATCTTTCCTGAATTTATCCAAAACGAAGCTTCACCTCAAAATCTAACTACTATCTGCAAGAAGTTGATAGAAGATAAAGAATTTTATTTAACTATTCAAGAAAAATTAGGGAAAATAAGAACTATCTTAGGAGAAAAATCCGCCTCTTTAACTACTGCTCAGGAAATTTTAAAAGAAGTAAGCATGGGCTCTTAGGGCTTATTTAACTACAGGTTAACTTTACTAAGGAAATTAAGAACCTTCCTGAATCTTTCTTAAAAGAATGATAATAGCTGAGGGACTCACCCCTGGAATTTGGTAGGCTTCTTTCAAGTTAGAAGGCCTAAACTTCTTTAGTTTCTCAATTATCTCCCGGGAAAGTCCGGGGATTTTAGCAAAATCTAAATTGGAGGGTATTTTTACCTTTTCTAATTTCTTAAGTTCCTGGGCTTGAGAAAGTTCTCTCTTTATAAACCCTTCATATTTTATCTCTATCTCTACCTGTTCTATCTCATCTTCAGCCAAATCTACTTTAGATAAATCCTTCATAAAACCCAGGCTTTCTAAATCCCTATAATGTAGCTGAGGCCTTTTAAGAAGTTCCGAATAAGATAGAGGTTTCTTTAAAATAGATGTGCCTAACTTAGAGAGGGCCTGATTGACCTCAGCAGAAGGAAAAACTTTCGTTTTTTTAAGTCTTTCTATTTCTTTTTTAATCTTCTTAAGTTTCTCCTCTATTAGCTGATATTCTTCCCTCCTCAAAGTCCCTAACTTATAAGCAGATTTATATAATCTAAACAAAGCATTATCTTCTCTCAAAAGAAGCCTAAACTCGGAACGGGAAGTAAACATCCGATAAGGCTCATCTACACCCTTTGTAGTCAAATCATCAATTAAGACCCCAATAAAGGCCTCCTCTCTTCCCAGAATAAAAGGCTTCCTCTTCTTTACCTTTAAAGAAGCATTTATCCCAGCAATTAAACCCTGGGCTGAGGCTTCTTCATAACCAGTAGTGCCATTTACCTGACCAGCAAAATAAAGACCCTCATAAATTTTTGACTCTAAAGTAGGATAAAGCTGGGTAGGCTCAATCAAACCATGCTCAATCCCATAACCCGGCCTTAAGATTTGGGCTTTTTCTAATCCCTCTATACTTCTAATAAACTCAATTTGAACCTCAAAAGGCAAAGAGGTAGATATCCCATTGGGATAGACCTCAACTGAGGCTCTTGCCTCTGGCTCAATAAAAATTTGATGCCTTTCTTTATCCTTAAATTTTACCACCTTATCTTCCAAAGAAGGACAATACCTTACCCCTTTTGCTCTTATCTTGCCGGTGTATAAAGGTGAGTATTTTAAACTTCTTAAGATTATTTTATGAGTCTTAGAATTAGTATAAGTTATAAAACAACTAAGTTGCTCGGAAGGAAACTCTCTGGTAGAAAAAGAAAAGGGCTTTGCCTCAAGGTCTGGAGGCTGTTCAATCATTTTAGAAAAATCAAGGCTTCTCTTATCTAACCTTGCACAGGTTCCAGTCTTAAAATGCTTTGTTTTAAAGCCTAATTCTTTTATACTCTCAAATAACTCATCAGAAGAAGGCTCATACAACCTTCCTCCAGAGAAACTATCTAAACCTATATGGATTGTACTTTTAAGAAAAGTCCCAGCACAAATAATCACACTCCTTCCATAAAAAATTTCTCCAAAGTTTGTCTCTATTCCTAAGACTTTTTTATTCTTTACTAAGATTTTTCTTACTTTTGCCTGAAGTATCTTTATATTCCTTTCTTTCTCCAAGAATTCTCTGGCTATCTTAGGATACAGGAGTCTGTCTACTTGGGCTCGGGTTGCCCAGACAGCTTTTCCTTTACTCTTATTAAGAATGCGATAACTTAAAGAAGCCTTATTAGTAATCTTTGCAATTAAACCGCCTAAGACATCTACCTCTCTTACCAAATGAGACTTAGCTACCCCCCCCACTGCAGGATTACAGGAAAGTTTTCCTATATTGTCTATATCCAGAGTAAGTAAAAGTACAGAACAGCCTAACTTAGCCGAGATATAAGAAGCCTCAATCCCTGCATGACCTCCGCCTACTACTATAACCTCGTATTTCTCCATATTTTAAAATTCTACTACATAATTTTAATCTCTCAATACAAATTATCTTGAAATGAAGCTTTAATAAGGTTATAAATATATAGCTAAAAATTGTGATGAAAAAAATAGCTTTAGTAATAGGGCCTCCCTTCTGGTTGAAAACTCCTCACCTGGGTCTTGAATATATAAAAAATTACCTCAAAAATAAAGCCAGAGTCTGTATCTTTGACTTAAATCTTTACTTCTACAGACTCTGGGCTATGAGACCTAAAGAATGGTTGAGCTTAAATAAAGAATTTGAAAAAAACCTTTTTGACAACACAAAGAAAAGGTTCAAAGAGGAACTAAAAGAGTTGACTAAAAAACTGAGCTGTTACGACTATGTGGGCTTCTCTCTGTTTAAGAGAAATGTTGATTTCTCCCTAAAGTTAGCTAAAGAAATAAAAGAAAACTCTAAGAATACAAAAATAATTTTAGGAGGTCCCCAGTTAAGAGAAGAAAACTTCCTCCAAGAAACAACAGTAGAAGGTGAAGGAGAAATCCCTCTCTCCAAAATAATAGAGGGGGAAAGAAAAGAAAAATTTTTTTATGAAGAAATAGAAGACTTAGACACATTAGGTTTCCTTACTCTTAATAACTATGATTTAAATTTCTACAAGGTTCTTCCTCTCTTAAGTTCCAGGGGCTGTATAAAAAGGTGTAAATTCTGCTCGGAATGGAACCTCTATAGAAAATTTCGACAGCACTCTCCTAAATATATGGCTGAGCAGATAGAATACCTTTTAAGGAAGTATAACATCTCTCAATTTAGTTTTCAAGATTCTTTAATAAATGCTAATTTAGCTTGGTTAGAAGAATTCTGTAAGTTGACAATTGCAAAAAGAATAAAGATAAACTGGGAAGCTCAAATTATAGTAAGAAAAGATATGGAGTCCTCTCTTATGAGACTGATGAAACAGGCTGGTTGTATAAACCTCTTTATTGGTTTAGAAAGTGGCTCAGATAAAGTCCTAAAAGCAATGGATAAAGGATTTAGTTCTTCTGAAGCTCAAGAATTCTTTATAAGACTCAATAAAGAAAACCTTATGTTTGAGGTAAGTATAATTGTAGGTTATCCTCAAGAAAGCGAAGAAGACTTTAGAAAAACCCTTGAATTTCTTAAGAAGAATAAGAGAATAATACCTAAAATTGCTCAGATAAGTGGTTTCACTCTTTACAAAAATAGTCTTATATATAAAGAAAACCCTAAGATAGAACCCTCTTTGATTAATCAACGCTTACAAAAGATAGTTAAATTCATCGAAAGAGAAAAAATCCCTCATAAGAAGGCTTTTATTGATAACTTAAGATACAAATAGTTCCTAACTTGACAAAATTTTTTGAAAACTATACGTCAAGTTAGTAAAAATGACAGAAATAAATATAATTAAGACTCAAAGGGCGCTTTCTAAAACTCAGATAAATTTGGGAGATTTTGTACTAAATCCTTATCGAGGCTGTAGCTTCGGTTGCAAATACTGCTATGCTCAAGAAAATAAAAATATTATAAAAAGGAAAAAAGATTGGGGAGATTTCTTAGATATCAAGATAAATCTTCCAGAAGTGTTAGAAAAAGAATTAAGATTTATAAGGCCAAAAAGGGTAATTTTAGGCTCAACTACTGAGTGTTTCCTGCCTCAAGAAGAAGAATTTAAAATCACTGAAAAAATCCTAAAAATATTAAAAAAGAAAAATATCCCTCTGATAATCTTGACTAAATCTTCTCTAATTAAAAACTATATAGACTACATAAATTATCATCCTCAAAACAAGGTCTATTTTAGTTTTATCTTTTCTGATAAAAAAATTAAAAATATCTTAGAAGAAAGAACACCCTCTATTAAGGAAAGGGTAAAAACAATTCAGGCTCTTACCAAAAGTAAACTCAAGGTTAAAATCCATATAGGCCCTTTTATCCCTCTCTTAGAGGACTTAAAAAAAGTATTTGGGCTCATCCCTGAAGAAATAGAAGAAGTTGAAATTGAGGTTTATAATGCTAAAATGGGAAATTTTAAAGAAGTAATTAATTCTCTTAAGAAGAAGATTCCTTTAGAGATAGTCAAAAAAATAGAAGAGGTCTATTCCGAGAAAGAAAACTATCTTGAATTTTCCAATCATCTGATAAAACAAGCCAAGATATTAAATAAGGAATATCACTTTAAATTAAATTTTATCATCCCGGAGTTCAATTTCTGGTATACTAATAGGATAGTTTATGAATCTTAAGCTAAATATAAAAGTAAAAAAATTATAAGAGCTAAGGAGTGAAACTAATAAGAATTTTTTTAACTCTTCTTTCCTGAAAGGGTTATTATGTTTTTCTCAGTAATAATTCCTACTTATAACCGCAAGCACTTTCTAAAAATAGCTTTAGAATCAATATTACAACAAACCTATAAGGAATTTGAGGTAATAGTAGTTGATGATGGCTCAACCGATGGAACTGAAGATTTAGTAAAAAGTTATAAAGATAAAAGAATAAGATACTTCTACCAGAAAAACAAGGGTCCTTCTTCTGCTCGAAATTTAGGGATAAGAGAGGCACACGGAGAATTTATCTGTTTCTTGGATTCTGACGACAGATTCAGACATCAAAAATTAGAACTCACTAAAGAATATATAGAGAAATACCCTACTTGTAAAATATTCCATACTGAGGAACTCTGGTATAGAAACTCAAGGTACCTTGAGCAGAAAAAAATCCATAAAAAACCCGAAGGTTCTGTATTTGTAGAAGCTCTAAAGATATGCTGTATAAGTCTGTCTTGTGCCTGTATAAACAAAGAAGTCTTTAATAAGGTAGGCTTATTTGATGAGAACTTCCCAGTATGTGAAGATTATGAATTCTGGTTAAGGGCTACCTTATTCTTTTCAGTAAAACTTATACCTTTTTACTTAACTATAAAAGAAGCCGGACCAAATCAGCGGTCTCAAAAAAAGGGTTTAGATAAGTACAGATTTTTAGCTTTATATAAGATAATTAAGAACTACTCCTTACCTAGAAACTATTTAAGAGAGGCTCTAAAAAACTTGGAAGAAAAAGCAAAAATCTATATAAAAGGTGCTGAGAAAAGAAAAAAATTCCAGAAATAAAACTCATAAGAGAAAAGGTAGAAGAGATTAACAAAACTTATGGATGTAAAATCTTACTCTAGAAAGATAGAAGAATACTTTAGCCTCAGGCTCAATAAAAATCAGACTCTGCAAATTCAAAGATTAATCTATGAAATAATAAAAAGAGAGAATCTATCTTTAGAAGAGATAATAGAAAAAATAAAAAAAGATTTGGAAGGAAAGAGGCCCCAAGGAAAAGATTTATTTCAGCACTTAAAGAAAATATTAATAAATATAAGATTCCCTTTAAGTGCCTCCAAAATAAATATAGACACAAAGAAGATATTCTTAGATAAGATTAGAGTCCCTCAGGAGCCTGCCTACCATCCTCAAAAAGAATTTATTCCTAAAAGAATAATTGTAGAAAAAGAAGTAAAGAAAAACTACTTAGTAAGAAAGCTAAAAGAAAAATACCCCCAAATAAAGATAGAACTCATAGATTATTATTCTTTATTTCTCAAAGATTATAGACTTAGCCCTTACAATCTTAAAGAACCTATTTTATTTATAGCCAAAGAAAGATGGGATTTCATAAAACCTTGTCCCTGTACAAAGGCTCATTTAGGCTGTGGCTATTGGATATTTAATTTAGGATTTGGCTGTCCCTTTGACTGCTCCTACTGTTATCTACAGCAGTATCAAAATTTTCCAGGAATAATTCTTCCTTCAAATGTAGAGGACTTCTTTATACGATTTGAGCAGTTTTTTAAAAAGATAAGAAAGCCTATAAGGATTGGGACTGGAGAATTTTGTGATTCCTTAGCCTTAGATGATTTAACTCTTTATTCTTCAAAATTGATAGATTTCTTCTCAAAGAGGCCTGTATTATTCGAATTGAAAACTAAGAGCAAAAATATAGATAATCTCCTGAAAAAGAGGCCCTCAAAGAATATAATCATCTCCTGGTCTCTAAATCCCCAGAAAGTTATAGACTCAGAAGAGAAAGCCACAGCTTCCTTAGAAGAAAGACTTTCTTCTGCAAAAACTATTCAGAAATATGGCTATAAAATAGCTTTTCATCTTGACCCAATAATCTACTATTCTGGATGGGAGAAAGATTATCAAAATCTGATAAATAAGCTCTATAGCCAGGTTAGTGGTCCCTTTGCCTGGATAAGTTTAGGGACCTTAAGATTTAACAGAGAACTAAAATCAATAATTGAAAGGCGCTTTCCAGAAAGCAAAATTATTTATGGAGAACTTCTCATAGGAGAAGATAAAAAACTGCGTTATCCCCCATTTTTAAGAGTATATATTTATAAAAATATGATAAAATGGATAAGAAAACTTGATAAGAAAACTCCTATATATCTGTGTATGGAATCAGACAAAACCTGGGAAGAGGTACTCTTTAAAGTAAATACCGTTGGGGAAATTGAGGACTATCTTATAAAGGGCAATGTCTAAAAGTAGACCCAGAAAATTCAAAGAGAGTCTCAAAAATGCCTTAAGAGGTTTGTTTTATGTAGTAAAGACAGAAAGAAATGCCAAAATCATCCTCATCCTAGGAACCCTTACTTTGATTCTGGCTCGGATATTAAAAGTTGATATATATGAGCTTCCTATAATCTTACTCACTATAGGGTTAGTATTTATAGCTGAGGTATTTAATACTCTGGTAGAAGAGCTTATAGATCTATTTAGGAAGAAAGAGGACCCCCACATAAAAATCCTTAAAGATATGGCTTCAGGGGCGGTTTTACTTTCCTGTTTGGTCTCCTTAGGGGTAGCTCTGATAATCTTTCTTCCCAAAATAGTAAAGTTGTTAAAATAAAAAATGCCGAGGGACGGAATCGAACCGCCGACACGCGGATTTTCAGTCCGCTGCTCTACCGACTGAGCTACCTCGGCAATAAATAAGTCGTAAGTCTTAAGTTATAAGTTCTAAGTTAATTTGCAGGAAGCTCTTCTAATAGATAAAAGCTTAAGAAATTATAGCATAGAGAAAAGAGGAGGCAAGAAATTTTTAAAGTTCTCCTTTTTCTTTCTTCTCTAAGACGTTTCTAACTTGCCGTAGAAGCATATCCATATCTAAAGGCTTAGCAATATACTCATAAGCTCCTAACTCTAAGAAAGAGGTTCTGTCTATCTGCCTATCTTTAGCAGTAAGCATAATAACCGGGATATCTTTAAGAGTGCTATCTTTCTTTAATTCTCTTAATACCTGGCTTCCATCCATTTCAGGCATCATAATATCTAAGATTATTAGCTGGGGCCTCTCTTTCCTTACAACCTCTAAGCCTTCTCCTCCTGAGTAAGCAAAACTTACTAAAAAACCTCTTCTTTGAAGATAAGTCTTTACAAACTCTACAAGGTCTCTATCATCGTCAATAATTGTAATTTTTACTTCCTTCTCCATAACCCTCCTTAATAACTTCTACTTTGATCTATCTTCCAACGATAAAAATCCTTCCTCTAATAGACCTGGCTATTTTAAGGTCTACTCTTAAGATGCTGGGCAATCTCTCCTAGACTCTCAGCAAGCTGGTTGTGAGCTTTAGATATCCTCCAGATTGCTACCAAGAATATCACATAACCCACAACCATCCCAATCATCATAATAACCCAGATTATAAAACCTATCCCTGGACCTAACAAAAGATTAGGAGTTTGCGAAGGCATAATAATAGACCTCCTTTCTTTCTTTTTAAAGGCATTTAATCTCTTATAAACCTCTTTTTTCTCCTGAGAACTACTTAAAGAGTAAGGTCCTTGTTTACAGCCCTGGCCTAATCTCCTCCTAAAAATAACTCCTTTATATTCAAAACTTACTTGAGAACCTTCAATCTTAATAATCTTTGCCTCCCCAATAACCTCGCCTTCTCCTAAAATCTTTCCATCCACTACCACCAAAGGATTTTCTTCATCTAAAAGGATACCTTGAATGCAGAAAGAAGGGAATCTCTCCTCTTGAGAGAATGAAAGACAACACTCTACCACTAAAATAAAGAAGAAAATAAACTTTAACCTCCTCA
>CAZSAI010000037.1:0-3989 GCA_964604895.1 uncultured Planctomycetia bacterium
CCTACAAAGTTTCTTAAAAAAATACAAGTGTTTCCTCAACTCTAACCTCTTTTGCATTCTTATAATTAAAATACTCCCATCGAGAAGAAACTCTTTATCTTAGTATCTAAATGATATGAGAAAAACTCCTCTAATATTTCCTTAAGCTCTGTTTCTATTTTCTGTCCTAAACAAACCCTTAAAGCTATTTTAAACTTTTTACTTTGGATATACTTCAAAGTTAGAATCAATTCTTCAGAAATCCGTCTGGAAAATTTATCATAACTTAGACAGAAGGGACAGAGCAAACCTCCTAATTTTACACTAAAAAACCCCCTTCTTACAATCTCTTTATTACATTTTATACAAAAAGTAAGAGAAGGCTTAAATCCCACTTCCTGAAGAATCTTTATTTGAAAAATATAAAATATCTTCTTCTCACTATTACCCTTAAGAGAAAATAGACTATCTTTTATAAGATAAAAAATTCCCTTTGAAGAAAGGTGTAGAGGGCTGATTTTATCTACCAACTCTACAATGTAGTTAGCTATTGAGTTTTTCTTTAAATTTTCTTTTAAGTAAGGAAAATTGTGAATTATATCTGCAGAAGATACAAGCCAAAGAGAGCTTCTTGATTGATAAAAAACAAACTCATTCAAAGAACACAGATCCAAGGAAGTCGTAAATTCCTTCTTAGACCTCTTAAAACCCTTAAGAAGACCGTGGACTTTTCCAAAATCTCTGGTAAAGATATGAACAATTTTGCTAGTTTCCCCAAAGTCAAAAGTCTTTAATATAAAACCTACATCCTTCACAATACTCATATTTTTAAACTTATTTTTTCCTCTTATCTGGGTAAAGTAAAGTAACCAAAAACTTTAAAAGCTCCTGTGGAAAGGAGACTTACTAAAACTCCAGCAATTAATATTCCTAAGGCTATAGCTAAAAAAGCCTTTAAAAATCTAACTTTAAACAAAGAAGCAGCCAAACATCCACTCCACGCCCCTGAACCAGGCAAAGGTACAGCTACAAAAAACAATAGACCCCAAAAACCGTACTTCTCAACAAGATAATGTTTCTTCTCCACTTTATTAAACCACCAAGAAAGAACTTTATTAAGAAACCTTAGCTTCTTGCAAAATTTAATCAAAAAATTAAAAAAAAATAATAGAGGTACGACTATTCCTGTATTAGCACAGATTGAGAGAAAAAATACTTCTTCTAAATTTAGACCTTTACTTAAACCAAGGGGAATTGAACCTCTTAATTCTAAAAAAGGAAGTATAGAGACCAATAAAACTAAGCTTCTTGCTGCCATGATTTCTTTAAAACGAGAACTTTTTTAAAAATCAACCTCTACTAAATCCGTACTTTCCTATTAAGGGAACAAAGATACAACCACAAATTCTTTCCTCCCTTATTCTTCCTTGGGAAAGTTTCTCGATTTTAGTTAAAGTCTGAGAGAATCTATTTCCTAAAGGGATGACTATCCTTCCCCCTATCTCTAACTGTTCAATTAAAGGAGGAGGTACTTTATCTACTCCTGCAGTAACAATAATCCCTGAAAAAGGAGCCTCTTCTTTCCAGCCAGTAGTACCATCTCCTACTTTTATCTTGACTTGATAGCCTAATTTAGAAAGAGCATCTTTAGCTTTCTCTGCCAACTGAGATACCCTCTCTATACTAAATACTTTAGCTCCTAGGTAAGCTAAAATAGCTGACTGATATCCAGAACCAGTACCTATCTCTAAAATTTTTTCTCCCGGAGAAGGGTCTAAAACTTCAGTCATTAAAGCTACCATATAGGGCTGAGAAATAGTTTGTTCAAATCCAATGGATAAAGGAGAATCTCTGTAGGCTAAATCTCTAAGCTCTTCAGGCACAAATTCTTCTCGGGGCACATTAAGAAAAGCTCTAATGATTCTTTCATCTTTTATTCCTCTTGAAAGTATCTGATCTCCTACCATCTCTTCCCGAAGAATAGAATACTTACTCATTTTAAATACTCAGGATAAATCTTATAAATCGCAAAGTATCCAAAAAGGGGTTTATCTTGCTTTTCTGTCTTCTATAAATGCTTTTTATAGGCACAGAATCAATTTTATAACCTAGGAAGGCAGACTTAATAACTAACTCTGAATCAATCTCGTATTTAGAAGTAGTAAGATTTAAGCTCTCAAAGACTTCCCTTTTTATTGCTTTAAATCCACATTGAGTATCGGGTATATTTTGCTTAACTTTTTTAGAGATTATATAAGACATTATCTTGTTAGTAAAAAAACGTACTAAAGGCATACCGGAAGGAAAAAAGAGTCTATTACCTACGATAAAATGAGAGCCTTTATTTAACTTCTCTATAAATAACCCTAGCTCCTGAGGTAGATGCTGAGCATCAGCATCCATTATTATTATAGCTTCACAATCTAATTTATTCTTTATTATATAATTAAAAGCCCTTCTTAAGGAAGCACCTTTGCCCATATTTCTCTTATTTTTTAGAACTATTTCTGCACCTGCTTTTACTGCTTTAAGAGAAGTTCCGTCACTAGAACCATCGTCTATTACTATAACTGGGAAAGATTTTTCTCTTACTTCTCTTACTACCTTTTCAATATTTTCTGCTTCATTAAAAGCAGGTATCACCACCCATATTTTCATATTAGCTATTCTTTGAAAAAAGGTTGAAACATATACCACTGAGAAGGATATCTCTTCACATACTTCTCAAATACTCTTAGATATTCCCCGATTAAATCTTCCTCTTTTTTAAACCTAGTTCCTTCATCAAAAGGATATATAGGCTTTTCAAAAATTAAAGAAAATTTATCTTGAGGCTTACGGATAAGAAAAGCAGGAACAATAGGAGCACCTGTTCTTAAAGAAAAAATGGCTGTTCCTCTGGGAATATTAGCTTTTCTTCCACAAAAATCTAAAGTTAGGCCACTACCTCTAAAATCCCTATCTCCTAATAAAGCTACGATATTCTTCCTTTTTAAAAGCTTGAAACATTTTTTTAGAGCTAGTCCTACCGGAATAACCCTTACCCCACACAAGGCCCTCTGCTTATTGAAGAAATCATTCACCTTAGGATAATTATGAGTAAGCGCTACAGCATACAAAGGGTATCCAAGCTTAGCTACAATAGCTCCTCCTAACTCCCAATTTCCCAAATGAGCAGTTAAAGCAATAACACCTTTAAATTTATGCAAAGCTTCTTTAAGAAAATCTATATTCTCAATTTTAACATATCTATTTATAAAATCTTCGTTAATCTTAGAAAACCTTAAAAAGTCTACCAAATATTTCCCAAAATTCTCAAATACTTTTTTAGAAACTCTCCTTATTTCTTTATCGGAAGCCTGAGACATAACTCTTCTAATATTATAAAGCACAGCTTCTCTATCCTCTTTTGAAAGATAAAATCGACTCTTAGCAATAAAAGAAGCCAAAATATAACCAATTTTGCGAGGAAGAATTATTGCTAAAAATTTAGCTATTTTATACAAGAGATAGCTAATCACTTTATATTCTCCAAAATTAAATCAGCTATTTTTAGCGAAGAATCTGGAGTTGAGAATGCCCTACATTTTTCTTGAATGGTTCTTAATCTTTCTTTATCTGAGAGTAAACTCTCTATTATAGGAAGAATGTCTTCAGCCCTATCTATTTTAAAAACTAGGTTTTTTTTCAATAAGAACCTTAAATTATTCTCTTCTTGTCCAGGAATAGGCTTAAACACTATTATAGCTAAACCTTTAGCCAAACTTTCAGCTATAGTAATCCCTCCTGGCTTAGTAATAATGATATCAGAAAAACTCATAAGTTTAGGGATAGCCTCAGTGTAAGAAAATATTCTTATAGGTTTTTTAAACTTCTTGTTTAGAAACCATCTATAAAGCTTCTTATTTCTTCCACAAACCACTATCAATTGAAACTCTAGGTTAGAATTATCTAAAAAAGAAGCTATTTCTCCCAAAGGTCCTATGCCGGAACCTCCTCCCATAAGTAAT
>CAZSAI010000037.1:3999-9866 GCA_964604895.1 uncultured Planctomycetia bacterium
TATCTCTATCAAAATTTTCTATAAACCTTGGCATTATAGGTAAGCCTAAAATTTTGATTTTTTCTTCTTCTATACCTAATTCTTTAAATCTTTCTTTAGCCCAATCAAGGCCAATCACATAGTAGTCGACCTTGGGAGAAAACCAAAATCTATTAGGCCAAAAATCTGTAACTGCTCCTATCAGAGGGATATTTTTATGTGTTTTATTTTTAAAAAAGGCAACTAAACCACAAGGAAAAGCCTGGGTACAGACTATTACCTGGGGGTTTAGCTCAGTTATTAAACTCTTAATTTTTCTAAACTCGTAAAAATACAACAATCTTTTGACAGGCTCAATTCCCTTTATAAATCTCCTCTTATCATAAAGACTTCCCCAAATAAAAGGTAGCTTTTTTATTATTAAAGAATATAAAAAGTTTATAAGTTTAGAAGCACGAGGGTGTAGGTAATTTAAAATATCAAGGGAGATTATTTGAGAATCTTTAATTTTTATCCTTAAAGCTTCTTCTATAGCTTTAGCCGCTTTATAATGCCCGGAAAGAGTGGTTATATAAAGGATAAGAATCTTATTCAATCTACAACCTCCCCTTCTTGTAGGCTCTCAACAAGGCTTTAACTACCAAAGGATGAAACTGTTTCTTATTCTGAGCTTTGACTTCTTCTATAGCCTCCTTTTGAGATAAAGCTTTTCTGTAAGGTCTTTCTGAAGTCATAGCATCAAAAGCATCAGCCACAGAAATTATTGAAGCCAAGAGAGGTATTTTTCTTCCCTTAAGGCCTTCGGGGTAACCTTTCCCATCGTATCTCTCATGATGATATTTTACTATTTCTATAATCTCTTTAAATTCCTCTACTGGTTTCATAATCTCGTATCCTAATAAAGGATGTCTTTGAATTTGTAATTTTTCCTTTCTGTTTAGAGAACCTCTTTTATTTAATACCTTCTCAGAGACTCCAATTTTTCCTATATCATGTAATAAGGAAGCGATTTTTAATTTCTCCCTTAATCTCTCATACTCTTTAAGAGAAAGTCTCTTTATTTTTCTTATCTCCTCCAACAGAAGTAAAGAATAAAAAGTCACTCTTTCGGTATGACCAAGGGTATATTTGTCTTTTGCTTCAATAGCTTGAGCCAGAGCCTTTACTGAATTTAAAAAAAGTCTTTTATTTCTTTCCGATTGCTCTTTTAAATCCTCAAAAAGCCAAGCATTTTGGATTGCCATTACTACATCTGAAGCTAAAACTGAGAGAAAACCCATTTCTTCCAGAGTAAAAGGACTTCTATTTAGCTTCTTACCCAAAAAAAGAACACCTATTAGGGTATCTCTAAAAAACCCTCCAATACAAGCTTCTGCTTTGAAAAGTTCTAATTGAAATTTAAGCTCCTCAAAAAAAATCTTTAATTCTTTGGATTTCTTGAAACTTTTTCTTTTAAGAAAACTAACTAATTCTCCATAAAGAAGAAATCCATCCTTATCTATCCTCTTATCTTTTTCCAAAAAATATCTTATAATAGGATTATTTTTGCTAATCCTAGCAAATCCAGGAGGAATTCTTAAGCCTTTTCTCCCTTTAGAGACGGTTACTACATAATCATCTTTATCTCGGCGATAGAGAAAAATCCCAGCATGTTCTACCTTAAGGTTTCTAACCACGGTTCTTAATATAAGTCTACTGAGGATTTTTACGTCGTGAATTAAAATCATCTGGCGAGCTGCTTTTTCTAGTTCTTTCCTGTAGTCAATCATTTTTAATTGCTCTATGTTTTATTTATTTTAAATATTTATCTATGAGGGAATGCAATTCAGCTAAATCCACAGGTTTAGTAATATAGGCATCAGCACCTATTTTTTTCGCTTTAGTTACAGAGGTAGAATCATTTTTAGCAGTAATCATTACTACCTTAGTTTTAGGACTTTTTTCCTTTATCCTCCTCAGGACCCCTAATCCATCCAGGTTAGGGATCCCAATATCTAAAAGGACTAAATCAGGACTCTCTTTCTCAAAAATAGCCAAAGCCTCTAATCCCTGGTAGGCAAGGTGAACCTCTACGCTTCTACGCTTTAAAAAATTCCTGAGGAATTCCACTACCTCAGGTTCATCATCTACTATTAATACTTTTCTGAAACTTTCTTTCGCAGACATAATAAATCTTAAAATATATTTTAGAAAATTATACTATTTATGCTTAATTTTCACAAGATTTTTGTTAGAAAAGATATATGAGGCAAGAGAAAACTAACTTTGTCTCTGGAAAGAATGTAGTGTTTCTTTAAACTCCTTTTCAGCTTTTTTAAGAAAAAGCATCTCTTCTCTTGGTAGGGGTATTTCCAAAATCTTCTCTATACCTTTCTTACTTACTATAACTGGGACCCCTAGAGATATATTTTTAAGAGAAAATTCACCTTGAAGATAGACTGAGCAAAAAATTAACTCTTTCTTATCAAAAATTATTGCTTCCAGTAATCTTAAGACTGCTGAGGCTGGAGCAAATCTAGCACTTCCTTCTTTTAGAAGACTAACTATTTTAGCTCCCCTATCAATAGTTTCCTTCTTAATTTGCTGAAAAATATTCTTTTTCAAGAATCCTTCCAAACTTAGCCCATATAAAGAAGTTATTCTAGAAATAAGCATATTCTTACCATGTGCTCCTAGAACTACCGGGCTAATCCCTCTAATATCTATATTCAATCTCTTACTTATAAGGTTAGCCAAGCGAGCAGAATCTAAAGAAGAGCCCATTCCTATTACTTTTTCTTTAGAAAAATTGGTCGTCTTTAAGACCAAATAGGTCATTAAATCTACAGGATTAGTAACTACAATAACGATAGAATTAGGAGCATATTTTTTTATTTTTTTAGCAATTTTCTTTACTAAAGAGGCATTAAACTTTACTAGCTCCTCTCTACTCATCCCTGGACTTCTAGGTTTTCCAGCAGTAATTACTATTATCTGAGAAGACTTTATTTTAGTTAAATCATCGGTAGCTAAAACTTTAGTATTAGAAGAAAAAAAGAATCGGCTATCTTCCAAATCCAAAGAGAGAGCTTGAACCATCTCCTTTCGAATATCTACCATAAGAATCTCTCTAGCTAAATTCCTCATCAACACCAAAAAAGATATAAGCCTTCCTACCTGACCTGCTCCAATTATAGAAATTTTCTCTACCATTATAAGAAAGTCAGTCCTCCTTACTCTCAGACTAAAAACTCTTTAAGAATAAGATTTTATTTTTTCAGCAATAGCCTCAGCCATCTGAAGAGTACCTACAGCGCTAGGATCATTTCTATCAACTTTTAAATCATAGGTAACAAATTTTCCTTCCTTAATAATTTCTTCTACTGCTCTTTCTATCTTTTGAGCCTTCTCTACCTCTCCAAGATACCTCAACATAAGAGCAGTCGATAAAATAGTAGCTGTAGGATTAACCTTATTCTTTCCTGTATACTTGGGCGCTGAACCATGTACTGGCTCAAATACTGCACAATTCTCGCCAATATTAGCTCCAGGAGCAATACCTAAACCCCCTACTAAGCCTGCACAGAGATCTGAGATTATATCTCCATAAAGATTAGGAAGAACTAAAATATCAAAATTTTCTGGTTTCAATACCAGTTGCATAGACAGATTATCTACTATATAATCCTCAGCAATAATCTGAGGGAATTTCTTTGCTTCTTCATAAAATACCTTAAGAAACAAACCATCAGTAAATTTCAAAATATTGGCTTTATGAACACAGGCAACTTTTCTTCTTCCATTATCTAAAGCATATTGAAAAGCAAATCTTATAATACGCTGAGAATTTCTTGGAGAAATAATTTTTAAAGAAATAGCTGAGTCCGAATCCAGATTTTTTAGACCTTTTCTTTTTACTTCGGAAAGCAAAGTTGGGAAGAAGGAATCCTTTTGGTCAAACTCTATCCCTGCATAAAGGTCTTCAGTATTTTCTCTCACTACTATTATGTCTATCTTTTTATCCTTAAAAGAACTGGGAGCCCCTAAAGACCTTACCGGCCTTAGATTCGCATATAAATCTAATATTTTTCTTAGCCCTACATTTACCGATCTAAACCCTCCTCCTACAGGTGTAGTAACTGGACCTTTTAGAGCTACTTTATTCTTTTTTATTGAGTCTATAGTCTCTTGAGGAATAAGTTCTCCAAGCTTTTCTTGAGCTGGCCTACCTAAGAGTTTTTCTTCCCACTCTACATTCAGGCCTGTAGCTTCCAGGCATAACTTAGCAGCTCTTACTACTTCTGGACCAACACCGTCACCTTCAATCAGAGTTATCTTATAAGACTTACTCATTTCTAATCTTTTTATTTCATCTTAGAAGGAAAGCCTTTATGTTTTTCTAAATAGTTAATTATCCCTCCTTCTTTTACTAGCTCTTTCTGAAAACTACTCCAAATAGGAAATTTTATTTCTATATTTTGAGAAAGGTTTTTTATCAAGCCCTTCTCTACATCTACTTCTAGGAGGTCTCTTTCTTTTATTTGAGAAGTATCTGCCTCAATCAAAGCCAATCCAATATTAAAGCTATTACGGTAAAAAATCCTGGCAAAACTTTTAGCAATTACACAGATTATTCCTGAAGACTTTATCACCCAAGGAGCCTGTTCTCGAGATGAACCCATTCCAAAATTTTCTCCCGCTACCAGGATACTCTCTCCTGGTCTAAGCTCCTTATAGAAGTTAGGTCTTATGTCTTCAAGTATGTGCTTAGAAAGTTCCTCTAAATCAGTAATTGAAAATTTATATCTACCTGAGATTATAAAATCAGTATTAATGTTATCAGAAAATTTATAGGCTCTTCCTTTATATTTTAATCTCATAAGATTTTAAATTCTTCTATATTCTTAACCTTGCTTATAGCTACCTCATAAGAAATTAATCTTTTACTATATAGTTCTTTCAGGCACTTATCCATAGTTCTCATTCCGTACTGGGCTCCAGTTTGAATTAAGGTAGGAATCTGAGCGATTTCGCCCTCTCTAATTAAATTTCTTATCCCAGGGGTAGCCACCATAATCTCGGTAGCTAAGACTCTTCCTTTTCCACTCATATGAGGAAGAAGAAGCTGAGAAATGACCCCCTGTAAGCAATCTCCTAATTGAAGTCTTACCTGCCTCTGCTGATAGGGAGGAAAAACATCTATAATTCTTTCAATTGTTTGAGGAGCATCAGGGGTATGAAGAGTAGCTAAGACTAAATGTCCAGTTTCAGCAGCAGTTAAAGTAGTAGCGATTGTTTCTAAATCCCGCATCTCTCCTACCACAATAACATCTGGGTCTTGCCTTAAGGCTCTCTTTAGAGCTTCAGCGAAAGAATGAGTATCAGAGTAAACCTCTCTCTGCTTAATAATACTTTTCTTGTTAGAATGGACAAACTCAATTGGGTCTTCAATACAGACTATTACTTCTTCTCTTTCGTTATTAATCAAATCTATCATTGCTGCTAAAGTAGTACTTTTTCCCATACCTGTAGGTCCTGTTACTAAAATAAGACCATTAGGTTTTCTTACCAGTTCTTCAACAATTTGAGGAAGTCCTAATTCTCTCAGATTAGGAATCCTTATAGGAACTCTTCGAAACGCTGCTTCTACGTTACCTCTCTGATAATGAATATTCACTCTAAACCTATCTAAGCCTACAGGAGCGAAAGAAAAATCTAGCTCTTTATCTCTCTCAAACTTCTCCTTCTGAGAATTGGTAAGGATGCTATAGATTAAATTTTTAAGTTTATCTCTATCAAGAACTTCCAAATCATTTTTTACATAGAGCTTTCCGTCTATCCTCAAGATAGGAGGACTATTTACTGTAAGATGTAAATCTGAAGCTCCATTCTCCATAGTAAGTTTAAGT
>CAZSAI010000038.1:0-9651 GCA_964604895.1 uncultured Planctomycetia bacterium
TTCTAATACTACTTTTGTTTCTTGGGGATTAAAGGATTTAAAATAATTAAGCATAACTTCTTTATCATGATGGTATAGTTTTCTTTCTTCTACTATATCTCCTACCTCATCAATTACCGTGATGTGAGAATATCTTTTATGCTGATCAATTCCCATAAAATACCTAAACCTCCTGATTTGTTTTAGACTCTCCATGCCTACCTCCTTTTCTTAAACAACCTTCATTATTATATCTTTTTTCAAGGAGGTAGGTTTTCATAATATCATTTTATCTTATACAAAAAAAGGGGCTCAAAGCCCCTACTTAAGTGAACTATAAAAAGCAAATGATCCCTTTAGAGATTGCTCTCTTTCATTAACTCTTCTTTCAAATTCTCTTCTAACTTCTCTTTCAATCTATTTAACTTCTCCAATTCTAATTTTAACTCTTTGATAAGTTGTTCTTTAGAAATAAGAAGTTTCTTATTTTCTTCAAGCTCACTCTCCAGGCTTTTTATTTTTTCTCCAAGAGCATGAACTTTTTTCTCTAACTTACTTGCGTTCTCCTCAGTCTTTATTCTTAGAACCCTTTCTCTTAAAGAAGCCTCATGAGCCTTATTTAACTGATAGCCTAAAGAAAAAATCACAATCACCAAAATTACAATAAAACCTCCCAGAAAACCTAAAATAGGCGAATTTTTCATTTTACTTCTCCTAAAAATTTAAATTAATAAATAATCTTATTTAAGAATCTCCTCCGGGGAAGATACTTCTTCTTTCGAGATAGGTGTCTCTTCCAATTCTAACTTTTTCACTAACCGAGGTAGAATCACTATCTCAACCCGCCTATTTAACTGTCTCCCTTGAGAAGTATCATTGGAAGCCACTGGACGATACTCTCCATACCCAATGGCTGAAAGACGCCGGGGATTAATCCCTTTTCCTTCAAGATAATGCAGAACACTCAAAGCTCTATGAGCTGAAAGCTCCCAATTAGACTTCCAACCTGAATATTTTATAGGCTGGTTATCAGTATGACCTTCTATCCCTATATTGTGAGCTCTCAATTCCTCCTTAAGAATCTCTGCTACCTTATCTAATATAGGAAAACTCTCTTTTCTTAAAGTTGCCTTACCTGAATCAAAAAGAACTTCTGCTAAAACAGTGATGACTAAACCTCTCTCTTCCATCTTAAGCTTTACTTCTCTATCTTTTATCTCCTGGGAAAGTCTCTCCTCTAATAAAGTTTTAGCCGACCTAAGCTCAGCTAACTCTTGTTCTAACCTTTTTATCTTCTCTAAATCTGAACGTCTGCCTTTTTGAACCACTAAGGCACAACCACTTAAACTAAAAAGTAAAAAGAACAAAATACCAGCTTTTATAATTTTAAAATACTTCATAATTGCCTCCCTGCTAACTAGCAGATATCTTATCACAGCCCCCTTAAGGAGTCAAGTTATTTAAAAAGGCTAAATTGGATTATAAATCCACTAAAAACTATGGAAACCATAGACATAAGTTTAATCAAAATATTTAAAGAAGGACCAGCGGTATCCTTAAAGGGATCCCCCACAGTATCTCCTACTACTGAAGCTTTATGAGCAGGAGAGCCTTTGCCTCCAAGATTGCCTTCTTCAATAAATTTCTTAGCATTATCCCAGGCCCCCCCAGAATTTGCCATCATTAAAGCTAAAACAAACCCAGAAGCCAGAGCTCCCACCAAAAGAGAAGCTACTGCCTCAATACCTAAAAGCAAACCCACTATTATCGGAAGAAGTATAGCCAAAAGAGCTGGAGCAATCATCTCTATCTGAGCTGCTTTAAGAGTAATCTTTACGCAACTTCCATAATCTGCTCTGGCTTCTCCTTCTTTAAGAGAAGGAATCTCTCTGAATTGTCTTCTTACCTCCTCTATGATTTTTCCCGCTGTTTTACCTACTGCTCTAAGCAAAGAAGAAGAAAAAATAAAAGGCAAGACTCCTCCAATAAATAACCCCACAAGTAAGCGCGGATTAAGAAGAGAAAGTTCCAGTGGCTTTCCTAACAACTCTACCCTCTCTCTATAGGCAACAATTAAAGCTAAAGCAGTCAATGCTGCTGATCCAATAGCAAAGCCTTTACCAGTAGCAGCAGTGGTATTACCTAAAGCATCTAACTGATCGGTTCTCTTTCTTACCTGGAAAGAGAGACCTGACATTTGGGCGTTTCCTCCAGCATTATCAGCAACTGGTCCATAAGCATCAGAAGCTAAAGTAATCCCCAGAGTAGAAAGTAGTCCTACTGCAGCTATCCCTACCCCATATAGCCCTAAATTATAGTTTAGAGCTCCTCCAGAGAAATAAAAACTTACTAAAACCCCTATACATACTAAAATTACCGGAACCAATGTAGAAAACATCCCCAGAGACAGCCCCCCTATAATTACTGTAGCTGCTCCAGTTAAAGCACTTTGAGAAAGCCTGCGGGTAGGAGAAAAACTGTGAGAAGTAAAATACTCTGTAGACATTCCCAAAAATATTCCTATTATAAGACCAGCTAGGACTGAGTTCCAAACTCCTATATGAGTTCTACCTAAGGTATTTACTACTACTAAATAAGAAAAAATAGCAATCAGTAAAGAAGCTCCGTATATACCTCTTCTCAAACCAAATATTAGAGCCTTCTGAGTCTCCTTCTTGGATTTAACAAAGAAAAAGCCAATTATTGAAGCTACAACCCCACAAACAGCTATTAACATTGGCACAACCACCCCTTTAAGTCCTAAGCCTGCCCCAGCTGCTAAAGCCATAGTAGCTACAATTGAATCTACATAAGACTCATATAAATCTGCACCCATCCCAGCAACATCGCCTACATTATCTCCTACCTGATCAGCTATTACTGCTGGGTTACGAGGATCATCTTCAGGGAGACCCTCTTCAACCTTCCCTACTAAATCTGCTCCCACATCAGCAGCCTTGGTGTAAATCCCTCCACCGACTCTAGCAAAGAGAGCATAGCTTGAAGCACCCATCCCAAAACAAAGCATTGTAGAAGTAATCGCGCTAATCTTATCAAAACCTAAAGGAAGGGAATGGTTACTATACCACCAATCCAGAATATAATACCATATAGCTAAATCTAAAAGTCCCAGCCCTACTACCATAAGGCCCATAACTGTTCCAGATGAAAAAGCTACTCTTAGACCTTGATTTAGGCTCACCTTACAAGCTTGAGCTGTCCGAGAAGAAGAGTTAGTAGCAATCCACATCCCTATCCAACCGCAGAGAGCAGACCAAAATCCTCCAGTTAAAAAAGCAAAAGGTACAAATATTACTAAAAAACCTCTCAAAGCCATAAAAAGGAGAATAATAAAAAGTACAATAAAAAATATAGATACAACTTTATACTGTTGCCTAAGATAACTTTTAGCTGCCTCGGAAACAAATCCAGAAACCTCTCTCATCTTCTCATCGCCAGGGTCTTTCTTAAATATCCAAAGAATAAGATAAAAAGAAAAGCCTAAAGCTAGCATTGAACCCACAGGAACAAGCCAAAGTAGACTCATCTAAACCTCCTATGTTTAACTGTTTCTGTTAACTTAACATCCTATAAAACTTTACACCTCATAATACAGAAAGCAAGGTTTTAACCAATAGACTCATATAAGTTCTCAATTTTCAATTATTAATTTCTAATGAATTTTTAATTATTTAATTTTTAATTGAAAATTCTTAACTTAGGCACTTAGGCTCTTACACACTTTAGCTCTCATATTATAAGAATCTGCGTTGAAGGAAATTCAGGATTTCGACACTCTTACCTTTTTATTATTGCTTCTCTTAAAGAACCAACTGAGATAAATTCTATTTTCTTTTCTAAATAATCCTCTATTATCTTTATATAGTCCTGAGCCTCGAGAGATAAATCTTTAAATCTCTCTATTTTTGAACTTAAATGAGACCAACCTTTAATCTCTCTATATACGGGCTTAAGCCTCTCCCACTCTTTTATAGTTAAAGGAAAATGTTTCAAAACTTTTCCTCTGTATTTATAACTAATACATACTTTTATTCTTTTAAGCCCACTTAAAACATCTATCTTAGTTAAAACTAAAGAATCTACACCATTAATATCCACAGCCCTCTTCAATAAAACCAAATCCAACCAGCCACATCTCCGAGGTCTACCAGTAGTAGCCCCGAATTCAGCTCCTCTTTCTCTAAGAAAAATACCCTGCTTTGTTTTAACCTCGGTGGGAAAAGGACCCTCCCCTACCCTGGTAGTATAAGCCTTGGCTACCCCTATGATTTTGTCAATCTTCGAGAAAGGAAAACCTGTCCCTACCGAAGAAAAAGAAGAGATTGTATTAGAAGAAGTAACAAAAGGATAAGTTCCAAAATCTATATCTAAGAAAGTTCCTTGAGCTCCTTCAAAAAGAATATTCTTATTTTTCTGAATTGCTTCTTTTAAAACTTTTACTATATCTTGGGCGTAAGGGGCTAAAACCTTGGCAAAACTCAAGTATTTCTTATATATCTGGCTAAAAGAGAATGCCTTTGCTCTAAAAACATTTTTAAAAAGAGGGTTTTTTTCTCTCAAATTATCCTTAAGTTTTTCCCTAAAAAGTTGAGGTTCTATTAGGTCCGCTAACCTTATTCCACAACGAGAGAATTTATCTACATAGCAAGGACCAATACCTCTCCGAGTAGTTCCAATTTTTCTTATTCTTCTGGTCTCTCTAAGAGCATCTAAATTCTTATGATAAGGCATAATAATATGAGAGAATAAAGAAATTTTTAAATTCTTAGGAGAAATACTTAATCCTTCTTTTTTGAGAGACTCAATCTCCTCAATCAAAACTTGAGGGTCAATCACTACTCCATTACCAATAATACAAACTTTTTCCTTCCTCAATATTCCAGAAGGTATAAGGTGAAAAATAAACTTTTTTCCATTTATAACCACAGTATGTCCGGCGTTATTACCTCCCTGAAATCTTACAATATAATCAGCATCTTTAGAAAGGTAATCTATAACCTTACCTTTACCTTCATCACCCCATTGAAGACCAATAACTACTACATTCATCTTAATCTAAAAATTCCTCTAAAACCTCTCCTTCTCCAGAAGAAATAAGAAAAATCTCCTTATTATTTAAAAGGATAACCCCGGAAGTATTTACCCCTAACTCCTCAGCTAAAGAAAGATTCTCATCCAGAAGTTTCTTTGCCTTCTCAGATAAGGCAAAGTTTGAAATTTTCTTTACATCTATATCTAAATCTTCTAAAACTAAATTCCAAAAACTACTTTCAATATCTAAAAGTCTATGAAGTAAATATTCCCAAAACTTCTGAGGATAAAGTTCCCTAACAGCTAAGGTTCTTAAGTATTCCTCTTCTATAGACTTCTTTTTCTCTTTAAGAATAAAATGAAGTTTAAGGAAATATTTCTTTTTCTCAGCTAAGGATGTAATTTTCTCTAATAAACCTCGAGCATCTTTCTGATAAAGGTCTATAAACAAATCTATTCTTTTATCTATAAAGGGTCTCTCTAAATAATAAAAAATCCCTGAAAACTTAGGCTTAAGTAAATAGTAAGAGCTCCCTCTATCCTCAAAAATACCTTTCAGTTTATTAAATTCTTTCCTCTCCACTAAAGAAGTATCAAATATAAAGGCAGGAAGAGTTTTGAGAGAAAGTTTTTTTATAAGCCGTTGGGCCTCTTTAGTTTTATAATCCATCTTCTCAAACTCTACAGCCCTAAAGATATTCTTAAGAAGTCTCTCAGCTAACTCCGTAGAGCAAGCTTTGCAATCAAATTTAGTAATCAGTTTAACTCTAAGAGGTTTCATCTCTAAGTAGATGCATTGAGAATCTCTCCCTGGCTTTTCACAAATACTTACTAGCCCCTCTCTCTTAGGACAATCTGAATCTTTAAAACAAGCTGGAAGGATACTTTTAATTCTTCTGTCCTCCTTAATAGTTAAAGCTAAAGAAAGCTTTTCAGCCTCACACTCCTTGATCTTTCCTTTCTCTAAATAAATCTTGACTTGCCCTAATTTTTTAGCTTGATAATAAGGGTATAATAGGTGAGTATTTCTTATTTTTTTTATTTTTTCTGGATAAGGTCTATTAAAAATAACTAAATCTATACCTTCAAAATCTTTAACTATCTTCTGAGTCTCTTTTAAAGTTAGAGAAGAAAGTAGTATCACAAACTCTACCCTCCTAGATTTAAAAAGAGAAAGCACTTCTTTTAAAGCAGAAGAATAATCTAAAACCTCTACCCCGAACCTCTCTATTCGCTTGGAGCTAAGCCCCGTAATTCCTACTCTTAAAGAACCAAACTCTTTTATTAAGAAGGGTTTTATCCCTTCTATCTTTAAGTTAGAGGAAATAAAAGGGACTTTAGATTCTCTTATTTTTTCTTTTAAAAAATCTAACCCTAAACTAAATTCATCTTCACTTACCCCTATTGCCTGATAGCCCATAATCTCCAAAGCTCTCAAAGTTATATCTGTTCTCTGTTTATCTAATTCTAAAGTAGTCTTAAATTCATCTAAAGAAGAACCAGCAAACAGACTTCCTGAATCTAAGATAAGAAGATTCTTTAAAGCCTTCTTCTTATCTTTTATAACTTGAGCTCTTCGACTAAGGCCTCCCCCTACACTGGCAGGACAATGTCCACAGGGATATAAAGAAGAAAAACTTGCTCCGGTATAAATGATATTGACTTCTTCAGCAAAACCCAAACTCTCAAAAGAAAGGATAAGAAAAAGAAATAAAAAAAACCTCTTTTTAAACATTGACACGAGAATTCTTAAAAATATAAAATTAAATTTTTATAAATTTAAGAGAAGTAAAATTCTCATCTCTTAAAACCTCTTCTATAACTTCTGAAGGTAAGGGACTATCCACTGTTAAAACTGTAAGAGCCTCTCCTCCTTTTTCTTTCCTACCGAAATTCATACTAGCAATATTAATATTATGTTTACCTAAAATAGTACCTAACCTTCCAATTACTCCAGGCTTATCCTTATTAGAAACAAAGACCATATATTCTGAAGGAGTCACTTCTACATAAAAATCATTTATCCTCACAATCCGAGGATGCTGATCAGCAAAAAGGGTACCTTCCATAAAAAATTCCTCCTCATCACTCTTTAAAAGAAGAGCCACTGAATTTATATAATCAGATTTTTGAGAAGACTTAACCTCCTCAATCTTTAATCCTCTCTCTTTAGCCAAATCTAAAGAATTAACAAAATTAACTGTCTCCTCAAGCACTGAAGAAAGAAGCCCTTTCACTAAGGCTGAAGTAAGAGGCGTAAGTTTAAAAGAAGTAATCTCTCCAAAATAACTAACAGTTACATTCTTAATTCTTCCAGAGATAAGTTGAGAAGAAATCTTTCCCATCTTCTCAGCTAAATTAATATAAGGAGAAAGAACCTCTAAAGCTTCGGGCTCCAGGGAAGGAAAATTCACTGCATTCCTTAAAGCCTTACCTAAGAGGGCATCCCTTACACACTCAGCAATCTCTACTGCTACATTTATTTGAGCCTCCTCAGTGGAAGCTCCCAAGTGAGGACTCAGCACAATATTATCTAGAGTAAACAAAGGATTATCTTGAGAAGGAGGCTCTTTTTCATAAACATCTAAAGCTGCTCCGGCTATCTTCTTTTCTTTTAAAGCTTTAAATAAGGCAGACTCATCTATAATACCTCCTCGAGCACAGTTAATTATCCTGGCAGTGGGCTTCATTAAAGAAAACTCCTTCTCAGAAATGAGATTTTTAGTCTCTTCAGTAAGAGGGGTATGAATAGTAATATAATCTGAGCTCTTAAGAAGCTCCTCTAAACTTACAAGTTTTACTTCTAAATTCTTAGCTACTTCTTCAGAAATAAAAGGGTCAAAAGACAAAACTCTCATCCCAAAAGAAAGAGCTCTTTTAGCCACTTCTCTCCCAATTCGGCCCAAACCAATTATCCCTAAAGTCTTACTATAAAGCTCTACTCCTTTAAACTTTGAACGTTCCCACTTCCCTTCTCTTACTGATTTATCAGCATGGGAGGTATTTCTAGATAAAGCTAACATTAAGGCAAAAGTCTGCTCGCAGGTAGAGATAGTATTACCTAAAGGGGAATTCATTACAATCACCCCTCTTCTGGTAGCTTCAGCCACATCCACATTATCCAAACCAACCCCTGCTCTTCCAATTACTCTTAAGGAAGTAGCTTTCTCTAAAATATCTTTGGTAAGTTTAGTACCGCTTCTTATTATAATAGCCTGATACTGGGAAATTATTTGAGAAAGTGCCTCAGTAGAGAGTCCTACTCTAACATCTACTTCAAAATTAGGACACTTCTTAAGTATCTCTATACCTTCAGAGGCTAACTTGTCACTTATTAAAATCTTAATCATGGCTTCCTCCTTAACTATAGAAAACCTCCTGAAAAGTCTTAAGACTTATACCTTTCTCCAATTTATACCCTAACTCATTTAAAACTTTTTCTAAACAAAAGAGACACATCACCATATCCTGTTCATTTATATAGCCCATATGAGCTATCCTTATAATCTTACCTTTAAGATGGGCTTGGCCTCCAGCAATAGAAATACCGTATTTGGTTCGCATCCTCTTAACTATCTCCTGAGTATCTAATCCCTCTACAGAGACCGCAGTTACTGAAGAGGAAGGACTCTTAGAGAAAAGCTTAAGTCCCAGGGATTTCAAAGCTTCTCGGGTAGCAGAAGAAAGTTTCTTGAAATACTCCCACCGGTTCTCTATCCCTTCTTCTTTTATAATCTTAATAGCCTCAGCTAACCCCCTAATAAGGCTTACTGCTGGAGTAAAAGGAGTATCGTTCTTCTGGTAAGACTTTAAAGCTTCTCTTACATTAAAATAATAATCAGGAAGATCTGACTGTTTAAGAAATTCCTCTGCCTTCTTATTAAGAGAGATAAAAGCAAGCCCAGGAGGGAGCATGAATCCCTTCTGAGAGCCAGCTACTACTATATCTACCCCCCAGGCTTGGGTCTCTAAGACATCTTGGCCCAAACCACTTATTGCATCTACCACTAAAAGAATTTCTTTGTCTTTAGTAAGTTGGGCTATTTCTTTAATATTATAAACAGTAGCAGTAGAAGTCTCACACAGAGTAGTGTAAATAGCTCTTACTTGAGAGTCCTTCTTAAGGATATCAGAAATTTTCTCTAAAGAAGGGGGACTGCCCCACTCAATATCTAAAGAAACAACTTCTACTGAGAAAGTCTCACATATTTCTCTCCAGCGTTCTCCAAATTTACCTCCTACTACTACTAAAGCTTTATCTTTAGAAGATAAGAAATTAGAAACTGCTGCCTGCATCGCCCCTGTTCCAGAAGAAGCAAAAGTTAAAACCGGCTCATTAGTCCTAAATACATACTTAAGCCCTTCATTTATCTCCGCCAAGATATTTCTAAATTCTTCTGTACGGTGATGGATAATATCTCTTCCTAAAGCTTCTCTAATCTGAGGAGCCAAAGGAGAAGGTCCCGGAGTCATTAAATAAGGATGTCTCATTCTTACCTCCCTCTCTTCTTAGTTTCTGTTAACTTAACATCCTATAAAACTTTACAGCTTATAATACAGAAAGTAAGGTTTTAACCAATAGACTCATATAAGTTCTCAATTTTCAATTATTAATTTCTA
>CAZSAI010000039.1:0-9435 GCA_964604895.1 uncultured Planctomycetia bacterium
CTATTAAAATCTCCTAAAGGGAGGGATTTAATTATTCTCTCCTTTAAATTTGTAGGAGAATCGTAAAAAGTATTTAAAAAGAAAGGAAGGCTTTCTTCTGCTTCACCTACAAAAACAAAATCTGCTCCCTCTTCCAGAGCTTCCCAAGGCAGGCCTGTAGGATGAGGGCCTCCAGCAATTATGACTACTTTTTCTTTAAAACCTTCTTTTAAAGATTTAAATTCATCATATACACTTCTTGAGCTTAAAGTCCCAAAGGAATAAGCTAAAACAAGCGGGTCTTTTAAAGAAAGCCTTTCTTCTTTTAAATCTTTAAAATCATCAACTATTTTTATCTCAAATTTTTCAAAATCTAACTCCTCATCTAATAAACCTAAAAGAGCAGAAACAGAATAGCGGTTAAACTTAGTCCTTCTGAAGATAATTTTAAGTCTCTTAGCCATTAAGGAATAGCTAAACTAAACTCAGAAAGTATATTTTACCTCCCAAAAGAAATGATCATTATTCCTAAATTGACCATTTGAACCATACTGAGGACCCCAAAAATGGTGATATCCTAAAGTAAACCAAAGGTTATCCCTTATCTCATACTTACTCTTAAAAGAAACTCTACCATCATTATCGTCCCCATAAATAATTAAAACCTCAGGCTTTAATCTCTCATGCATAAAATCAGTAGCAATCTTTAAAGTAAAAATATTTTCAACCTTATCCGTTAATCCATAAGTATAGGAATTTAACACCTGATAAACATTACCCAAAAGATCTGCTTTTGTCCTCTCATTATGGATAAACTGTCCAAATTGAAAAGAAAATAGCCAGTTGGTAAAGAAACTTCTATCAAGTCCTAAGACATAAGCATACTTATCAGTCCTCTCAGTGAGTTTTCTTTGCCCTTGAATACCATAATAAGTAGGTTCATTATGAAAATAAGCAAATTCTCCTCTTATAGTCCAGCCTTCAAATAATCCTGGATTAACAAAGGATTTATTAAAAGAAAAACCTATAAGATGCATAAGTTTATGTCTCCGAGAATAATAGTAATTTCCCTTAGGCATTCCTAACCCAGGGATTGGCCCTCCAGTAATAATAGTCTGATCTAAATAAGTATAGGCGGAGGTAGAATATCCGTAAAGCCAGTTTAGAGTGTACTCTATATCATTTCCTAACATTGAGCGCCAGCGCAATCCCACTCTTGAATTTTTAAACTCCTTTGGAGGTCGGTAAATAGTAGTGGACATACTTCCTCCATTTGCCTCCATAATCTTTTTAACTCGATGAAAACTATTTACTCCTTTGAAAGAAAAAGGCGCATTTGCAGGAGCAGAGCGAGAAGCTTCAAAATCAGGGATAAGTAAAAACTGTAAAGTTGAATTTATCCGCGGTGAATACTCTACCTTAATCATCCAGAGGGGAATCCTTATATCAGCAAAATCATAAAGCCAGTAATAACTTAAATCAAAAGGCATAACCCTATCCAAAAAAGGCAGTCCATCAGCTTGACCCCAGACAACTTGCTGTTTACCAATTCTTATATCTAACTTATCTGAAGTAAAATCTAAATAGCAGTCTCTTAACCATTCTGTTCTTTGGGTATGACCCATTTTAAATTGATTTCTGTCAAAATTAGAATTGAAATCTTCTCTTAAATCATAAGCAAAGTCATAAAAGAAACGAGGATGGAAAAAGAAAGTCCAGTTCTCAGATAGTCTATATTCAGCTTCTAAATCAAATGTATTCTTAAAAGAAGATAAAGAAAGATGCTCCTCCTCATTGTAATTCTTAAGCCAAAATTCTGTCTTTAAGTACCCGGAATATTCCAAATTTCCTATCCGAGTGGCCCAAGCACTACTTACAAAAAGAAAAGAAATTAGTCCTAAAAACCACCTCATCCTATCTCACCTCCCTGGTATTTTTACCCATAACCTTCTAGACTTCTAACCTCTTAATAATTACCATCTTGACCTCATCAGAGCCTTAACTGTAAAATCATATTCGCTTAAACCCTCATCATATTTGGTGTCTTTCATTAAAATTACTGTGCGGTGGTTCGTCCTTAAATCCTTACACTCTAAAGAAACCTGAGTTGGGTATTTTTTATCTCCTAAATCAGTCCAGACCCATTCTCTAAAAAGCGTCTTAAAAAGCTTCCCATTTTTGTCATAATATTCCTCAAAAATGTTTCCTCCGGTATCCTTATCAATCCAAACTATTCTTTTAGAGTAATACCAATGAGGTTTTTTAGGAATACATTCTATTACAAAGCAAGGCCTATCCTTAAATTTAGCCTCTCCTGTCTGCTCAAACTTATAACCAGGGAAACTCTTACTTCCTATTAACTTATAGCTCTCATCTTCAAACCTCCGGGTAGAAACCTCCTCAACCGTAAAATCACTCCCCATAAAAGCATCATCGTCCTCAGAAGCTGATATTTTCCTTACCTTCTTTAAAGAAGGAATCCAAAGCCAAACATTTTGGTCCTTCTGGGGATCCTGGTAAGTCCAAGTCAAAACCGCCAATCCTTTCAGTTCTGTAGGATAAGTCATTACCACCAAATCCTTGTAAGAAATGCCATCCTCTCCTGCCTTTATAATCCTTTGCCTTTTCCATACCCTTTTTCTGGTAAAGCCCGAAGCATCAACATATAAAACTTCTCCTATCTGTTGATAGTCTTTGGCAAAAAGGGAGTATTTATTATGGTACTTAATCCTCATAATCTCTGAAGCCCCCATACCTTCCTTGGGTGTGTAAACCCTGTGATACTCAAGCTCCTGAGCAAAGGCCCCCAAAGAAAAGGAGAAACACCCCAGAAAAAGAAACAACCACCTCATAAGCCACCTCCTTTTAAGTTTTCAATCTTTATTGCGAAGATTAGCCTTGCTCCTACCCGAAATCTTAAGGCTCCTAAACCTTAGCCTTGTATTTCCAAATAAAAAAGCTGGTTTTATCCACCAGACAAATACTGGTATCATAATCAAGGAAATTATCATATTCAAAACCAAAGACAAGCAAAGTACCCCTCCTAAACGAGCTTGAAATAAAATAGGAGAAAAAACCCAAACAAAAATACCTAAGGAGACAATGGACCCACTAAAGAAAACAGCTTTTCCACTAGTAATCAGAGTATGATAAAGAATATTTTTGTAAGTTTTTCTTTTTTCATGGAGTTCATCAAAAAGCCGTGCTAAGATATAAATCCCATAATTTATCCCCAAACCTTCAGATAGAGAAACTAAAGGCAGCATCTCGGTGTTAATAGGTATACCCAAGAAACCAAACAAAGAAAAAACTAAAAGATTACTAAAAATCAAAGGTAAAAGTAAGAAAATACCCCCTAAGAAGGAGCGATAGATAAAACTTACATATAAAAATATAAGACCTGAGATAAATAAAGCATTAGGAAGGATGGTCTTCTTTATAATTTGATTTATGGCATAGAGAATTCCAATATCTCCCCCTCCATAATAAAACTTTATATTCTTAAATTTATGAGCAGTAAAAAAATTCTTAGTTTTCTCTACCACCAAGTCCACTGTAATTGACTTATGATTCCGCAAATCAAACTTTATGTTGGAAAATCTCTCATCTCTGCTAATCAAGTAGTCATAATCTGAAGGGAAACCTGATAAGGTATACAAAAACCAATACTGGACAACAGTCTCATCATTTTGAGGAATCTTAAAATACTCTCTCTTTCCTCCGAACATAAACATATTTAAGGCTTTAATTGCATTTACTATCGATAAAGAAGAACCAATCTCAGAGACTTCTTTAGATAAATAATTTTGAAAAGAATCTATCGCTTTAAGCTTATCTACCTTAAGAAGGGAATCTCGGGATTCAATTAAAATATAATAGGAGTTAGTTCCTCCGAAATTCTTATTTATGAAACTCTCAGATTTATTATAAGGACTACTGGGGTAGAGATAGCTTGAGCCTTCAGTATTATCGCCGATAGTAATCCTTCTTATACCAAAAATAGAAAAAACTCCTAAAATTATAAAAAAAACTACCAAGGCTGTGCCTGCCTTCTTACTTAAAGAGAATATACTTATTTTAGAGAGAAGTCTATCTACCCAAAGATGTTGCTCTTCCTTCTTAACTTCCAAGACTTTTGGCCGATGCATAAAAGATAAAAGAGCCGGAGTAAACATAAAAGAAGTAAAGAAATTAGCTAAAATCCCTAGGCCTGAAGCAAAAGCCATACTTTTTATAGTAGGAAGAGGAACTAAAGTTAAAGATAAAAACCCAAAACCATCGGTAAGCACACAAGCAAGACCCGGTAAGAGGAGGTGAGCAATTGTATTTACCACTGCATGCTTACTCTTCATTTGGGGATTAGCCATCTCCTCATAATACCGTTTTAGGGTATGAACTGAATGGCTTATCCCTAAGGAAAGAACTATAAAAGGAACTAAGATTGTGGAAGGATCAAGCCTAAGACCCAAAAGTTTCATCGTCCCCATTCCCCAGATTGTAGCCATAGAAGAATCAAGTAAAGGCAGAATTATTCCTCTCCGAGAGCGAAAAGTAAGATAAAGCACAATCGAGATAACTAAAAAACTTATAATTAAGATTTTAAACATAGAAGGAAGATAAAAGTTAAGCCAGCCCTCTAAGATTGGACGGCCAGCAATATAAATTTCGGTGTTTTTATCTTCATATTTTTTCTTAAGCTTCATTAAAGTAGAAAATATATAAGAGGTTTTTACTTTTGAGGAGAAGTCTACTTGAATAAAAGTGGATTTAAAGTCTCGGGAAACCATCCTCCCATAAATATTAGGATTAGCCACTATCTTTTTCTCAAGCTCCAACATCTCTCTTTCACTCTCAGGAGGCACTCTCAGGAGCCTTTCTACATAAAAACCTTCCTCATCAGCCCTTATGTGTTTTATATGGCGAGAAGAAAGCGAACTTATCCGAGAAATATTTACCCCTTCTATAAGATAAAGCTCTTCAGTTAAAGAAATGAGTTTCTCTAAGAAATCCTTATTGAGGATATCTCCCTCTTTTACTCTAAGAGCTAAAGAGACCTGATTAAGACCACCAAAAATATCGGTTAATTTGTGTTGGACCTTGAGAAAAGGATGCTTCTGAGGAAGGAAATCTTCCAAGTGAGTCTCTATCTTTATATCCTTTAAAGCGCTTAGAAAAAAAACAGTAATTAAAAGAAAAATAAAAATAATATAAATTCTAAAATGGATAATCTTACGAGAGACTCTATACTGCCAGCTTAAAGATATACCTTTTTTTATTCTTCTCATACCCCAAACCAATCCTCAGCTGGACCCCTCTTAAGACCTACTCCAATATGTTTTATCTGGGTATATTCGAGGAAACCAAATTTACCTAAATTCCTACCCCAACCACTCTCCTTTGTCCCTCCAAAAGGAGTTAAAGGAGTTATCTGGGCAAAAGTATTTATCCATACAGTTCCTGCAGGATAATTTTCTGCTAAAACATAGGCCTTCTCTAAATTATTTGTCCAAAGCTGAAGAACCAGACCTGTAGGGTTATTTTCCAATATAGGATCTATCTCTTCCTCTTTAAATCTCTTAATTAAAAGAACCGGGGCAAAAAACTCCTCATAAACTATATCTTCAATCTCAATAACTGTAGGTGGATAAAAAAACCCTTTTTGGTTTAGGGGTCTTCCTCCCCAAAGAAGCTTTCCTCCTTTATCTAAAATCTCTTTAACCTTTTTATCTATAGCTAAAAGGTGCTCAGAAGAAACAACTGGACCTATCCCTACCGTAGGTTCAAAAGGACTACCTATCTTTATTTTCTCTACTTTCCTTATAAATTTCTCCACAAAATCTTCATAAATATTCTCCTCAACTAAAGCAATGCTTGTTCCTATACACATCTGACCCTGCTTCATAAAAGAAGAAGACAATAAAGAGCTTAGAGCTCTTTCTTTATGAGCATCAGAAAATATAACTGTTAAATTCACTCCTCCTAATTCACAGATAATTTTTTTAGGGTAATTTACGCTGTAAGAGAAAATTTTCTTTAAGGTATCCCTTGAACCAGTAAAAGAAATGAGATCAATTTTACTCTCTGCTAAGTATCTCCCTATGGTAGATCCTCTCCCAGTTATTATATTAATTAAACCTCTAGGGATATCTAACCTATCAATGTGCTTAGCTAATTCCAACAGAGAAAGAGAACCACACTCCGAAGGCTTAACGATTAAAGAGTTACCTGCAGATAAACTTGCAGCACAGCTAAACCCAAAAATCATTAAAGGAACATTGTAAGGAAGGAAAACTCCGCATATCCCGTAAGGCTCGTACTTTATTAAATCAAACCCAGTAGGAGTCTCAACCAATTCTTCAGAAAGATTCTCTAAGAAAGAAGCATAATAATTAAAAACCTCAGCCCCTAAAGGAATATCTACAAATAAAGACTCTTTATAGGATTTGCCAATTTCCTTTGTTTCTAATTCAGCTAAAGTAGAAAGGTTATCTAGAATAATTTTAGATATATCCCGTAAAAGCTTTGCTCTTTCCCTAAAAGAAAAACTCCTCCACTCTCCCTGAGCCTTCTTAGCCGAAGTTATTACTTCTTCCAAATCCTTTCTCTCTGCCTCATAAAAATAAGCAAAGACTTTCCCTTCAGCAGGGTCTAAAACCTCAATCTTTTCTTCAGCCCTCCTAAACTGACCATTTATATAATATTTGTATTCTTGCATCTCCTCTCTTAATACCCGATTAACCAGAGTTATCTTGTTGTATCTGGATTACTCTACTGGAGCTTGTTCCCATAACCTAAAAGTGTGCACCAGGACCGGATACCACTTACTCATCTTAGAAAAATCACCTTTAGTTTTAACTTTTCCTTGAGTTAAAGCAACAAAGGGGTCAATCTGGCGATTAAAGATTTTTCTTAAAATATCAGCTCTGCCTGAAATTAAAAACTCAGCATTCTCATTACCATCTGTCTTTACGATTTTTCCTTCCTTGTAATAAAAACAAGCACATTCACCGCTATCTTGGTTTTTAACTGCTAAAGTGCAAGTAAGTCCGCAGTTTTTGCCTAATTCTTGAACTTCCTTATCATTATTTACAAGCTCAACTAACCTTTCTATATGCTCTTTTGACAATAACTTATACCTCCCCTCTTGAGGAGAAATTATCTGCCTTGAGTTTTGAACAGACTCCTCAACCGAAGAGAAAGATAACTTGGAGAAAGAACCATTAACTTTTGAATTCAAAAGTAGATTGACTTTGGCTTGTTCTTCCAACAGTTCAATTAGGCTGAAGGCTGACTTAAAATCTCCTCCTATGCTTACTACCCCATGCTGAGCTAAGATTACAATATCAGAGTTCTCCAGGCCCCTTAATACTGGCTCTATCTGAGTAACTGTAGGGGTCTGTTGAGGAATTGGCTTTAGAGTTCCTAAATAAAACCTTGCTTCAAAAGAAAAAACCTCCAGCTTATCAAAATAATGAAAAAAAGCTACAGTGTAAGGAGGATGAGCATGAAGAACTACTTTTACTTCAGCAAAATTATTATGAATCCCTAAATGAAGCTCTTTCTCACTAGTTATCTCTCCCCTCCCTTCTAAAATATTCCCCTTACTGTCGACTAAAAGAATATCTTCTTCTTGCAACTCACCTAAATAACAATCATGAGAAGTAATAAGCAGACCTTTATCAACTTTTAAAGAAATGTTCCCACTTCTAGCAGTAACAAAACCTTTTTCATTAAGTTTTTTTGCCCAGTAAATTATTTCTTTCTTTTCTTTTTCATACATCTTATTCTCCTCCTAGTTTACCTTTATTATTTCTCCAGGAAGAAGCATTTCCTCTAAAACTCTGATTTTTTCTTTTTCCAATTTTACAGGAAATAAAAGAAGAAAGCTAAATATCTTCGATTCTTTCTACTACCTCAAAACTTGCTTGCATCATCTTTTCTTCAGCAGTAAAGAATCTAAGGTCAGTAAAACCTAATTGGCCAGTTATTAAATTATCAGAAACAGCTAAAATACAAGCAACCCTTACTTTATAGAGATTGGCTATAGTCACAAAAGGAGAGCTTACCATATCTACGGCAATTGCTCCTTTCTCAATATAGGAGTTAACTATATCTTTGGTCTCCCTCAGCAAAGCATCAGTAGTCCAGACTTTTCCTCTGTGGGTTCTTCCTTTTTCTCTTAGACTTTCTTCTAAGAAATCAGAAAGAGTTTCGTCAACATAAGGAAAGAAATTATCATCTACATAATAGCGGGTTGCCCCATCTCCTCTTATTATCCCAGTGGCTACAATAAAGTCTCCGATACCTATATCTTCTCTTAAAGCACCACAAGAACCCAACCTGATTAAAATCTTTATCCCTCCTGTGCATAAAAGTTCAGTAATAAAGGCTGAATCCGGAGCATAAAAGCCACCGTTTCCCACAGTAATTCTTTTACCTTTTCCGCCAGAAGTGGATCTGCCTCTGGCAGAATATTCTCCGGTCCAGAAGGTGTAACCTAAAAAGGTAAAATTCTTTACTGGGTTATTTAAAAACTTAAGGCACCTCTGAGCACGCTGTGCCTGGCCACTAATTATGCCAATCTCTGCAAAATCTTCTTTTTCAAACTGCAAGGATTTAAGTAAATCCTCTGGCCTTAAGTGCACATCTCTTTGCATCATAATTTATTCTCCTCTTTTAAAGTAGTTAATAATTTTTTATCTATCTTTCCTGTACGAGTTTTAGGAAGCTGGCTTAAAAATTCAAAGTAATGAGGAATTTTAAAATGGGCTAAATGCTTTCTTAAAAAATCCTTTAGCTCCTCTTCACTTAAACTTTCCTCTTCTTTTATTACAATAAAAGCTTTAGGCACTTCTCCTCTTAACTTATCCGGCACTCCAATAACTGCTACCTCTTTAACTTTAGGATGAAGATGGATTTTTTCTTCAACCTCAGGACTAAAGACAATTTCCCCAGCAACCTTAATCATATCCTTTTTTCTCCCTACGATATAAAAAAGCCCCTCCTCATCATAGTAGGCAATATCACCTGTCTTAAGCCAACCATCCTCAGTTAATACTTCTCTGGTTAAGTCTGGTTCTTTATAATAACCAAGCATAACCCCTTCTCCCTTAACCCATAATTCACCCCTTTGGCCAACTTCTAACGAACTACCTTCTTCATCTACAATTCGAGCTTGCATCCAAGAAGTAAATTTTCCTACACTCTCTATTTTATCTACCCCCGGCGGTAAAACACAGTTGGGAGCAGAAGTCTCAGTCATTCCCCAACCATTCAAAAGGTAAGCTTGAGGACAAACTTGATGAAGTCTTTTTAAAAGCACCTTAGAAGAAGGAGCTCCAAAGACCACTACATACCTTAGAGAAGATAAATCAAACTTATTGTACTCTTTCAGAGAAAGAATAGCTGTATACATTGAAGGAACTAACCACATAAAACTTACTCTATATTTTTCTA
>CAZSAI010000040.1:0-9426 GCA_964604895.1 uncultured Planctomycetia bacterium
TTTTACCAGATAGATGGGCCTCAAAGGGTTTCATTTTAAGTTAATAGGATCTTTAGCTGATAGCTTATACACCCCTAAAAATAAAGCTTTCAACTTTTAAACTTTAAACATTTAAACTATTTCCTTACTCTTTTCCTTTGTGAAGAAGCTTCCAAGGATGCTTTTTCAAATCAAAAGTAAGCTCTTCAAGGTTTTTAGTAGTTACTTCCAAATTCTTTACAATCTTAGAGATACTGTCCTGATTAGCATCTATTGTATAATTAAGATTCTTAGCCAATTTTTTAACTTCCAAAGTTAAACTATTCACATTATCTAAGAGGAGGCTAAAATCTTTAGATAAATCTTGAGCTTTATCCATAAGAAAATCTAAGTCGGAGGAAGGCTTACCCTCAAGAATCTCTCCAGGTTTAATAAAATCTTTACCCTGGTAAGAAGCTATATGGACATACTTCTCACCCATAAGTCCTAAAGTCTTAATAGAAACTCGGGGGTTCTCCCAAATTTTTATGCCTTTATTAATCAAAAGCTTAAGAAAAAGTTCTGCTCCTTCAGGAGTATACTTTGTCTCTATATCCTGAACTCTACCTACTTCTAAGCCGTTAACCATCACTGGAGCGTTTCTCTGCAAGCCTGAGATATCTTTAAACTTAACATAGATATAGTAGCCTTCATTTTTAAAGTGGATTTTCCCTGTACTTAGGCTAAGATAGAGAAGTCCTCCTATACAAAGAATAAAAAATAAACCTACTGCAAATTCATTAGTAAACTTCCTCATCTTTTTCTCCTTCCCTAAACAAACTCTTCTAAAATCCCAATATCTTCTTTAAAGAAATCTATGGGTCCTTGAGGCAGCCCATTTATAAACTGCTCTATATAAGGATTCTCGGAATTCTTTATCTCTTGAGGGGTTCCTATCTCTACAATCCTTCCTTTATGGACCATAGCAACTCTATCAGCAATTCTAAAAACACTCTGCATATCATGGGTTACTACTATAGAAGTAATTAAAAGTTTCTCTGATAAATCCTTAATCAGTTTATCAATTACTCCTCCTACTACTGGGTCTAAACCTGAAGTAGGTTCATCATAAAAAACAATATCCGGGTCTAAAGCAATAGCTCTAGCTAAACCTACCCTTTTACGCATACCTCCAGAGATTTGAGAAGGATAATGCTTCTCAAAACCCCTTAAGCCTACTAAAGAAAGCTTCATCTTAACTATTATCTTTATTATCTCTTCATCTAATTTTGTATGCTCTCTTAAAGGAAGAGCTACATTTTCCTCAACTGTCAAAGAGTCTAAGAGTGCTGAATACTGGAAGAGCATCCCAAAACTTTTCCTTAACTCATCCAGTTCATAAGCTTTAAGTTTCCCAATATCCTTGCCTTTAATCAAGATACTACCTTGGGAAGGTTTAATTGCTCCAGTCATAAGCCTCAGGAGTGTACTTTTTCCTGAACCGGAACAGCCCATAATTACAAAAGTTTCGCCACAGTAAATATCAAAACTAACACTATCTATAATTTTCCGACCATCAAACTCCTTAGTTACTCCTCTTAAAGATATTATTGCTTCTTTAGAACATTCTCTCTGCATAGCTTACATATTAGAAAAATAAAATATAGTTGTAAGAACGCAATCGGCCAAAATAATCAAGATAAAACTTATCACTACACTCCTAGTGGTAGCCTTTCCTACTCCCTCAGCACCTTTAGTAGTATTAAGCCCTTCAAAACAAGATACTAAAGCAATAAGAATAGCAAAGACAAAAGCCTTGGTAAGACCAGTGTAAATATCTTTCAACTCCAAGTACTTAAAGCTTGTCTGCATATATAAGTAAGGATTTATATGAAGACTTCCTACCCCTACAATAAAACCTCCTAATATGCCGGAAAGATTTCCCAGGATAGTTAAACAGGGAAGCATAAAAAATAAAGCTAAAAATCGGGGCACAACCAGAAATCTTACTGGATTTATAGCCATAATTTCTAAAGCTTCTATTTGTTCGGTAACTTTCATCGTCCCTAATTCCGCAGAAATTGCTGAACCTACTCTTCCTGCAACCACCAAAGCAGTTAAAACTGGGCTCAATTCTCGACATAAAGAAATAGCTACTAAGGAAGCTACATATAAAACCGCTCCCATTTTCTCCAATTGATAAGCGGTCTGCATAGCTAAAACAATTCCAGTAAATATAGCCACAAAGAAAACTATCAAAATTGAGCGCAGACCTGTAAAACTCATCTGATAAAATATATTCTCCAATTTTACAAACTTCCTCTTAAAAGGACCAATAAAAATCCAATAGAGAGTCTGCAGAAGAAGAAGGACTATCCCTCCAGTAGAAGAGAATATCCCAATTATAAATCTTCCAATTGATGAGACCATTAAAAACCCTCTAAGGCTTCTGTAAGATTAGGAAAAATCTCAAATAGTTTAGTAAGCTTAGTTATCTCAAAAATATCTCTCACTTTCTGAGTCATACTACAAAGTCTGAGCCTTCCTCCATTTCTTTTAAGCCTCTGATACATCTCAATTAGAGTAGCTAAACCTGAACTATCTATGTAAGAGATTCCAGAAAATTCTACTATCACTTTTTTCTCATTATCTCTCATCATCCTATCAAAACTTTTTCTTAACTCCGGAGAAGTGTTAATATTTATCTCTCCCTCCAACCTACAAATTAAAACCTCACCCTCTTTCTCTTCTTTTATCTTCATAATTTAGCCTCCCTTTTAAAATATTTTGTCATTATTATCCGACTGCCTCCTTCTTTAAATCTTACTTCATCCATAAGATTCTTTATCAAAAAAATTCCTCTCCCTCTTGTCTTCTTAATATTCTCCTCTTTGGTGGGATCATCCAAGTTTTTAAAATCAAAACCTTCACCCTGGTCTTTTACTTCGATAATTAGTTTATCAGAATTTACCTTAAGATAAACTTCTACTACTAACCCAGCATCCATTTTATTACCGTGTTTAACCGCGTTTACTAAAGCCTCTTCTAAGGATAATCTCACATTAAAGAGCTCTTCTTCAGAAATTCCTAAAGATTTGATTTTTTTTATAATCTCTAGAATAAAAGGGGGGATTCTTTCCAACAAAGACGGGATTTTCTCTGATATCTCCATAAAAAATTATTCAGGAGTAGAAGGAAGCATAGATTTAAGCTTCTCAGAAGCAGCCTTAATCACCCCTTTTAGATAGTTAATCTCTTGCTCTTTATCTTTAACTTCTTTAGCAAGCTCCTCTATCTTACTTTTAAGAATACTCCTCTCTTCAACATAATCAGAAACTATACTCATCTTAGCTTCATATTCAGAAAGAAGGCTCTCTTTCTCTTTTAATGTCTCTTTAAGAAGAGAAAGCTCTTTATTAAGCTTATCAACCTTAGCTCTAAGCTCAAGAACCTCTTGAGAAAATCTATCTTTTTCTTTATTCTGAGCTTCTAAATCTTCCTTGAGTTGAAGAATAAAGGCCTCCCTATCTTTGAGAAGCCTCTCTTTCCCCTCCAAGGATTTTCTCTCCTCTTCTCTCTCTTTTTTATAAGACTCTAAGACTGGTAAAAGCTCTTCTAATTGAGAAGATAAAGTGTCTTTTTCTCTTTTAATATCTTCTAACTGAGAACGCAACATTTCTTTCTCCTGGCTTACTTCTAAGAAATTATCCTTAGCAGTCTCTAGTTCTCTTTTCAATAGGTTTAACTCTTTATTTAAGGAAGAGATTATACCTTTCGTATCCTTAAGTTGGTTCTCTAGCCTTAGGCGTTCTTCTAAATAAGAAGAGAGTTTTGCTTGAAGCTGGGAAATAAGGGCTTGTTTTTCCTTCAATAAAGAATTATTCTTCTTCAGCTCTTCTTCTAAATTAGCGATTTTCTCCTTCTTCTCTTTAACTGCAGAAGAGATTTTGTGAATGTCCTTAGCTTGAGTATCCAGTTGAGCTTTTAGCTTGCTGTTATCTTTTTTCATCTTCTTTACCAAAGACTCTTTAGCATTAATATTACTTCTTAACACTTTTATCTCTTTGTTCAACTCCTCAATCTTATCCTGAGAGGCTTGAACTTCTCGAGTCAATTTCTGAGAAATTTCTTTATTCTTCTTATTTAATTCCTCAATCAAGCGCTCTTTCTCTTTTAAAGAGCTTTGGAGTTTACCTAAAAGAACTACTTTATCCTCTAAATCCTTAATCTTCTTATTCTTCTCATCTATCTGAGAAACAAGTCCTTTTATCCTCCTCTCATTCTCTCTAATTTTATGAGAAAGTTCTTCACTCTGCTTAAGCTTAAGCTTAAGCTGGGAAGATAGGTCTTTATTCTCCTTTTCTAACTTTTCTATTAGTAAATTACTTTTAACAAGGGCCTTAAGATTGTCTTCTTTTTCCTTTTTAACTTTAGCAATTTCTTCTTGAAGCCTTCTCCGTACCCTCTCAGTCTCTTTAATTCTATTTTGAAGTTGGGTTATTGAAGAATCTTTACCACCAAGTTCTCTCTTAAGAACCTCTAATTTTTTGCTCAAAGTCTCTATATTCTCCTCTGCCTGCAAGTATTTCTTAGAAAGTTTTCCCTCCTTCTTAAGAGACTCCTTAAGCTGGGCGTTGAGGACTTTTACATTTTCTCTAAGTGCTTCCTTCTCAGCGTTTATTTTCTTCTTATAATCTTCCTGTTCCTCCAATTTACTGGTAAGAGAAGTAAGCTTCTCTAATAAGCTTTTATTTTCTTTCTTAAGCTTCTCTACCTGAGAAGATAGAGATTTTCTCTCTTCCAAAAGAGAGTCTACCTCTCTCCTTAACTTCTCAATCTCACTGGATTTCTCTTTGAGATTTTTTCTTAAATCTTCCTCTCTCCGAATATATACTGCAATCTTTTTATCACAATCTTCAAGAAGAGTCCTTTTCTCAGCTAAAAAACTCTGGTTCTTCTCCAAAGATTCAACCTGTTTTTTAAAAGCTTCTAATTCCTGCTCTTTCTTCCGAAGCTGAGAGATGAGCTTATCTATCTGTCTTGTACTCTTCTGGAGTTCTTTAGATACCTCTTTTATTTGAGTTTCCTTTTTTTTAATTTGGGAATTTAACTCTTTATTCTTCTTAATCTCCTTATCCAACTCCTGAGAACTCTTCTTGATCTTCTCTTTCAATGATTCTATTTCTCTCTCTTTTTCTTCCAATTTTCTCTGTAACTCTTTTACTATCTGAGAGGAAATTTGTGAAGAAGATTTTTGAGAAGTCTCGTTGGTTTTAGTATCTATTCCTAAATCCTTAACTAAAACCAAAGAGAAGCATACTCCAGGCAGACTAAAAAAGAATAAAGAAAGAAAGAGGAACCTTAAATTTAACCTCATACTTCAGTAAAAGATTATACTTTCTATATTAAAGCTCGTCAAATAATTTCTAAAGGTCTCTTGGGAAGGCGTAAAAGAAAAATTAAGCTAAGTAATATAAACAAAATCAAGCTAAGAAGAGCTGTCCGATAACTTAATTGACCCCAGGAAGAAGTAAAAAAAAGTATTAACCCCCAAAAAAGAGGACCTACTATTCCCGAAAGATATCCCACTAAATTAAATAAACCGAAGGCTAAGCCCAACCTTTCTTTCTTAACCAGCCTTATTACTAAAGCCCGAGTTACTACCCAAGTTCCTCCCAAACTTAAACCAGCTAAACCTCCTATCATCCAGACAAAAGACGCAGACAAAAAAGCTCCTCCTAAGAAACAGACCCCCCACAAGGTAAACACCACTAATAAAGAAACTCTATACCCTATATAATCACTGAGAAAACCAAAGAATAAACTCCCTCCCAGGGCAAAGAAAGTGGAGAAAATTATTAGATTTATTATCTCTACTTCCGAAAGGCCAAAAACCTTAGTAGCATATACAGACATAAAAAGAATTACCACATTTACTGCAGCAAACATAAAAAAAGTTGACTTTAAAAGATTTAAAAAGTCAGTTGACCCAGATGATAAAAATTTTTTTGCCTGATGAAATATCTTACAAAATTTCTCTTTCTCTAAGAAGCTCTTTTCTTTAAAAACTTCTCTCCTTTCTTTCACAAAGAGCATACAAGGAAGAGAGAATATCAAAAATAAAACTCCTGTAAGAAAGAATACCCCTCTATAGCCCTTGCTCAAAAATATAGGTTTACTAAGATATAAAGCTAAAATAGCCCCTAAATAGCCAAACATCCTTCCTAGGCCTGAGATAAAGCCAATTTTTTCAGAGGAAGTGACATAAGCGAGAAGAGAATTATAAAATATAACCCCCATCTGCACGCCCATATTGGCCAAAGAAAAAAATACTAAATTCAGCCCTACTTCTTTAGAAACTCCTAAAAGAAGGGTAAACCCAATTGCCATAAAGGTAAAATATATTAAAAACCTCCTATGTCTATAAGTCTTATCAGCCCACTCTCCCAAAATAGGACCTAGAATTGCTACCAAAAATAGAGAAACTCCAAAAGCTATGCTATAGAAAATCTCAGGACAATTTTTCTCTAAGGTAAGCCAGCGTACAAAATATAAGGAAACTATATTCAAAGCAAAGAATTGGTTAGCTAAATCATATAGAGCCCAAGAAAATATAGCTAATTTATTCATTTTTTAGACTCCTTCTAAACCAATCAATTACCTGTTCTAAAAACTCTTCAGGATAACTTCTATACAAGTCCTCAGCATGCGAACCCCTCCTAAATATATAAACTTTTTGTTTTCCTGGATGAGCTTGGGCTAATTTAAAAGTATGGGTCTTATCTATTATAGGGTCCGAATCCCCCTGAAGAAAAAGAATAGGGAATTCTATCCTCTGAATATTCTCTAGAGGTTTTTCTTTTTTAAAAAAGGGAAATCCTAAAAGAGCACCCAAATTCCAATCCAGACTTCTTAAGCCTAACTTTATAGCTGAAGGAGAGAAAAAGCGGAACTCAATTTGAGAAAAATCTGAAGGAACACTCACTAATACTAAAGAAACTACTTTTTTAGCTTTTCTCTTAGCTAAGGAGTTTATAGTTGCTAAACCTGAAAGAGAAAAAGCTAAAACTCCAATCTTATGATAAATTCCTTCCAAATAATCCAAGACAGAATTAAGGGCCTCCTCTTCATTCTTAGAACCAAAAGTAAAAAAGCCACTGGAGTTGCCATGACCAGGCATATCCATACAGGCAGTGTCAAAAAACTTAGATATCTCTTTCTGTAACGATTTAAATATCCGAGTATTTTTGCTCTGGAAGAAACCTGGAAGGATTAATACTACTTCCTCTCTAGGTAAGAAAATTCTTCTTACGCCTATCTTTAAATTCTCTTTCCTTAAAGAAAAGTCCCTAACTTCCAAAATAAAATATACTATTTACAGAAAGCTCATTCTCCCAAAATACTTAAGTATCTTTCTCCACTATCAGGAAAAATTACTACAATTAGTTTTCCTTTATTTTCCTTCCTTTTAGCTACCTCTAAAGCTGCCCACAGGTTTGCTCCTGAAGAAATACCGGCAAAAATTCCTTCCTCCTTAGCCAGTCGTTGAGCCATATTTATGGCGGAGGTATCCTCCACAGTTAGAATCTCATCTATAAGCTCTCTCTTTAAAATCTTAGGAACAAAACCTGCACCTAAACCCTGGATCTTATGAGAAGAAGGCTTACCTCCGGAAAGAACAGCTGAACTCTTAGGCTCTACCCCTATAGCTTTAAAATTAGGTTTTTTCTTCTTTATTGTTTCAGCTACTCCGGTAATAGTTCCTCCTGTACCAATACCTGCTACTAAGATATCAATCTTGCCTTCAGTATCCTCCCAAATCTCCTGGGCAGTAGTAAGACTATGGACCTTAGGATTTGCAGGGTTCTCAAATTGCTGAGGGATAAAAGAATTAGGAATCTCCTCTTTTAACCTATAAGCTTTTTCTATAGCTGCTTGCATCCCTCCCATTGAAGGAGTCAAGACTACTTCTGCTCCCAGAAGCTTAAGGATTTTTATCCTTTCTTTACTCATATTCTCAGGCATAGTAATAATTAATTTATACCCTTTAACTGCACAGACAAAAGCCAAGGCTATCCCAGTGTTTCCTGAGGTTGGTTCAATTATGGTAGTAGCCTCATCTATCAATCCTCTCTTCTCGGCATCCTCAATCATAGAAAGCCCAATTCTGTCCTTTACGCTAGCTAAAGGATTAAAAAATTCCAATTTTGCCACAATTTGAGCTTCTAAGTCTTTAGCTATCTTATTTATTCTTACCAGGGGAGTATTTCCTATTAACTCCGTAATCTTTTTAGCTATCTTCATTGCTCTACCTCCTTAACTTTCCAGTAGCCCAGAATCTGAGCTCCTAAAAAATTAAAAATCAACTCTTTAGCTTCAATAAAATCCTCTTCTTCAAATTTAGAAGGTACAAGATAAATAATATGGATAAGGTTCCTACTCTCTTCACTAACCTTTGTCCTCTGGGAATCTATATAAGGAGAGCCAATCACGCCTTCAGAATCAGCTAAGACTATCTTTTTCTGAGAGTTTATAACTCGCATATTAATACCTAAAAAATGCTCCTCATCTCTGCCTTCTCTTATCAACAACTTTCCTCTAATCTTTTCCTGATCATAAATACCCATAGCTAATCTATATCTTATAGATAGAAAATTCATCAAATCTACAGCATTATTTACAAGGGAAATATTTCTATTAAGAAGAATTCTTCTTATTAAAGCTTCCTGAGAAGGTCGGTATCTGGCTGGATCTATCCCTAAGCTCTTGAAAGCTTTGCGAGTCTGGTTAATATTTTCTTCTTTTGTTAAATCTTTAAGGGAAAGGTTAGCTAATAACTTTTTCCTTTCCTCTTCAAGAACTTTGACAAATTCTTTAGAAGAAGGAAAAATTCTTACACCTTTCAACTCAGCCCAGAAAAAATTAAAAGAAGGAAGCCTCTCTCTTAAAGACTGCTTTATTCTTATCTTCTCCATTCAACTTCCCACTTTCAAACTCTCCTTAATCCTGCAGACACTACAGACCTCCTTACTAGTAGGCTCTCCACAAACTTTACATTCTCTTAGAGGGGGTTCTCTATAGGGTGAACTTATTTCTACTTTCTCTAAACCTCTTACCAGACCTAACTTAAAACCAGGCTTTTTCTCCTCAATATATCTTAAGATTTGATCCCATTTATCCTTTCTTAAGAAATAAGAACACTTCGAACCACCCGCAACGGGTATCTCTCTAAACTTAGCATAAGTAAGATTTTCTACTTCTAAACACTCAAATAAAGGTCTTATACGAGTCACTACTTTAGGATGGTTAGATTCGGTTTTGGGTCTAAACTTAGAAATCCAATCAAAATGTCCAGAAAGCCAACTCTTAAAGAAGAACCTTACAATATCATCAGCACAATGACCGGTAGCAATTTTATTAAAATTATTCTCTCGGGCAAATTTATTCAGAGCATACCTCTTGATAGCC
>CAZSAI010000041.1:0-6866 GCA_964604895.1 uncultured Planctomycetia bacterium
TTGTTCGGGAGTAGCATCAGGCCTTAAAACAATAATCATAACCTTTCCTCCTTTTTCGAATTAAGGTATTTTTTTAATATTTCTATGAATCTCATATTTTCCGAATGCCTGCCTATAGTCACTCTTATAAAATTTTTATAACCCCAAGGACTCATTTCTCTTATTATTACCCCTCTTTTTAAAAAATAGTTAGATAACTTAAGAGAAGAACAGCTACCCCCTAAATCTATCAAAATAAAATTGGTAGCACTTTTTATATAGTTTAGATTAAGTTTCCCCAGTTCTTCATAAATATACTTTTTCTCTCTATTAATATAAGATACGATTTTTCTAAGGTATTTTTTATCTCTGAGAGCTACTTCAGCTGAAATCTGAGCTAAGCTATTTACGTTAAAAGGTTCTCTAACTTTTTCCAGACCTTGGATTAGTTCTTCTTTAGCTATTCCATAGCCTATTCTCAGCCCAGCCAGGCCATAGACTTTAGAAAAAGTACGAGTAAATATAACGTTATAGCCTCTTTTTACAAACTCTATACTCTTAGGAAAATCTGGGGGTGCAAATTCAAAGTAGGCTTCATCAAAAAACACTATTACTTTTTTGGGAATTTTTTTTAAGAAGTTTTTTATCTCTTTAAAGTTAAGATAACTCCCATTAGGATTATCAGGATTAGCTATAAAAATTAGTTTCGTTTTTTTATTTATTTTTTTTCTTATGTCCTCTAAATCGTAACGGAAATTCTTCAAAGGGCTTCTTACTACTCTTAGTCCTAAGGCTTTTGCTTGGATTTCATAGATAAGAAAAGAAGGGTATCCTACGATAACTTCCTCATCAGGCTCTACCCAAGCTCTTAAAGCTAAGACTATTATCTCATCAGAGCCATTTCCTAAGATTATATTTTGAGGTCTTGTTCTAAATTTCTTAGAAATAGCCTTTTTTAAGTAGTATCCCCCAGCATCAGGGTAACGATTTAGTTCTCTAAGAGACTTCTTCAGGGCTTTTCTTACCGATAAAGGCGGTGGAAAGGGGTTTTCATTGGAAGCAAGCTTTATAACTTTCTTTAGGCCCAATTCTCTTTTAAGTTCTTGAATAGGCTTACCTGGTTGATAACTTGTTATATTTTTAAGATGTTTTCTTATTAGCATTTTAAGTGAGGCGAGGATAAGAACCTAAGATTTTTAAGAAATTACATTTTTTCTCAAGTTCTTTAAGAGCAAGTTTTACTCTTTTATCTTCTCTATGGCCTTGAAAATCTACAAAAAAATAGTATTCCCAAGCTTTTCTTTTAGAAGGTCGAGATTCTATCTTAGTTAAATTAATTCTATATTTTTTAAAGGGGACCAACATATCATGTAAAGCTCCTACCCTGTCTTTTACCGAGAAAAGAATTGAAGTTTTATCATCACCGCTAGGTTTGGTTAAATATTGGCCAATGACTAAAAAACGGGTGATATTGCCAGAAGAATCTTGGATATTCTTAACCAGCACTTTTAGATTGTAGAGTTTAGCACAAGCCTCAGAAGCTATACAAGCTGAGTCTTTTTTCTTTTGGATAATTTGGGCTGCTTTAGCTGTAGTAGGAGTAGGGATTAGTTCTTTTGAAGAGAGATGTTTTTGAAGCCAGTTTCTACATTGGGAAAATACTTGAGGATGAGAATAGACTTTTTTTATTTTTTTAAGAGTAGTATTTCCTAAGAGATGATGGATTACTTTTAAGACCACCTCTGAACATATATTCAAATCCGAATCGATGAACATGTCTAAGGTATGGGTAACTACTCCTTCAGTAGAGTTTTCTATAGGTACTACCCCAAAATCAACTTCTTTGTTTTCTACAGCCCAAAATATTGAAGGGATATCTGAATAGGGTAAAAACTTGACTTTATCTCCAAATTTCTTAATAGCAGCTAAATGAGTAAATGTAGCTTCTGGTCCTAAATACCCTATTTTTAGGGGTGAACTTAAAGAGAAAGTGACAGACATTATTTGAGTGAAGAGAAATTCTAAGGTTTCATCTGGTATTACTCCTGGATTTAGTTTTTTTATTCTTTTTAAGACTTGGGCTTCTCTTTCAGGAGAGTAAAAAGAGAGGCCCTTCTTTCTTTTTATCTGGGCTATCTCTAAAGCTATCTTTACTCTTTGATTTATAATCTCTACTAATTTCTTATCTAATAAATCAATCCTCTTTCTTAATTTTTTAAGTTCCATATTAACTTTCCTCCTTTATTAAGATGAAGGGACTTCCTCTTTTGGCTCTTCTTTAAAATCTCTTCTCATAGCCTCTTTTAGTCTTTCTGGAGAAATCTCTTTATCTAATTTAGGCAAGTCCTCTAACGAATTTAAGCCAAAGTATTCTAAGAACTTCCGGGTTGTTCCGTATAAGAAGGGCCTACCTACTACAGATTTTCTTCCTTTGATTTTAATAAGGCCTATATCCATTAGGCTTTTTATCACAGCTTCACAATTTACCCCTCTGATTGTTTCTATTTCTAGACGGGTAATTGGTTGTTTATAAGCGATGATAGCTAATACTTCTAAGGAAGCAGAACTGAGTCTACGTTTAAATCTTTCTTTGTAGAGTTTTTTTATCCACTCGCTATTCTGGGGATTTGCACACATTTGGTAGCCTCCAGCTACTTGAGTTATACAGAGTCCAGAATTTTCGGTTTGGTATTTCTCACGTAAAGCTTCTATCGCAGCAATAATTTTGCTTTTCTCTATATCTAAGGCTTCAGCTATCTCTTGAGGATTAAGAGGTTTCTCATTAACAAACAGTATCGATTCTAATATTGACTTTAAATCCATCCTAAATTTTTTGTCTGTATATCTGATTTAGGAGTTCTTCTAAATTCTGAATATGAGGGTTGCTCTTAAAAGCTTTTTCTATCATTTGCTTGGCTTCTTTCTTTTTATATTGGAGTTGAAGGAGTACTTTTTCTGCCTCTTCAAAAATTTCTTTGTGAATTTTATTTAAGTCGGGCTTCTCTTCTTTAATTTTATCTTTTATTAGAATAAATCTTCCTACCTTTCCTTGTAAGAAGGCAATTATATTTTTTGCCCTTTGAAGACCTATCCCTGGAAGATTTTTAAGATAAGAGATATCCGCTTCTTCAATTGCTTGAGCTATCTCAGAGATTGGCCTATCTAAAGCTTTAAGAGCTGCTCGAGGCCCAATCCCGGCTACCTTTATAATTTTTTCAAAGAATTCTCTTTCTAGCTCGCTTAAGAAACCAATGAGTATAGGATAAAATTTATGTTCATCAGTCTGGAAGTAATGATAGATTATAAATTCAATTTCACCATTTCTTATATACTCGTCCAATCTTAAGGAGACAGTTTTAGGGATAAAGACTTGGTAAGTAAAGCCTCCTGTTTCTATAAAGACTCTTAAGTCTTGTTTTCCTACTAATTTCCCTTTTATTTTAGAAATCATTTTTTTTATGGTATAAATAAGTCAAAATAAGAGCCAGAGCATCAGAAATATGCTCTGATTTTAAAGGTTTTTCTAATTTTGAGAGGTAAGCCACCATCTTTCTTACTTGGTCTTTAGAGGCACATCCATAAGAAGTGATTGCTTTCTTTACTTCTGTAGAAGAAAATTCTACCAGGTTAAGATTTTTTCTTGCTGCTAAAAGAAGTATTATTCCTTTTACCTGAGCTAAAGAAGCTATCGTAGTAGGATGCCGATAATGAGAATAAATTTTTTCTATAATTAAAACCGATGGTTTAAATTTCTTAATAATTTTCTCTAAAGAAGAAAATAAAAAATTAAGTTTTGTGGGTAAGGATTTTATTTTGTTAGTATTTATTTCCTCTAAGTACTTTATTTTAAAAGAGAATTTTTCTTTCCCTTCTTCTGCTATTACCAAGCCAGTTACTCTTAAACTAGGATCTATTCCCAATATGGTCATTCTTCGGAGGCAACCTCTTCCATAATTTCTTCAGGAATGTCAAAATTAGCATAAACTTTTTGAACATCATCATGTTCATCCAAGGCTTCTATAAGAGAAAGTAGTTGCTTTGCTTGTTGGCCTTGGAGTTTAACTGTAGAGGTAGGAATCATAGTAAGCTCAGCTAATTCCCATTTTACATTCTTCTCTTTTAAAGCTTGTTTTACGCTTTCAAAGTCTTTAGGGTCGGTGGTTATTTCATAATTATTTCCTTCGGTTTTTACATCTTCAGCTCCTGCTTCAATACTTAGATTAAGAAGTTCCTCCTCGGAAATTTCATTTTTGTCAATTAAGACATAGCCCTTTTTGTTAAAAATCCAAGAGACGTTTCCTGAGCCAGCAAGATTACCTCCTTTCTTAGAGAAGATATTTCTTATCTCTGCAGAAGTCCTGTTTTTGTTGTCAGTTAAGGCTTCTACTATAATAGCCACTCCTCCTGGACCATAACCTTCGAAGATGCAACTTTCATAAGTCACCCCAGGAAGTTCCCCAGTTCCTCTCTTTATAGCTTTCTCTATGTTATCTAGAGGCATATTAGCATCTTTGGCTCTGTCAATCGCTGTTCTTAATCGGGGGTTGGTATCAGGATTTCCTCCTCCTTCTCTAGCTGCTACAGTAATTTCTCTTATAAGCTTAGTAAAAAGCTTTCCTCTTTTAGCATCCTGAGCAGCTTTTTTATGTTTTATCCCTGCCCATTTAGAGTGTCCAGACATTTCTCCTCCTAGTTTATATTAAATCTATTAAATTTGAGAAATCTTCAATTTCGCTGCTTTCTTAGCTAAAGCATCGGCTAATTTATTTTCTTCTCTTTTTTTGTGGATAATTTTAATATTTTTTATTAACTTTATTAAGTGCTTGGCTAAAAGATTTAAAGGATAAAGGGTTCTGTTTTTAATTTTGTATTTACCATTAATCTGATTTACCACTAACTCACTATCCATATATACATAGTAAGGCCCCTTATCTTTCAAAGCTAAGATATTTTGAAGAGCAAAAATCAGAGCTATATATTCAGAAAAATTATTAGTAGCTTCCCCTATATACAAAGAGATTCTTTTAAATATATTTTTGTTTTTATAGATTAATATCCCTATTCCTGAGTCTCCCGGATTACCTAAGGAGCAGCCATCTGTAAATACTTCAATCATAGTTAAAGTTCAAAATCTTCTTCTAAATAAAGCAATCTTGCACACATCTCACATTGAACCAAGTTTTTATACTGCTTTATCTTGTTAGTTATCTCCGGAGGAAGATTCATGAAGCAACCTCCACAGCTTCCATTTTTTAGAGGAACCAAGGCCAGGCCTGCTCTGTGCTTAAGAAGATATTCGTAACGGTTAAGAATATTTTTGTCTACCTGAGAGGTTAAAATCTTTCTTTTGTCTTCTAAGTTTTTAATTTCTGCCTCTAACTTCTTAGTCTTTTCTTCTATTTCAGCAATTTCTTTTTTAATTTCGTTCTCCTCTTCTTGAAATTTTTTTTTGGCTCCTTCTATCTCTTTGGTTTTTTGTTCTACCTCATCTAAAATTTTTATTATATCTTCTTCAATAATTGAGATATCTGCCTTTAGAGATTCTATTTCTTTTAATTTTGCTTTATATTCTTGATTGGTTTTTAGCTGGTAAAGTTGAGCTTGAGCTTTTCTTACTGCTTCTTCTTTGCTTTCTAAATCTATCTCTTTCTCCTTTCTTTTAAGCTGAATTTTTTTAAGAGAATCTTCTAATAAGGAGAGGTTACTTTTTTTAGAATCTAGGCTTCCCTTTAGCTCGGAAAGTTTTTGGGGTAACTCTATTTCTTTTTTCTTTTTTAAAGTTAGGAGTTGAGAATCTATTTTCTGGACATCTATCAATTTACGTATTTCCTCCTTAATCTGCATTCTTTATTCTTGATATTTTTCTATTTTTTCTCATATCAAAGCCTTAATGGGCGATACAGGATTCGAACCTGTGGCCCCTACGATGTGAGCGTAGTGCTCTACCCCTGAGCTAATCGCCCACTTAATTAAGTTAATGATTGGGCCCGCAGGGACTCGAACCCCGGACCAACTGATTATGAGTCAGCCGCTCTAACCAACTGAGCTACGGGCCCAACTTTTTTACAGAATAAGAGGTTTTAACTCTAAACTGGAAGTTGATAAAATACCCTCCAACTCCCAGTTTACAAAGATTGAGTTGAAACTTTCCATATAAGCCGATTTAAAGTAAATTATAACAGAGATTTAGATTATATCAAGGTTTTTCAAATATTGACCCTTATTATTTAATACAAAAGAAGCAAAAACTTATTTGTTAAGAAAGGAATAATGGGTATCTATAGCTGAAAGAATCAAGTTTATTCTTTTTATAGAGAATATACCTATGGATATAGAAAAAATTACAAACAGAAGAAGCAAAAATTCAATTCCTAGGAAAAAGCTCAAAAAACTTAAACTAAATAGAGAAAGATCCATTCTCCAGTAGGCAATATTTCTAAAAAGAAGAAAGAAAAAGCTTATACTTAAAGAGCCTATTCCTAAGAGAAGTTTCCTTCTTTCTTTTAGATTTTTAGGAGCAGTTGTACAGAGAAAAGCTATAACCGAAGAAAGAATATAAAGAAGGAGAAGGAAAATGTAGGAATTTTTAAGAATAAATTCGTATATAGAAATATTATATTTAATTACTCCATAAGCAAGTTCTGTGAAGTAAGCAAAAATTCTCCACAATCCATCAATTATACAGAGAAAGGAAGCAGTTCCTAATAATTTAAAGATACCGTAGAAGTTCACAAAATTACAAATATAATTGTTTATTAAGCGTTTTTCTTTTTCTCCAAGATGTAAAAAAGCACAGCCTATTCTTAAGCCTTGGGAAGTTTTTATTTTATTTTTTACTTCTATTTTTACTTTTACTGGTTTTGAGAAAAATCCTAAGCGAAATTCTA
>CAZSAI010000041.1:6876-9407 GCA_964604895.1 uncultured Planctomycetia bacterium
TTCTTCTTCAATATAGAAAGAGATTCCACCACTACTTAAGTCAGAAATATAAGTATCCTTATAAAATTTAGTCTTAGAGAAGATTTTTGCTGGAATCCTTGCTGGAATTCTTAAGATAACTCTCTTTTTGGAAGCTTCCTCTTTCATTGAATTATTTAGTTATTTTTAACTGGGTTAAAAAAGCATCTTTTTTAATTTTTTTACATTCAGAGAGGGGGATTGCAAAGAGATTTCCTTCTACGTCCTTTCCAGCAACAATTTTCACATTTTTTTCTTCCCATAGCCATCCTTCAATAATTTTTCCATCTTTTTGATAAATAATGTCCTTATCTAAAAAATGAATAAACTCCTCTTTAAAGTTAGTCTTAAGCTTTAAGAAGAAGCAACTAATAAGAATAGCAAAGATAACTATAGTAAATAATAATATGTATTTTCTCATTTTTCTTTTCTCTGGATAGTGGTTTTAGCTTTGTAAAGGACAAAGAGAACAATAATACTAGAGACTAAACCAAAAAGGAGGGAAGTAGCGACAAATGCAAAGGTTATTAACCCTCGATGCAAGTTAGATGTACTTACCCATAAAGAAAGTTTATAGACATAAATAGCACTCATTATAAAACTGATAAGATTAATGATAGAGATAAAGAATAAAATATTAAATTGGGAAGGTTTTAACCGAGAAAAATCAAAATTTTTTATCAGAGGATAATATCGGAGAGCCCATAAGGTAGATCCTACCCACACCAGAAAAAAGATTATTAAGAGGTCTCTATCTTTTCTAATCTGATTCTCCATCTTCTGGCTTGAATGGCCTTTTCATTAAATCTTCTACAGTTGTTAGGGGCTTTTTATCTCTGTAAAGAAGATAGTAGACTTCTTTGGTTATAGGCATATCTATTTTTAACCTTTTACTTAATTTATATATTGGCTTTACAGTACTTACTCCTTCAGCAACCATTTTCATTTTCTTTAATATAGTCTTAAGTTTTTTGCCTTTACCTATTTCTTCGCCTACAGATCTGTTTCGAGAATAAGAAGAAAAACAGGTAGTAGTTAAATCTCCTAACCCGCTTATTCCCCAGAAAGTTTGAGGAGATGCTCCCAACTTCTTAGCTAATCTTATAATTTCCACCAAACCTCTAACTACTAAGGAAGCTTTGGTGTTTACCCCTAGGCCTAATCCATCAGCAACCCCACAGGCAATAGCAATTATATTCTTTAAGGCTCCGGCTAATTCTACCCCTCTTAAATCTTTACTCCTGTAAATCCTTAAATTGGTATTTTTGAAAATTTGCTGGATGGTTAAAGAAATTTCCTCATCGGTAGAGGCAACGGTAGCTACTGTAGGAAGACCTTTTACTACTTCCCTAGCTATTGTTGGACCAGAAAGCACAGCAATTTTTTTAACTCCTAATTCTTCTCTTATTATCTGAGTAGGAGTTTTAAAAGTGTTTATCTCTATACCTTTAGCTACGCTCAAAAATATTTTTTTCTTTAAATTTATTTTTTCTCTTTTAATTTTTTTAAGAATTTCTCTTAAATATTGCACAGGGATTGCTAAAATGAGAAGGGAAGAATTTAAAGCAATTTTTAAGTCAGAGGTAATTTTTATTTTTGAGGGGATTTTAACTGAAGGAAGAAAGTCCTTATTTTCTCGAGTAAGTAAAATTTGTTTTATTTGTTTCTTAAACACAGACCATAAAGTTATATCTAAATCTTTATTTCTGGAGAGAATGACTCCTAAGGTAGTTCCCCAACTTCCTGCGCCTAAGATAGAGACTTTATTGAGTTTTCCTTTCACTTTCTAAGGCTTTAATTGAATCTTTGCGGGTTCTAATTTTTGCCCATTCCCAGGCATACTCATAGAGATGTAGACCTTTTGAGCAGGCAATGATTTCGCCATCTTCTACCCCAATTTCCTCTGCCATATATTGCTTTACTAATTGGAGGCCTCCTAGATTAGAGGGAAAACCTCCCCATAAATCCCAAGAACGAAAATATAATATAAAATGGAGCTTTCCATAGCGAATGCGGGTATCTATAAGACGAAGACAAGGAGGGTCAGAAAGTCTAATGTCTGAAGGCATAGCAATTTCCATTATAGCTTGGTTTGTACCATAACCTTCTTCCTTATAAATTTTTATTACTTCCTCTATTTGATTTACCTCTAAAGGAATTTCCTTATAAAGTTTATTTTCATTCACTTTTACTTTAGGGGAGACTAATCTTTCTCCGTAAGTGTAGTCTTCAGTTTCTGTTTTTTTTCCTGTTAGGAGATAACCTAGATAGCTTTTTACATACTCCATATCAGTGGGTGCAGGGATTGAAAGGCCTTCAGGGATTATAGGGATTATCTGATGAGAGGGATTACTGATTTTAATAGTTACAAAGTCGAATTCTAATCTGCGTTCCCCTTTGTAGCTGCCTCTCTCAATAGTATAAATATAGCCATAATCTAAAATCTTACTTAAGGCTTGAAACCAGGCATCGTCTACATCGAAAGCTTCAATATAAACTGGTTTTAGATTCAT
>CAZSAI010000042.1:0-9113 GCA_964604895.1 uncultured Planctomycetia bacterium
TATTATAGCAGGGGTTTTCGCTCTTGCAAGGCTTTGCTTAGGGTGGCAGAATCTGTGTATTCTATCTGAGAACCTAAAGGAAGACCTATACCTATTCTTGACAGTTTTATATTAAATTTTGAAAGCACATCTCTTAGAAATACAGCAGTAGCTTCTCCTTCACTATCAGAATCAGTAGCAATAATTATTTCTTTAACTTCTCCTTTATTTATCCTATTGATAAGTTTTCCTAAATCAATACTCTCAGGACCTCTTCCTTCTATTGGCGAGACCGAACCTAAAAGCACATAATAGACCCCTTTAAAAGCCCCGGTTTTCTCTAAAGCTAATACATCCTTGGGGTATTCCACTATACAGACTAAAGATTTATCGCGAGAAGGATTCTTACATATAGAACAGACTTCTTCTATTGAGAAATTATGACATATTGAACAAGGCCTAATCCTCTCTCTTACCTCAGATATAAGGTTAGAGAGCTTTCTTACTTTATCTGGGGGGCTCTCCAAAATATATAAAGCAATCCTTTCAGCGCTTCTTCTTCCAATACCTGGCAAGAAGCTTAAAACTTCAATTAGGTCCTCTAAAATTTGGGGATAAGCACCCATACCTATACTTCTTTAAGGAAGAATTTCTCCATCAAAACTTTTTATAATCTTTCCTAAATCACTCTTAATATCTGAAGAATTAGTTTTAGCCTCTCTTACCTCTTCACTAAGAACATACTCTATCCCTACTTTTTTATTTAGCATATTAGAGAGTGCTTCTTCAACTATCTTCTTTCTTGCCCTGTTTTCTAAATACTCTTTATGGAACTTAAAATTTTTGGGAAGACTTAACTTTATAATTCTTCCTTCAGTACCTGCTATCTTTGCTTCTTTTAAATAAGTAGCTACTGACATCTTGGTAGAAGAAATCTCTTCTATTAAATCTTGCCAGACTGCCTCAACCTCCTCTAAAGTAACGGACTTACTCTCAGCAGAAGATTTCTCTCTGTCTTCGGCAACTTTATGATGAGAGAAATTTAACTTTAAAGACTCTACAAATTTAGAAAGGCTCTCTAAGTTTAGGGTAGCTGATTTATGCATAACCCCCTCAGCAGAAGAGGACTTTGCATCTTCCTCATTCTTAGCTTTTACTTCTTGGGTTTCCTTAAGAGGTGTCTCTTTCTTGGAATAAGTAAGTTTTAAGACCTCTATTTCTAAAGGGACTCTCAGAGAAGGGAAAATTCTCCCTGTCTTCTTTACCTCAATTAAAGACTCTATTACCTTAATTAAAAAAGAAAGATCGGTAACTTGCGAAAGCTCCAGGATTCTTTTTTGTAACTCTGGAGAGAGGTCTGCAACCTTTCTCAAAACCTCCTCTCCTACCTTAGCTAAAATGATACTTCTCACATAGTCAATAACTCCATTCACAAAATTATCTAAGTCGTAGCCCTCCTCTACTATATTGTTAATAAGACTCAATAAGGAGTCAGTCTGCTTCTTAAGCAAAGAATCTATAAAAGAATAAATCTTATACTCAGGAATTTGGCCTAAGATATCCAGGATATCTTCAAACTTTGCTCCTTCAATAAGGAGAGGGGTTATCTGGTCAAAGATAGACTCAGCATCTCTAATGCTACCCAAAGAAGCTTTGGCTATGTATGCTAAGATATTCTTCTCTACGGATATACCTTCGCATTTAGCTATGAATTTTAATTTAGTAATGATTTCTTCTTCTGAGAGAAGATTAAAGTTAAACCTCTGACACCGCGATAATATAGTCAAGGGAACTCTATGGGGAGCAGTGGTTGCAAAGATAAATTTTACATGAGGAGGTGGTTCTTCCAAAGTTTTAAGAAGAGCATTAAAGGCATCGTGAGTAATCTGATGGACCTCATCTATAATATAGACTTTAAAACGACAATAGCTGGGAGCAAACTTTATATTTTCTCTTAACTGTCTAATCTCCTCTATCCCCCGATTTGAAGCACCATCTATCTCTAAAACATCTAAGGAACGACCTTCTTGAATCTCTACACAACTTGTACACTTACCACAAGGCTTAGTTGTAGGCTCTGAAAAACTTTGACAATTCAAAGCTTTGGCTAAGATTCTGGCTAAGGAAGTCTTACCTACCCCCCGAGGACCTGAAAATAGGTAAGCCTGATGAACCCTCTTGGTATTAATTGCTTCGATAAGTCTTCTTACTATACCCTCTTGGCCAATAACTTGAGAGAAATCCTGGGGCCTGTACTTTCGGGCAAAAACCAAGTAACTCATCTAAATAACCCTCCATATAAAAACAAGATAACTTAAAAATAATACACCTGCCTCTCCTCGGGAGATATTATCTTTTATTCTCATAAATAAAGAAACTATTATACTGAAAAAAATTAAAAAAGGAAGCTCAAATCTTAATATAGAAGATTCAAGGCGAATAGGTCTTATTAAAGAAGCTATACCTAAGACAAATAAGATATTAAATATGTTGCTTCCTACTACATTGCCTACACTTATGGAAGAAACTCCTTTGATAGAAGCAGATAAAGAAGCAGCCAGCTCTGGAAGGGAAGTACCTATTGCAAATATAGTAATAGCTATGAGCCAGGGACTTATCCCAAAAAACTTGGCAACATTCACGCCAGAATTGACCATCATATTAGCTCCTATAAGAAGAAAGGTTAACGACAGGAAAAAAAGAATAAGTATCAATGCCTTAGAATGCAGTTTCTTAAAAGCGCCGCTTGCTTCAAACTCTTGAGGAGTAAATTCTTTCTTTCCAGATAATTTAGAAGATTTATAAGCAAAAATAAAAAAGAAAATAAAACTTAAGAGAAAAACCAACCCTTCACCCCGAGAAATTAACCCATCTAAAGAAAAAATATAAAGAAACAGAGAAGAAAGAACCATAATTGGCACTTCTCTCTTAAATAATGAACTATCTACTCTAAGAGGCCTTATTAAACCTGATAAGCCTAAGACCAAACCAATATTAGCGATATTGCTACCTACGATATTACCAAGAGCTATATCTTTATATTTCTTAATTACTGCTAACAGGCTAACTGTAGCCTCAGGAAGAGATGTGCCAAAAGCAATAAATATCAAGCCTATAAAAAGAGTGGTAAGCTTAAAAAGATAAGCAAGCCTTACTGAAGTCTTTATAAGTAAATTAGAAGATATACTTAAAAAAACAAGACCTAAGATAAATAGAGAAATATTTAAAAATAATACCATTATTTAACTAACCAAATTCCTATTATTATTAAAATAACCCCTAGAAGTCTTAACCAACTAAACCCTTCGGCTAAAAGAAGCATCCCTAAGATAGCAGTAACCAAAGGATAAACTGAACACAAAGGAACAACTACAGAAGAAGGAAGACTCTTTAAAGCTGAATAGTAAGTAAGCATACCTAAGAGTCCAGCAAATATACCTGATAAAGAAAATAAAAGAATAACTTTATAAGAAAGCTTAAAGGAACCAAAGAAATCTTTCTTCATAAAAAAGCTAAGGATTATTAGAGAGGAAAATACAGCTATACTTCTTATAATTAATCCTGAAAGAGGAGGAGCTTCTTTTAAAGCTAGTTTATCAAAAAGAGGAGCTGTTCCCCAAAAAAGCACCGTAAGAACTATAAATAAGTAAGCTAACATAATATAAAATTTATTTCTTAAGAGGAATGGGAATCTTTATCTTTTGCTTCCTTTTCTTGAATAACTCTTAAGTAGTTATCTAACTCTTCTATACTCTCAAAGACTGTCTGGGTAGGTAGAGCTTTTACTATATCAAATACCTTTTTTACTTGAGGCTGAAGACTTAAAATAATAAAAACAATCCCTTCTTTCTCAAAACTCTTTTTTGCATTAAGTATAGTAGAAACCCCCATACTGCTTACATAATTTACACCTTCCATATCAAGAACTACTACTTTTACATCTGTTCTTACAAGAAAATCAATTTTCTCCTTAAGTACTGAGTAAGTATTAGTATCAATAACTCCCAGACAAGAAACAATAAAAACCCCTTTATCTTTCTCAGTAATATTTATTTTAAGAGACATAATTTTTTCTTAGAAATAACATTCTATATTCTATCCTCCCTAAAGAGATTTTTCAATAGAAATAATAAAACTTCTCTAAATAATCGAGCCTCTCTCCTTCTCTACAAGGTACTGTAATATCTCAAGTTCGTCTTTATCGAACCAAATTACCTTACAAGAGTAACATCTATCTACCTCTATAAGAATAGCTAAGGTATAGAAATTGCGAATCATCTTTTGGTTACATAAGGGACAGGTTAAAACTGACTGAATCTTAACTTTTGAAGAGAAAGGTTTATTCGAAAGATTCTCTATAATCTTGGCTTTCCTGATTACCTCTTCAGAGAAACCAACCTCCTCTCTAATAAGAATACGGGGGAGCCTCTCCTCTCTAACCAAAACACCTTCACAAGAATTACATAAATATACAGAAACACCTTCATAATGAGTGGTAGTTAAAGGGGAAAAACATACCGGACAAAGTGGGCTAGTTTCTTTTTTCCTCTGATTAAGTAAATTTAAAAGGTAAGGGTCCTGATGAAAAAAACAAATTCTATCACTGCCTTCTCTTCTAAGAAAAGTATGGCTATTGAGCCAAGAAAGATTAATAAGCTCAGAAGCCAAAAAAGGGCCCTGCCAGAGACCATCTTTATTAGCAAACCATCTCACCGGAGATTTCAAAATAGCCCTAGTCTGCTTAATTTGCCGAGAAGATTTAAAAGAAGAAGGTTTCTTAAGCTCAGCGAAACTACTGTGGGCCATATCTAAAAGAATACTTATCCTTTTTGATATTGGTGGATGGGTAGAGAATAGATTAGCAATAAAACCTTCTTTCTCATCCAAACTACTGTAGGCAGGATTGACTATAAAGATGCTTTCTAAAGTATCATAACCCAAGCCTCCTCCTCGCCAACGCTGAGATATTTTATAAAGAGCCCGAGCTAAACTTAAAGGGTCTCTTACCAGTTTTACTGCCACAGCATCTGCTCTATACTCACACTCTCGAGAGACAAAACAGGAAATAAGTTTACCCAAGAAATTGACAAGAGCTAAAACAGCATACATAAAAAGAAGGAATACTAAACCTCTAGACCTGCCATAGGGAGAGCGTACATTCTCCAGACTCCCCCTTACTCCTGCCAAAAGAGCTCCGTAGAGCCCAAAAATAGAGACAGCAACTGTCTTAATTAAGGTATCTTTGGAAACAATATGAGCAACCTCATGAGCAATCACTGCTTCAAGCTCTGCTCTATTTAGCCGTGCAAGTAAACCCTCGGTAACCCCAATAATGCCTTGATTCTTAAAGTTAGCCAAAGAAAAAGCATTCATAGCCGATATTGGCATCACTATTGCTGATATATCTAGCCCTCCAGAGGCTACTTTTACCTCTTCAACAATATTTATAAATTTTTTATGGTATAAGTCTTCCTTATCAGGAAATACTGCTCCTAAAACATCAATTACCCGAGTATTAACATTAGAAACTGAAAAAATCCAGTGCACCACTGCAGAGAATAAAGCTATAAAAATAATCCCTAAAAGTATTTTAGGAGGAAGATAAAAAATAGAAGAAAAGGGAACCTTCAGAAACAAAAAGAGAAATACCTTTATAGCTATTGCAATTAACCAAGCAGAGAAAAAATAAAAGATTACAAGGAAGAGGAAAATAAGATAAATTACTTGAGTTTTTCTTTCCTCTATCTCAACGAAGGAAAAGGGCATTACTCTTGAGAATTAGAATTTAACTTGAGGGGCTTCCTTCTGAGTTTGACCCTCTAGCTCAAATAACTCCTCTTTTTGAAAACCAAATAAACCAGCAATAAAATTAGAAGGAAATGTTTCTATCTTAGTATTGAAGCGAGTAACTTCGTCATTATAATATTGCCTTGCAAATGAGATACGATTCTCAGTATTTGTCAACTCTTCCTGAAGAGAAAGCATTTGAGCATCTGCTTTAAGATTAGGATAATTCTCTACTACTGCAAAAAGAGAACGCAGGGTAGCAGTTAAGAAATTTTCTGCTTGAGCTTTATTTCTAATAGAAGTTGCCTGGGTTGCTTGAGTCCTTGCCTTTATCACATTTTCCAGAGTCTGGCGCTCATGAGCCATATAGCCTTTAGCTACTTCTACGAGATTAGGGATTAGGTCATGACGCCTTTTAAGTTGGACTTCAATCTGAGACCAGGCGTTTTTCACTCTATTGCGAAGTCTTACCAAGTTATTGTAGATTAACACAATTCCCAGTATAAAAATAACTACCAATATTAATAAGCTAATAAAAAACAGCATCCCACCTCCTTTTTCTCTTAAATAAAATTATTAAGAAAAGCTCCATTTAGAAGAAGTTTTTAAGAAATGTAAATTTAAAAGTTAAACAAAAACCTGGTTCAATAAGATACTTCGGAACAGCGAAGCCTGGCGGAGGGGTGGGGATTCGAACCCCAGGTAGAGCCTTTCGACCCTACAGCGGTTTAGCAAACCGCCGCCTTAAACCACTCGGCCACCCCTCCTGTGCTATAAGGCCAAAGGCCTAATCCTCAAAATTATGCCTATTCGCTTATTGGACTTGCCAACCCTGGCCTTTAAGCCATATCGGGTAGGCTATCTTCTCTAAAATCCAGGGTTATTCAAATAGCACTTCAAAGGGACGCTGTCCCTAATTGAGGCCTGCCTCATAAGAAGTTTTTCAGAGGAGAAAACATTCGGCAGGCTGTTTACCCTGTAGCTAATCCAGAGAAGATTTTGTTTAAGAAGGCAACCCGGCTTAACAGCTCTAAAAACAGGTTAGATACTTTTTATCAAGTATTTACCCAAAATAAGACTCAAAGAGCTTGGAATCCTTACAAAACCTAACAGAAAAAGTAAGTCTTATCTTTTAAAGCAAACCGCCGCCTCTCTGCCAGAGGCGGATCCATCCTAGGTGGAAAACCACTCGGCCACCCCTCCAGAGAAAACTCTATTTAGCCTTGGGAATGAACAATTGTTCTAAAATAATTCTGCCTAAATTTACTCCTGAATCTATTCCTTCTTTACCTACATTCCTCACTGAAAACTGGGAACTGTATAGCTTCAAATTAAAAGCAAAAAAGAAGACATTTATTATAAGAACAATTAAAATCATAAAAAGGTAATCCACTAACCTTCTTAACTCATCTACCTTTAATATCTTAGCTACACAAACTATATGCATCGAAAAAAGAAAGCCTGAGAAGAAGAAAAATAAAAATTTGACTCCCTCCCATTCGAAGACTTTGCAGAGAATCAAATAAAGAATTATAAGGATAATTATCCAGAAAGGAATGATATAATAGGAAACTCTAAACAAAGGTGAGAAAAAACCAAAAATTACTTGAAGGAAGCGCTGAGTCTTTTTATAAAATTTTAGAGGCTCAATTAAAAATATGTGAAGAAGTAAGTAACTGGCTATGCCCCAATATAAAGAGTTATGAAATAGAGCTCCTAATTCCTTAATCTCAAAGAGCAATCCTTTTATAAAACCAACAAATATAGGAAATATCCCTATTATGCAAACTAATTTTATAAACTGAGAAAATCTACTTTGCCTATTCTGGCTCGATAACCTCTCTTGCATCCATATATTTCCTCAAAACCTGGGGCACAATCACACAGCCATCCTCTCTCTGATAATTCTCCAAAATGGCAATAACGGTTCTTGCTAAAGCTATACCTGAGCCATTAAGGGTATGAAGAAATAATTTCTTACCGGTACTCTTATCTCTATATCTTATATTTGCGCGTCTTGCCTGAAAATCTTCAAAATTTGAACAGCTTGAGACTTCAAGCCATTTATCAAGACCCGGTGCATAAGCTTCTAAATCGTAGCACTTGGAAGCTGAAAAACTTAAATCTTGAGTAGCTAACATTACTACCCGATAAGGAAGCTCAAGAAGTTGTAAAACTTCTTCAGCATCTCTTACCAACTTCTCAAGTTCCTCATAAGAATCCCCAGGCTTTACAAATTTAACCAACTCTACCTTATCAAACTGATGAACACGAATTAGACCTTTAGTCTCTTTCCCGTAAGAACCTGCCTCTCTTCTGAAGCAGGCGGTATAAGCAGTATAATAGATGGGGAGTTTCTCCTCCTCTAAAACCTCATCTCTAAAAATATTAGTAACGGGAACCTCAGCGGTAGGAATTAAAAACAAATCGTCATCTTTTAAGCGGTACATATCTTCTTCTAATTTAGGAAGCTGACCTGTCCCTGTCATAGAAGTCCTATTCACTAAAAAGGGGGGGAATACTTCTATATAGCCGTGTTTCTTAGTATGGAGGTCTAACATAAAGTTAAATAAGGCTCTCTCTAAGAGAGCGCCTTGACCTTTGAATAATACAAAATTTGAACCAGCAATTTTTGATGCTCTTCTAAAGTCAATAATATTTAAATTTTCAGCTAGTTCTATATGAGTTAAAGGCTTAAAAGAAAAACTCTTAGGCTCTCCCCAAGTTCTGACTACTTTATTATTAGCAGAACTTCCCTTAGGGATTGAAGGATGAGGGATGTTGGGGATATTTAGTAATTGTTGACTGAATTGCTCTTTAACCTTCTTAAATTCTTCTTCAAGTTCATCCAGTTTTTTAGAAATTTCTCTGGTTTGCTCTATTTTGGGTTTAGGGTCTTTCTTCTCTTTAAGGAGAGAAGAAATTTCATCATTTATTTTATTTAGTTCTGCTCTCAATAAATCTATTTCTTTAATAAGAGCTCTTCTTTTCTCATCCAGTTTCAAAAATCCGTCTAAATCAAAATCTAAACTTCTATCTTCTAAAGCCTGACGCACTATCTGGAGATTTTCCCTTATAAATTTAATATCTAACATATCTATCTCTGCCTTCCTTCTATAGCTAAAAGTAAAATTACTCCGGCTAGTCCTAATCTTTTATCTAAGACTTTTTCCTTATCTAAAGAAAAATCTACAAAGAATTTATGGATAAAAGGATTAAAGAATTGCTTTATTTTTGCTAATTTTTCTCCTCTTTTATCTACTATATAATAAGTCTGAGGTATAAGATTAAGAACCCATCTGCGGATAGTAGCTTTAAATAAACTATCTTCTTCTATCTTCGCTAAA
>CAZSAI010000043.1:0-3958 GCA_964604895.1 uncultured Planctomycetia bacterium
CTAATGGGATAGGGAAAGATGAATTCTGGAAGGCTAATTTAGAGGGAAAATCAGGCGTTGATTTGATAAAAGACTTTGATGTCTCCTTATTTGACACAAAAATAGCTGCTAGAATAAAAAACTTTAATCCTCTTGATTTTATGAGTAATGAAGTAGCCAAGAGAGTTGATAGGTTCGTTCATTTAGGTTTAGCCTCTTCTCAGCTAGCCTTCCAAGATGGAAAGATAGATTTAGATAAAGAAGATAAAGATAGAATCGGGGTAATTATTGGCTCGGGGCTAGGGGGAGTCCTGTTTCACGAAGAACAAATATTGGCAGGTTTCGAGAAAGGAGCGCACCGGCTTAATCCCTTATGTGTTCCTAGAATCAGCCCCAATGCTGTGGCCTCCCATATTGCTATCCAATTTAGGCTATTAGGGCCTAATATAGTGATTTCTACAGCCTGCTCTTCAGGCACAATAGCTATTGGAGAAGCTGTAAAGAAAATTCAGAATGAGGAGATAGACCTATGTATAGCAGGAGGCACAGAAGCACCTCTTACTCAGTTTACCTTCGGTGCTTATAGTGCTTTAAGAGTACTGTCTAAAAAAAATTCACTACCTCAAAAAGCAAGTAGGCCTTTTGATAAGAAAAGGGATGGATTTGTTCTTGGGGAAGGCTCCGCAATTTTAGTGTTAGAAGAATTAAAGCATGCTTTGAGGAGAGGGGCTCATATATACGCGGAAATAATTGGTTATTCTTGTAATTCTGGTGCCTATCATATGGTAATGCCCAAACCTTCAGGGGAAGATGTAGTGGAGGTAATGAGACAAGTCCTAAAAGATGCTGACTTCAAACCCCAAGACATAGACTACATAAACGCCCATGGAACATCAACTATTCAGAATGATAGAATAGAAACCAAAGCCATAAAAGAAGTATTCTCTGACTATGCCTACAAAATCCCTATATCTTCTACTAAATCTATGATTGGCCATACAATTGGAGCAGCAGGTGCAATTGAAGCAGTAGTCTGTTGCTTAACTATAGAACATCAAATAATCCCCCCTACTATAAACTATGAATATAAAGACCCTGAATGTGATTTAGATTATGTGCCTAATAAACCCAGAAAAGCTAAAGTAAAAACTGTTCTTTCTAATTCCTTTGGTTTTGGTTCTAATAATGCCTGTTTAGTCTTTAGGAGGTATAATGGATAGAAGAGAAATTGAAGAAAAGGTAAAGGAGATATTAGCCGACAGATTAGATATTGATATAAAGAAGATAAAGCCAGACTCAGATTTAGTAGATGATTTGGGGATGGATTCATTTAAGGCAGTGGAATTAGCATTTGCGGTGAGAGAAGAGTTTGGTGTAGAGATTAAGGAGAGTAAATTTTCCCAAATAAATACAGTTAGGGATATTGTTAGATACATAATTGATCATAGGTCAGAAACCTTAAACCAATAGCATTGTTATTAAAACAATTGAAATTAGAAGGGGAAAATTGCCAAGAACAGAGATAATTTTTCCTGTAGAACTACCCCATGGTCTGATCGGAGAAGCTCTTAATGTGAATAGGTTAGGCTTATGTTTGCATTTTAGGGAGAGAATTCCTTCTCGGATTGATACAGTTTTGTTAAATTCGATTATCCATGGCATTATCAAGATTCGGGTAGTTAAGACATGGGAAAAAAGAGCTAAAGGCTCTTTTTATGTTGGATGCAAATTTTTAAATTTGAATAAAATGAATAAGAATAAAATTAAGGATGCTTTATCACGATTAGAATTATTAGATGGGAAGTTTGTTAGTGTCGTAAGGGAATTGAGAGTTTTTCTTCATAGAACTAAAGTTAAGTTCGATAAGTTTGATGAAGAAAAGCCTAGCGAATTAGATCAAATAAAGTTTATTAAATCCAACAGGAGCCACTTTTTTTATACACTGGATAAAAAATTTGACAAGATATGGAGAATTGTAGAAAAGCTTGATAAAAGTCTATACACCCTCCATAAAATCTACATTTACCATATGCTTGAATATTTTCTTGAACGGGGGATAGAGATTAATGCTCATATCTACAGGAAACCGTTGGGGTACGCTGGTGATTTTATAACGATGAATTACATTTTAGACTATCATAAGGATAAATATCTTGGAGATTCTTCTTATCAAAAGTTAGTCAATCATTATACTTGCAATATTCCTATTTCTTGCTCTAATATTGCACGCAAAAATTTTCTTAAAAAAAAGATATTGGATACTATAAAGAGGGAAAAAGTAGCAAGAATTACAAGTGTAGGTAGCGGTTCTGTAAGAGAGCTAATAGAGTTGGTTAGAGAAGGACAAATAAACAGACCGGTTATATTTAAATGGTTGGATTTTGAGAAGAAGGCCTTAATTTATGTTAAGGATAGGCTTAAAGAGATAGATAGGGCTAAAAGAAAATATTTAAAGATTAAATATATTTGCAGAAATATCTTATCCTTTGCAGACAATAATTTTTTAAGTAAAGCAGTAGGGAAACAGAATTTGATTTATTCTTCAGGGTTTTTTGATTATCTACCTGAAGAGATAGCTAGGAGGTTAGTCTATCTTCTGTGTAATTTACTGGATAAGGGTGGGGAGCTAATTATATGTAATGCTTCTCTAGAAAATAGCAGCCATAGAGCATATTATGAGATGCTTGGGGATTGGATTTTTTATCATAGAAGGAAGGAGGAGCTATTAAACTGGGCAAAAAACTTAAGAAAAGCTTGTAAGATAAAAATTGATAATCTTCCTTATGGAAAAAATTATTTATATATGAGTATACTGCGGAGTTAATAATTATGAGTATAATGAACTTCCATTATGCAATAGCATCAATATTAACTCTTATTATAAGTTTAGTAGTAGGCTTTATTGTTTTCTGGAAAAACAAAGAGAGCCTTGTTAATAGAATATATTTTCTGCTAACGTTTAGCACCTCAATTTGGGCCTTAGGGATATTTTTTCATGCAGTTATCCAAAGTAAAGAGAGCTGTCTATTTTGGGGAAGATTTGCACATATTGGAGCCTCTTTTATTGCAGTATCTTACCTACATTTTATCCTTTCTTTTTTAGGTAGTGTAGATAGGAAAAAGGTAATCATTAGAGTTGGATATATAATTGCTATAGTTATGTCAATACTTGCCTTCGTGCCTCAGTTTTTTAAAAGCGTTTCTCCAAAGATAGGTTTAAGGTTATGGGCTGATCCTGGGGTATTATATCCTACTTTTATGATTTTTTTTATAATTTATCCTCTCTACGGGTTTTTAATGGCATTAAAAGAATACCCTCTGTTGTCTGGGTATAAGAGAAATCAGCTTAAATATATAATTATATCTTCCTTTGTAGGTTTTGGTGGGGGATCTTCAACTTTTTTAGCAGTGTACGGAATAAAAATTGGTCTTATTCACCCCTTTGCTCTATATTTAGTTTCCTTTTACAACATAGTAATTGCCTACGCCATTATCAAACACCGTCTAATGGACATAAGAGTAGCAATAAGTAGGCTAACTATATTTACTGTAGTTTATGCTTTGGTATTAGGCGTTCCTTTTTATATAGGATATACTACCAAGGCATGGTTTCCTTCTACTTTTTTAGCTATTCTTTTAGCCTCTTTAGGTCCCTTTATGTTTAATTGCCTTCGTCAATATGCTGAAAACCTCCTCTTAGCCCAACAACGAAGATATCAACAGATTCTTCTTAAAGCCTCTGAAGGTATGGTAAGAGAACATAATTTAGATAGGCTTCTAAAACTAATTGTGAGGATGGTGAAAAAGACAGTAAGAATTAAATCTGCAGGCTTATTCTTCTACGATAAGGAAAGTAAAACCTATGTCCTTAAAGAGATAAGAGGAAGAAGTTCTTTTTCTGAAAAAATTACCCTAAAGGAAGAGTCTCCCCTTATCTCTTATATAAAATCTAAGAATGAACCCTTTTTATTTTCAGAAC
>CAZSAI010000043.1:4058-8806 GCA_964604895.1 uncultured Planctomycetia bacterium
TCTCCCCTTATCTCTTATATAAAATCTAAGAATGAACCCTTTTTATTTTCAGAACTTCCTTTTAAGTTAAGAACTCCTTTAGAGGATGTATTAGAAGAAATCCCTGATTTAATTGTCCCTTCTTCTGTAGAAAGAAAACTTTTGGGTTTTTTGCTTTTAGGAGAGAAAGAGGATAAATCCATTTATACCCAGGATGATATAAATATCTTTAAAATTTTATCTCACCAAGCCGCCCTAGCTATTGAAAATTGCCTTTTCTTAGAAGAATTCAGAAAAACTCAACAGAGGATAGCCAATGCTGAAAAATTAGCCTCAATAGGTGGTATGGCTGAAGGTATGGCTCACCAGTTAAGAAATAGGCTAAATATATTCTCCTCAGCTTCAATTGCTACTCAAACTAATATAGAGGCTATATTAGAAGACTTTCCCCAGATTATAAGTAATAACCCCCAGATTAAAAAAGCTTTAGACAATATTTTAAATACTGCCCAATTGATAGATAGGGAAGTGGAGAGAACAGCTAATATGCTTAAAGGAATATTAGAATTTGCTGCCTTAGAGAAAAAGGAGAATTTCTTTCAAGAATTTTCCCTAAAAGAGATATTAGACCGCTCTATAGAATTAGTAAAGATAAAGCACCATCTTTCTTCTTTTCCTTTAAATTTTTATTTACCTTCAGATACTACTATCTATGGGATAAAACCTCAAATATTAGAATCTGTGTACAATCTTTTAGATAATAGCTGGGAGGCAATTCAGGAAAGAATAAGTCGTGCTTCTGGAGAGAGGAAGTTTTTTAAGCCTCAGGTTAACTTTAAATTAGTCCAGAATCAAAAAGCTTCTTTAATAATAGTTTCAGATAATGGGATAGGCATAAAAGAAGAAGACAAATCCAAGATATTCTCACCTTTCTTTACTACTAAACCTTCCTCTAAGTCAGGGACAGGTATAGGTATGTATGTAGTAAAAAGGCTTATTGAGGAAAATCACAGAGGCAGAATTTGGTTTGAGTCAAAGCGAGGTGAAGGCACGACTTTTTATATTGAGTTGCCCAAAAAAGAAAAGGGGTTCAAATAACTAAAGGAGGACTCTATTATGAAAATACTTATAATTGATGATGAGGAAAGTTTTTGCCAAAATTTAAAACCTTTTTTGGAAAGGAAGAATTATGAAGTTATTTGCTCTTATACTGGTAAAGAAGGCTTAGAGGTTTTTAAGAAAGAGAAACCCCCACTAGTATTTTTAGACTATTACTTGGAAGAAGGTTTAACCGGCGATAAAATATTAGAAGAGATAAAAAAGATTAATCCTTCTTGCCGAGTAGTTCTAATTACTGGTTCACCTGAGGATTTATCAGAGGCCCTCCTTAAAAAAGGAGCTTCCTTATATTTAAGTAAACCTTTGAATCTCTCTACTCTAAAGGAAGTTTTAGAAAGACTCACTCAAGGAAAGGAGGAACAGTGAAGAATATGGCGGTTTTAGCTTCAGGAAGAGGGACTAATTTTGAGGCAATTGCTAAGGCAGTAAAGAGAGGCTATATTAGAGCAAACCTAAAACTCCTAATTACTGATAAAGAGGAGGCTCCGGTTCGAGAGAAAGCAAAGAGGTTTAAAGTTAAGGAGGTCTTTATAGACCCTAAGAATTTCAAGACAAGGAAAGATTTTGATAAGGAGGTAGTTAAGCTTTTAAGAAGAGAAAAAATTGATTTAGTAATACTAGCCGGGTTTATGCGAATAATTACTCCTTATTTCGTTAAAGCTTTTAAAAATAGAATTTTAAATATTCATCCTGCACTTCTTCCTTCTTTTAAGGGGACTGAAGCGATAAAAAGAGCTTATGATTATGGGGTAAAAGTTACAGGAGTCACAGTACACTTTGTTGATGAAAAGGTAGACCACGGTCCAATAATCTTACAAGAAGCTTTGAAAATTAAAGAGAAAGAGAGTTTAGAGAGTTTGGAAGAGAGGATTCATAAGATAGAACATAGGCTTTATCCTAAAGCTATAAAACTTTTTCTGGAGAGAAGAATAAAGGTGAGAGCAAGAAGAGTAGCGATTAATTAGTTTTCTTAATCGAAAGAAAGTTCCTCCAAAGCTTTTCTATTAAGAATTTTGATCTTTCCTGAATTTAAATCTTCTATTTTTAAAGAATAAAAATCCCTCAATTCGTAAACCTTACAGATATAGTATTGGGCTATTTTTAGGGCCTCTTCAAAGGGTTTAGGGAGATTAGGTTGATATTCTTTTCTTTCTATATCTATTAAGATGTTAAAATCTCTACTTTGAGAATTAAACTCTACCCCCAGTTTTTTTATTTCAAAATAAGGAGAGAGTTCAGGAGAGGAGAAGGTATTTTTTATCTTCTGCTGGATAATAAGGGCTGTAAAATGTTCAAGGTCCAAGTTAAATTTTCTAATATGAAGACCTTTTTTATCTCTCAAGGCCTTTGGGTTAACTCTAAAGCTTAAATAGCGTCTTTGAAAGAATTCATCCCGAGAAATAAAGCGGAGCTGAAACTTTACTATATCGGGGATAAATCCTATTAAGATTAAGTCAGCTCCAATTTTTTCTATATCAGAGGCTATAAACACATAAAATTTAGGAGGCCTATCCATACTTAAAATCACTCGTTGTAGAGATAGCATTATATCTCCAATTTTTTCAGTTACCTTTTTATCTAAGTTTCCTTTCTCATTAATTAAACTCCTAAAGGGCGCATATATCCAGATAGTATCTCCTATTTCATCAACTTCTACTTCTAAATTGTATTCTTCTTTGCATATCTTTTTGATAGAGGAGTCTATATTTTTTCTCTGATAAGTTGGTTCGATATCTAGGCAAGAAGAAAGAAGTAGGGGCAAGCTAAGAAGGAAAGTTATCCTTAGGTTTTTCTTTACCATGCTTTCTAAATATCTCTATAATCTCATCATATTCTAATTCTCCTTTTTTAAGAAGCTCCTGAGCAAAGTACTCTAAGAGGTCTCTTTCTCGGGTCAATATCTCTTCAACTTCTTTCAGACAAGACTGGATTATTTTTTGGGTGTCTTCATCTAATTTTTCTTTAGTCTTCTCAGAGATGTTTAAAGGAATATTACCGCTCCAAGGAGTATAGCTTCCTAAGACATAGAAATTTCCTAATAAACCTGATTCTCCCATACCCCAACGCCAGACCATCTGATGAGCAAGCTGAAGAGCATAAGCAAAGTCTACTTCCACTCCTGCAGAAGTTGTGCCAAATTTAATTTTCTCAGCTACATAGCTTGCTAAGGAAGTTTTAATGTTAGCTAAGAACCATTCTCTCTTTTGAATATGGATTTCTTCAGGGGGTCTGTGGCCAACATAACCTAAGGCTCCTTTACGAGGAATAATTGATGCTTTTATTACATCATCAGTAGGATGAGTAAGATAAGCAATTATTGCATGTCCTGCTTCATGGTAAGCTGTCCATACTTTTTCTTTCTCTGAGAGGGTAATTTCAGATTTTAGGCCAAATACTACCCGGTCATAAGCTTCAGATAGGTCTTTGTAAGTTATTTTTTCCCGGTCATTCCTTACGGCTATTAGCGAGGCTTCTCTTACCATATTAGCTATATCTGCTGGAGAAAAGCCTACAGCTTTTCTAGCTAGCAGTCCACAGTCTATAGAAGGTTCATAGCTTGTCTTTTTAAGATAGTATTCAAAAAGTTTTTTTCTATCTTCTAAGCCCGGTTTTCCTACATATATTTTTCGGTCAAATCTTCCTGCCCGCATTAGAGCCGGATCCAACTCTTCCTCTCTTACATTTGTAGCAGCAATTACTACTATATTATTCTCTTCTTGGCGAAGCCCATCTAATTCAGTAAGAAGCTGATTTATCGTAGCATTGTAGGACATGCCTCCTCCAAAGCCACTTATACCTACCCGCGGCCTGGCGATGCTATCTATTTCATCTATAAAAATAATACATCCTCCATGGAGTTCAGCTAAGATTCTTGCTTCTTTAAAAAGGTTTTTTATTCGAGCCGCACCCTGACCTACAAATATTCCTATAAATTCACTGCCTACAGCTGCCAGAAAAGGAAGGCCAGTCTCAGTAGCAATTGCTTTAGCTAAATAGGTTTTTCCACAACCAGGAGGCCCTACCATTAATACCCCTTTTATAATCTTTCCTCCAATTCGTTTCAACTGAGCTCTGTCTTTTATTAGCCTTATTACCTCAGCTACTTCTTTTTTTACTGATTCTATACCTATTACATCTTCCCATTTTACATTTACCTGAGTAGATTTTATTTTTTTCTGTCCTAACTTAGCTAAACCTCCTCCATAAATCATATGTATCCACATAAAGGTATAAATGGTAGCAAAGATGAAAGCGGTGACAATGCTAAAGAGAAGCTGGATGGGGATTCCAGCTAAGGTCATTTTTTTGTAGAAGGATTCAAGAGTGATAAAAGACTTTATTCCCAAAGCTACCATATATATAACTAAGATAAGAAGAATCCCTCCTACCCCCAAAAGGAGAATCTTTATCCAATGTAGTTTTATAAATTTTTTAAGTTTTTGTGTCTGCATTTTTAACTTATTCTTGATAGGATAAAGTTTAACATACAATTTCTTATTTGTCAAAGTTATTGACTTCTTAAAGCTTGTTTGTATAATAGTTAACAAAGTTTATAGGATGCAAAAGCTTACAGAAAGGGAGGAATGGAAATGGATAAGATTAGGGAAGTTAGGGCACGAGAGATTTTAGATTCAAGAGGAAATCCTACT
>CAZSAI010000044.1:0-8658 GCA_964604895.1 uncultured Planctomycetia bacterium
GTAAAAGATAGTTTATCTTCAGCTATTAGTTTAGTGAAGAAAATCCCTGAGTTTAAAAAATTAGTCTCTTCTCAGCGAAGGATTTGGACCAAACTGTGGGAGAAGTGTGATATTCAAATTAAGGCTGATACTTTTTCTCAAAAAATCTTAAGATTGCATATTTTTCACCTTTTACAAACTGCTTCTATTCATAATTTAAAAATTGATACTGGGCTTCCTGCCCGGGGTTTGCACGGTGAAGCCTATAGGGGTCATATCTTCTGGGATAGTGTTTTTTCTTTAGGATTTTATGATTTATATTTCCCTCGTATAGCTGAGGCTCTTTTATTATATAGGTATAAGAGACTTTCTCAAGCTAAAGCCTATGCCCGGAAGTATAGATATAAAGGAGCAATGTTTCCTTGGCAGAGCGGTTCTACTGGAGAAGAGGAGACTCAAGTTCTTCATCTTAACCCTTTATCGGGTAAGTGGGGCCCAGACTACAGTCGTTACCAGAGACATGTATCTTTTGCTGTAGCTTACAATGTGTATAGGCACTATGAGATTACAGGTGATTATAACTTTCTATCTGGTTGGGGAGCTGAAGTTTTTTTATCTGTGGCTCAGTTTGCTTCCTCTCTCTGTAAATATAGCAAAAAAGACGGACGTTATCATACTCAAGGTCTTATGGGTCCGGATGAGTTCCATGAGAAGTATCCTCAGAGTCGGAAGCCTGGGCTTAGAGATAATGCTTATTCCAACTTTATGATTGCTTGGCTGCTTTCTAAGGCTAAGGAAATATTAAAGATTCTCTCTCCTCAGGATAAAACCTCACTTCTTAAGAAACTTAAAATAACTAATAAAGATTTAAAACTCTGGGAAGATATCAGCAAGAAGATAAATATCATCATAGATAAGAGAGGCCTTATTGAGCAGTTTGAGGGGTATTTTAAGTTAAAAGAGATAGATTGGCAAAGATATAAGGTTAAATATAGGAATATTGCTCGGATGGATAGAATTCTTAAGGCTGAGGGAAAATCTCCTGATGAATATAAAGTTACTAAACAGGCTGATGTTTTGATGATTTTTTATCTATTTTCTTTGGAGGAGACTTTAGGTATTTTTAAAAGATTAGGGTATGAGTTAGATTTAGAAAAAATTAGGAAAAATTACCAGTATTATGTAAAGAGAACTACTCATGGTTCTTCTTTAAGCAAAGTCGCTCACTGCTTAGTAGCTCAAAGATTAGGAAAGACTCTGGAGGCTTGGAAGTGGTTTATAGAAGTTTTAGAGTCAGATTTTTATGATACCCAGGGAGGTACTACCTCTGAAGGGGTTCATATTGGAGTGATGGGGGGCTCAGTAGATTTGGTCTTAAGAGGTTTTGCTGGGCTGAATTTGGAGGCAGAGAGGATAAGGATTAAGCCTTTCTTGCCTCGAAAATGGAGAGAGCTTAGTTTTAAGTTTCTCTATAGAGGAGTCTGGTTTAGCTTATCTATAAATAAAAAAAGGGTTAAGATTTTAACCTCAGGGCCTTCAGAGAGGGTTTTAAGAGTTCCTATAGAAGTTAATGGTAAGCTTTGTTACCTTATTGGCGCAAGAGCTTTTAGTCTTCCTTACCGCTAAATTCTTCAATACCCTTTACCCAGGATATAGACCCTAAAGAGAATACAATCACAAGATATTGTATATCAAAGAGTTATTGTAAATAAAACCCCATTTTTTCCTTGACAGGTGTTAGATTTTATAATATTTTGTATATGCATTACAGATGCTTTACTTAGAGTAATTACATTAAGTACATTAAAAAATATGAAGGATTCTAATAAACATCTTATCTCAGCTAAGGAGATAGCCTTAAAGTATGATATTTCCTATCCTACTATCAATCATTATACTAACTTGGGCTTTCTCTCCGTGGTTAAAAGAAAGGGCAATAGGAGGCTTTATGAAGAAAAGGAAGTCTTAGCAACTTTGCAGAAGATTTCTCAGCTGAAAGACGAAGGTTATCCTCTCCGGCTTATTCATAAGATGCTTAAAAAGCATAAGTAATTTGCTTTCATAAGGAAGATTGATATGGGGATAGGAGAAAATAAAGTATGAGTTATTATAAGATATTAGGGTTTAAAAAAGAGCCTTTTTCTACCTCTCCTGACCCAGATTTTCTATATCTGGCTAAAGACCACGATACTGTTTTAGTTAATACTCTTATAGAACTGCGGCTAAGAAGAGGGCTAAGTGTAATTCTAGGAGATATAGGTACAGGAAAAACTTCCCTTTCTCGGAAGCTAATCCAGGAACTAAGCCAGAGAGAAGATTTTATTTTCCATATGGTTTTAGATCCTAGTTTCCTTGATGAACGAGAATTTCTTAGTTATCTCCTTAGGAGTTTTGGGGTAGAGCCTTCTTCTTCTAAGAGTCTTATAGAGTTAAAGGAAGCTTTAGAGAAATTTCTGTTTCAAAAAGGGGTGATAGAGTCAAAGACCGTAGTATTGGTAATAGATGAGGCTCAGAAGTTAACTCCTTCCTCTCTTGAGACTTTAAGGGTTCTTCTAAATTATGAGACTAATGAGTTTAAACTTCTTCAACTTGTCCTTTTGGGTCAGCTTGAGCTTCACAGTAAAATTATGGGTATACCTAACTTTTTAGATAGAATAAGCTTTAAATATACTCTTAATCCTCTAAGCAAGAAAGAGACTGCTGAGATGATAGAGTTTAGAATAAGAAAGGCTGGATATTCTTCTAAGATGCATATTTTTTTGGAGGAGGCGATTGATGAGATTTACAATTATACTCGGGGTTATCCTCGCAAGATAACTATTCTTTGCCACAGAGCCTTAAAAGAGTTAATCTTAAGAAACAGATTTGTGGTAGATGCTAAGTTAATTTTAGATTTAATTGAGAAAGAGAAAAGGGCAGGCTGGCATACTCCACTAAGTTCTAAAGTTAAGATTGGAGAATGAGGATAGTTTCCTTCTTGTTAAGTCTATTTCTTATTCTTAACTTAGGAGAAGCTCAGACTGAGCCTCAAGAAGTAACCCAAGAAGAACTTATTAAAGAACTTACTGGAGATATTATCCCTTCCTCTGAGATTGCTGGGGAATTTTTTGGAGTAAAGGTTCCTTTAAGTAACTATTACTTTGCCAAGAAGGTAGTTTTAACTTTAAATGCTCCTTGGAGGCCTACTCCCAAAGATAAGAGGGAGTTAGAAGATTTGACTTGGCAGGAGCTTTTGTTTTCTTACGAGGCTTTTAGAAGAGGGATAAAAGCAGAGCCTTCTGAGGTAGAAGAAGAGATAGAGAAAATCCTTAAAGCTGATAAGGTTTCTTTTAATTGGAAAAAAGATAAGGCTTCTTACGAGAATTGGGTAGAAGAGAAGCTTAATGAATCTGCTGAGGTTTTTGAGAATCAGATTGCTCACTTGATTAAGCTTAAAAAGTTAAGAGAAGAGGTGATAAATAGTTTTAACCCCTCTGTAACTGAAGAGGAGGCTTATCAGAAGTTTCTTGATGAGTATAATACTTTATCAGTGGAACTTTATCAATTTGATGAGTTAGAGAAAGCCGAAAGTTTCTATAAGAAGGTAGTGAAAGACAGGCCTACTTCTTTAGATTTGCAAAGGCTAATCTTAAAAGATTTAATCCTCTCTTATCAGGCTATTGAGCAGAATCTTAAAGTAGAGCCCTCGGATATAGAGAAGGCTCTTTTTATGATTTTAAGAGACTATGGTATAAAATTTAACTGGAGGAAGGAGGAAGAGAAATTAAACTCCTGGCTTAAAGAGAATATAGGCTTATCTTTAGAGGAGTTTAAGAAGACTCTAGTTTATTTTATAAGAGCCGATAAACTAAGAGAAAAAATTGCTAATGGAGAAGTAGAGGATATTTTAGAAAAAGAGGAATATAAGAAGCTCTTCACTAAGGATAAGTATTTAGATAGAGTCTACAAAGATTTCTGTAGTAGCCATAAAAGTAAAGATCTTCCTTTATTTAAAAATATAACTGAAGCAGAGCGCTTCTATAAGAAGATTAAAAGAAGCCCTGGGCTATGGGAGGAAGAGAAGAGGAAATTTCCTAAGAGATTTAAAAGGCCGGGGTTCGTGGCTTTAGATTTTTTGATTAATATTTGGAGATTTAGAAGAGAGGATGCTTATAATATGCTTAAGAGGAATCCTGGGGAATTTTATCCTCCCTCTTCCATCTATAAAGGCTATGCTATATTTAAAATTTTAAAAAAGAGATTAGCTAAAGAAGAAGATTTCTCTAAGAGAAAAGATTATTATTTAAAGAGAGTTAAAAAGATTAAGCAATTTGAAGAATATAAAAAGTGGGTAGAAGAATTAAAAAAGAGAGCTAAACTTAAAGTTTTTGTTAATACTGAATATAAACCTTCTTGGTAAGAAATGGAAAAAGACCCTTCTACTCCGGAAAGAGAGCTTCTTAAGATAATTGAGAGCAAAAAAGATTCTTCTTTGGCTTCTAAAGAGAATCTTCGTAGAGGAATCTCTCTATTCTCTTGGGGAGCTTTCAGAGGAAGATTTTCTTTCTTCAGAGGTAATTTTAGAAGTATGTTTTCGAGCTTAGCTTTTGATATAAAGAGTATAAATAGGTTTTTGATACTTTTATTAGGAGTTTCTATATTCTTTTTAAGTTTTAACATTTTTGATTCCTATAGAAAGATTGATAAGCAGATAATTGCTATTTTTAAAATTAAGCCCCCTCGGAGTTTTAAATTTTCTCAAGTCTCTGTCTTGAAGAAATTACCTTTCTATTTAGAAAAAGCCAGGAAAAGAGATATTTTTAAGATGGCTTGGGAAATAAAAAAAGAAAAGGAGAAGCAAAAAATATCCCTTACAAAAAAAGAAAAGCCTTCTTTAATAACTGAGAAGGTTAGAGACCTTAAGTTAGTAGGGATTGCTTGGTCTGAAGATCCAGATGTGATGATAGAAGATACTAAAACTAAAAGAACTTTTTTTCTTAAAAGAGGCGATTATATAAATGATTTGGAAGTAAAAGCCATTTTTAAAGATAAGGTAATCTTAGGTTATAAGTCAGAAGAGATAGAATTGAAGTGATGGAAAAGAGACGAATTATTATATTTTCTATCTTTCTCTTGGGAGTTGCCTTTAGTCTTTATCCTCAGGAAAAATTAGCAAAACTCTCTCCTAAGGAAGAATCTTCCTCTAAGAAAGAGTCTCCTAAACTAGGGATGGAAGGAAAGATATCTTTAGACTTAAGAGATATAGATGTAGTGGAAGCCTTAAAATTCTTAGCAATGAAGGCTGGTATAAATATAGTAACCAGTAAAAATGTTTCAGGAAGAGTAACTCTAAGGGTAGAAAATGCTCCAGTTAAAGATGTATTTGATGTTATGCTGAGAGCTAATGGTTTAGCTTACCAGAAGATAGCTGGGATTTACAATGTGATGACTGAGACTGAATACAAGAATTTATACGGTAAATACTTTTCCGATGTAAGAAAAGTTAAAATTTTTCATTTAGCTTATGCTATTCCTGAGCAGATTTTTAATCTCTGTGATACCTTAAAGAGTGATGTAGGAAGAATTTTAGTTTCTCCAGAATCAGGCACAGTAGTAGTTATGGATTCTGAGGAGAAGATTAAACTTATTGAGGAAGCAATAAAGAGTTTTGAGAAAAAGAATATGGTGAAAGTTTTTACTTTAAATTATGCTAAGGCTAAAGATGTTGCTGAGCAACTTAAGACTCAGCTGGAAGCAAAAAAGGTGGGGTTTGTGAGAGCTGATGAGAGAACAAACCAGGTAATTGTTCAGACTCTTCCTGAGAGGATGAAGCAGATAGAGGATTTAATAAGGAAGTTAGACAAAAGGACTCCTGAGGTATTGATTGAAGCTAAAATTGTAAAAGTAAAATTAAATGAGAGGATTGTGGAAGAGGTGGAGTGGGAAGGGTTATTTGATGTGGTATCTCAGAAATACGGACTTAGATATTTAGGCTCTACTCCTTTTGCAGCTGTTCAGGCTGAAGCTGATCCTTGGCGTTCAAGACTCACTGCTTTAGAAGGAGGCAAGAGCCCTGATGGTACTGATATAGAAGGGGTTAAATATGTGGGAGGTTATCCTTTTTCTGGAACTTCTACTGACTATTCTTCAGGGAAAAGTTCAGTAGGGGCCGAGGAGCTTCATATAGGGATTGTAGATAAAGACGCTGACTTTGATGTAATATTGAAATTTTTTAATACAATCGGCCATACCGAGGTAATATCCACTCCTAAGATAACTGTCCTAAATAACCAGGAAGCCAGGCTCCATGTAGGAGAGAAGCAAGCTTATGTTACTTCCACTACAACTACTGGTCAGACTACCTCAACTGTTTCTGAGGAGGTAACCTTTGTAGATGTGGGAACTCAGCTCTTTATTACCCCTACTATCAATGAAGAAGGCTATGTTACTCTTAAACTAAAAGCTGAGGTAAGTTCAGTAGTAGAGACTCTTATTACTCCTACTGATAATAAGATACCAATAATTGGGACATCTTTAGCTGAGACTACTGTTTTAACTAAGAGTGGTGTAACTGTAATAATTGGAGGCTTAAGAGGTATAGAAAGGGGTAGAACAAAGAAGAGTACCCCTATTTTGGGAAGTATTCCTTTCTTAGGAAAATTTTTTACTTCCAATATTCCTACTAAAAGCAGAACTGAGCTTTTGGTTATGCTTACCCCCACTATTATTAGTGGAGATGTTTTAGTAGGGAAAGGGGGTCTTCCTGTAGGCCAAAGTCCTGAGAAGCCTCTTAAGAGTTACTATCCTGAAGGGTTAAAAATAAAGCCAAAGGAGCCTATAAAAGAGATAAAATTTAAAAAATTTAAATCAGAAAGGCAGGCTTATGAGTAAGTTTAGTTTCTGGATTAAGCTAGGGATAAGCTTATTTCTTTTAATAGTTTTTTCAGTGCTGGCTGGAAATTTTTTCTTAAGTTTTAATAAAGAATTTAGGGGAATTCAGGAGAGATATCGAAGTCTAAATGAAGAACTAAGAAGGTTTAAACAAGAGTTGGCTTCTTTAAAGGAGGAGAATACTACTCTCAGAGAAGAAAACATAAACTTAAAGAAAAAAAATAAAGAGCTTCTCAATAAGATTTCTACTTTCCAGAATGAATATCAAAGATTTAAAGAAGAAAACCAAGAGTTAAAAAACCATGCAGAGATTTTAGCTAAACTTAATTCTTCTTTAGTTAAAGAGAAACAAAAAATGGAGAAGAAACTCAAAAGTTATCAAGCTAAGATAGAGAAGTTCGATGAGAAATATTCTAATTTGGAGGAGAGATTTTCTGAATTTAAGAAGGAGTATCAGCAATTAGGAAAGGAGTACAAAGTCCTTAATAGTAAATTTCTAAAATTTAGCAAGAAGAATAATCAGCTAGAGAAGGAAAATACTTCTCTTAAGAAAAAGTTGGAGGAATTAAACAGTAAAACTAGAGAACTTCTTGAGGAAAATAAGGGTCTAGATTCTCAGATTAAAAGACTTAAGACCCAGCTTAAGGCTAAAGAGGAAGAAAGAAATTATTATAAGACTCAGTATGATAAAACCTTAAATGTTTTAGATGCTCAACTTAGACGTTGGGAGAAGATTGAAGAGGATTATTCTAGACTTCTTAAAGAGAATAGAGAGTTAAGAGCTAAAACTAAGACAATACCTAGAAAACTTGCTGAATTAAACAGATTAAATAAAGAGATACTTAAGGAAAAGGCTCTTCTTCATTATAACTTGGGAGTTTTTTATACCCAAAAAGAAGATTATCAAAGAGCTATTAAAGAATTTGGAGAAGTTTTAAAGATAAACCCTAATGACCCTGATACCCATTATAACTTAGGCATTATATATTCAGAATACATCCTTGATAGAGACAAAGCTATAGCTCACTTTAAGAAATATCTGAATTTAGCTCCAGAGGATGAGGATGCTGATAGAGCAAGGAAGTATCTTCTTCTTCAGGAGGCTATAGAAGGAGAGTAGAGTTTTGTTCTTTGGTTCTTTTGTACTACTGTACTAACGAACAACAGAACTAATGAACAGCGTACTAACGAACAGCAGAACTAATATGAGTAGAAGAATTAAGTTAATGAGGGTAGGATTAGTTATTTTAGGGCTGAGTATTTTTTCAATTGGAGGGTATCCTCAAGATTCTCTTGAAGAAAGACTTAATCAAAGAATCTCCTTAGATTTTAAAGATATGGATATAGTAGAGGCTTTAAAATTTTTAGCCACCAAGGCTGGTCTAAATATTATCCCTACTAATCAAGTTAAAGGAAGAGTTACCTTGATGATTGAGGATGCTGCGATAAAGGATATCTTTGATATTATGCTCCGCTCTAATGGTTTAGCTTACCAGAGAAAGGGAGATATTTTTAATGTTATGACTGAAGATGAGTATAAGAAATTGTATGGTAAAGATTTTTCAGACCGAAGAATAGTTAAGATATTCAGACTTAAATATGCTGTTCCTGAGCAAGTCTACGAATTATGTGATACTTTAAAGAGTGATATTGGTAAAGTCCTTCTTAATCCGGAGTCAGGAACAATACTGGTGATAGATACTCCGGAAAAAGTAAGAGAAATAAAATCAGCGGTAGAATCTTTAGAAAATAAGAATACAGTGATAAAAATATTTGATTTAAAGTATGCCCAGGCTAAGGATATAGCTG
>CAZSAI010000045.1:0-8640 GCA_964604895.1 uncultured Planctomycetia bacterium
AAGCCTGTTTTACCAGATAGATGGGCCTCAAAGGGTTTCATTTTAAGTTAATAGGATCTTTATAGAATAGAAATTTATAGTAAATGCCCTAATTTTTCCTTTTTAACCTCCAAATACTTTCTATTTATAGGATTTTTCTTTACCTTTATAGGAACTCTCTCTACAATCTCTATCCCATAACCCTCAATCCCTACAATCTTGCGAGGATTATTAGTAAGAAGTCGAACCTTTTTTACCCCTAAATCTACCAAGATTTGAGCTCCTATCCCATAATCTCTCAAATCTGGATGAAACCCCAAAGCTTTATTTGCCTCTACGGTATCTAGGCCCTTATCCTGGAGAGCGTAGGCTTTAATTTTATTCTCTAAGCCTATACCTCTTCCTTCATGATGGCGCATATAAAGAAAGACCCCTTTCTTCTCTTTAGCTATAATTCTTAAAGCCTTCTTTAACTGCTCTCCACAGTCACACCTTAAAGAAGAAAAAACATCTCCAGTCAAACATTCAGAATGAACTCTCACTAATACTGGTTCAGAAAAAATCTTTCCCATAGTTAAAGCTACCTGAAGGCTCTCTTCAATCAAAGATTTATAAAGATGGAGTCTAAAATTCCCAAAACGAGTAGGAAAATTTACCTCTTCTATTTTCTCTATAAGACGTTCTCTCTTTCTTCTGTATTCTATCAAAGAAGCAATGCTACAAATTTTTAGATTATATTTCTTGGCAAACTCTTTTAAATCAGGAAGCCTAGCCATCGTTCCATCATCCTTTATTATCTCACAGATAACCCCTGCAGGCTTAAGCCCAGCAAGTCTGGCTAAATCCACAGCTGCCTCGGTATGGCCTGCTCTTACTAACACTCCTCCTTTAGCAGCTTTAAGAGGGAAAACATGACCCGGCCTTATTAAATCCTGAGGCTTTGTTTGTTTAGAGACTAAGGCTCTTATAGTTTGAGCTCTATCATAAGCAGATATTCCCGTAGTTATCCCATAGCGAGCATCTACAGAAATAATCCAAGAGGTACCAAAACGGTCCTTAGCTTGATAGAGTTCCTCAGTAGTATACATAGGATGAAGCCTAAGTTCCTTAAGTCTTTCCTCCTCTAAAGGAACACAAACAAGGCCCCTTGCTTCCTTAATCATAAAGTTGATATTTTCAGGAGTGGCAAACTCGGCAGCAATCACTAAATCGGCCTCATTCTCCCGATTCTCATCATCAACTACAATTACTGGCCTGCCCTTTTTTATATCTTCTAAGACTTCTTCAATGCTATTTAACATTTTTCAAAAAAGAGGTTATTCTCTCTTTATTTTTGGATTATATAAAATATCTTAAACCCCCTCTTTTGTCAAGCTAAATCCCCCCCTTAAATAAAGGAACCAAATAATGAATGTGGAGCTTATCTTTTTCTTCTTCTATCAAAAAAATCTTAATGTTAGAAGGATTTTTCTCTAAAAACTTCAAAACTCCATCTTTACCCATCACAAAAAAGGCTGTAGCTAACCCATCGGCAGTAGTAGCATTATGGGCAACTACTGTGACACTGCGCAGATTTCCCTCAACCGGAAGGCAATTTCGAGGGTCAATTATATGAGAAATCTTCCTTCCCTTATATTCGAAAAACTGCTCATAATCTCCCGAAGTAGCTATAGCCTCATTTTCTATCTCTAAAGTATCAATTATCTCCGATAAAGCTTTAGGATTTCTTATACCTATTCTCCAAGGTTTATTAAATCTTCTTCCCAAACAGTATATATCCCCCCCCGCATTGATAAGAGCAGAATCTATATTATTCTTTCTAAGAGCCTCAACTGCTTTATCTATGATATAGCCCTTGGCCAAACCACCTAAATCAAGAACTATGCCTTCTTTCTCTATAAAAACAGTCCCTTTCTCTTCGTTTATTTTAACATAGTTTAACCCTTTAAGTTTATTAAGCTCTTCTATCTTTTGAGAAGAAACTTCACTTACATCCTTTTTGCTTATCTTTTCCTTCCAAAATAAGATGGCTTTACCAATAGAAGGGTCAAAAACTCCCTCAGTAATCCTGTACAAGTCCTTAGCTAACTTAATTACTTCAATTAACTCTTCCCCTATCTTAACTGCTCTTATTCCTGCGTTTCGATTAACTTTAGAAAGCTGGGAATTTTTATCATAGATATTGAAAATATTTTCTAATTCTTTAAAAGTAGAAAATACTAAAGAAGTAGCTTCCTTATAAGGAGAGGTAACCTCTACGAAAGTTCCCAAAGAAATAAAGGTTCTCCTGTAGAATCTTTCTCCTTGAGAGCAGCCTCCACTTAAAAAAAGTAAAATTAGGAGAATTAAACTTAAACTACCCTTAAACTTTAAAACTTGCTTTACTTTTTGCTTCTTAACCATTTAAATAATTCCTCAGTATCTAAGCTATTGAGTACATCTTCTTTCTCTAACCAACCTCTCTGGGAGACCCATACTCCTAACTCTATAGCATCTAATTGCTCGATTATATGAGCATCTGTAGCTATAGCTAATTTTACTTTTTTCTCCTTTGCTTTTTTGCAATTTATATCATCTAGGTCTAGCCGTTGAGGGTAAGCATTTATCTCTAAGGCTACATTATAATCAGAACAGGCTGAAAGAATCTCATCTAAATCAATCTCATAGGGGTCTCTTACCCCAAAGAGTCTTCCTGTGGGATGAGCTATAATGTGAACATATTTATTCTTTATAGCCGAAAGAATTCTCTGAGTAAGTTGTTTTTTTGACTGTTTAAACCCAGTATGAATAGCAGCTATCACTAAATCTAACTCTGCTAAAACGCTATCAGGATAATCTAAACCTCCTTCCGAAAGAATATCTACTTCAGCCCCAGCTAAAAGTCGGAAATTTTTAAACTTTTTATTCAGCTTTCTTATCTCATCTATCTTTTTAAAAAGCCTCTTTTTATCCAAACCTCCTGCAACCTTAAGACTTTGGGAATGGTCACAAACTCCTAAGTAGCTATAGCCTCTTTTCTGAGATGCAAGGGCAAGTTCGGAAAGAGTATTTGCTCCGTCGCTATATTTAGAATGGACATGTAAATCCCCTTTAATATCTTTAAGCTCTATTACCTTGGGGAGTCTGCCCTTCAAGGCTAATTCTATTTCTCCCCTATCTTCTCTTAAAGTAGGCAGAATATAACTCATCTTAAACAATTTAAATATCTCATCCTCAGTTTCTCCAGCAACTTTCCTTTCCCTACCTTTTTCTATCTTAAATACACCATACTCATTTATTTTATAACCTTTCTTTAGAGCATACTGTCTTAGGGAAATATTGAAATTCTTAGAACCAGTAAAATACATTAGAGCTGCTCCGAAACAGGCCTCCTCTACTACTCTCAAATCCACTTGAATATTCTGACGAGAAAGGACCGAAGATTTAGTAGGACCTTTAGCTAACACTTCTTTAACATTCTTAAGAGCAGTAAATTCTTCCATAACTTTAGAAGGATTGGAAGAAGTAATAAGAATATCTATATCTCTTATAGTCTCTTTCCTCCTCCTTAGAGAACCAGCTACTTCTATTTTTTCTACCTCCTTCAGATTCTTAAGAGGTTGGATAAAACTTTTAGCTACCTCTAAGGCTTGATACAACGGCATTCTTTTTCTTCCTTCTCTTATTAAAGCTATTCCTTTCAATATATTCTCTTGGGTCTTCTCCTTTATTCCCGGCAGACCCCTAAGTTTTCCCTGGGAAGCTGCTTTCTCCAAATTCTTAATGTCAGAGATTTTAAGTTTCTCATAGATTACCTTAACTGTCTTTGGACCCAAACCGGGAATATTAAGCATCTCTATTAGGCCTTGGGGGATAGTCCTCTTAAGAGCTTCATGTTGACGAAGTCTACCGGTCTTTATAATCTCTTTTATCTTCTCTGCTAAATCCTTTCCTATCCCGGGAATCTCTTCTAAACGCTCCTCTTTTACCAATTCTTTAAGATTATAAGGAAGACTCTCTATATTCTGGGCAGCTTTCTGATAGGCTCTTATCCGAAAAGGATTATCTCCTTTCAACTCTAAAATGATAGCTATCTCTCTAAATATCTTAGCTATATCTTGATTCTCCATAATTGAAACAAAAGTGTTTGAATCAGTTTTGTTCCAAATAAGGGAAAGAATTAGGATTTAACTCTTTTTTTATAAAAAGCAGAGACCTTATTAGTTATACCACCCCGGATAGTAAACTCTCCTATAACTTCCATTTGGCGAGGCTTTACCACTTTCACTAAATCTTCTAAAATCTTATTGATTACGTGTTCATTAAAAGCTTTTACCTGGCGGAAAGAGTATAGATAATACTTAAGAGATTTGAGTTCAATACACTTTCTTAAAGGTATATACTTAATCGTAATCTTAGCAAAGTCAGGTAGTCCTGAGAAAGGACAAAGGCAAGTAAACTCAGAAGTGGAATGTTCTATAACTATAGGCCGATGAGGATAAGCATAAGGGAAAGTCTGAAGAAGAGAGGAGTCTATATTTTCTAAAGCAAAAGTTTTTCCTTGGGTTTTCTTAGCTTTTTTCTCTATCGAGGAAGGGATCCTTTCTTCATAAATCATAATATAACCTCTCAAGAGACTTTTACTCTTTGAGGATAGTTTTCTTCTATGCTTTTAACCAATTTAAAAAATATAAAGTTTAGAGGCGTAGGAACCTTAAGACTCTCCCCCAATCTATATATAGCCCCATTTAAATAATCTATCTCAGTCCTTTTTCCTCTTAAAACATCCTGAAGCATTGAAGAAACATTCTCAGAAGTAGCCCGACACACCGCTTCTACCTTAGCCTGAACATCATCATAAAGAAGCTTTATCCTTTTCTTCTTTGCCACCCGCTCTGCTTCATTCAAAATCATCTGCATAAGAAGATAAGAATGAGGGTTCTTAAGAAGCCAGCCGTTTCTTACCCTTAATACTGCGGTGAGAGGATTTATAGCTACATTAATTAGGAGTTTTGACCAGAGAGCTGCCTCTAAATCCCGAGTCAAAGATGTAGAAATATCGCAAGCATTGAAGATACTTCTTATCTCTTTTAATATTGAAGGAAGTCTCTTGCCTCTCTTGCCTATAATTGTTTTTCCTTCCCCAGCTAACCTTATTACTCCTACATCTATAAGAGTAGAACCCATATTGGTTACTCCCCCCAATACCTTCTCCTCTCCTAAGATTTCAGAAAGTATCTCTAAATTTCCCAGACCATTTTGAAGAGACAGAACAAAATATTCTTTATTTCTATTAGGGATTGACTTTATGATTCTGGCTACCTCTAAAGTATCATAAGACTTTACACAGATTAAGAATAAATCTACATCTTTTAAATCTTGAGGCTCAGCAGTAATATTTAGAGAAACCTTATAGGACTTGGAATTTTTAAAAACTATCAGCCCTTTTTCTTTCAAGAGAGAGGCTCTCTTTTTCTCTTTGTCCAGAAGTATAAGATTCTTTACTTTTTTGGAGAGGAAAAAATAGAAAAGAGAACCAATCGCTCCTGCTCCCACTACTCCAATATTCATAGTTTAAATTATACCCCAGAGAAAGAAAAATTCAATAGAATTAAGAAGCGCCTAATTGGGAGGTAATTTTGAAAAACATCTATAATATTATAATGGGCTGTATTAAAATTTTAAATTTGGGGCTTTCTTACTAAGAAATCACCAATTGCTAAGTATCTGAGTCCACTTTCCTTAAACATCTCTAAAGCATCTTTGGGACTACAGACTATTGGCTCACCTCTTCTATTTAAAGAGGTATTTATCACTACGGGAACACCACTTTTATAATAAAAATTTTCTATTAATCTATAGAATTTGGGGTTTGTCTCTTTCTCTACTACTTGAGGTCGACAAGTCCCATCTACATGCACTACCTCAGGAATTCTTTCTCGCCAAGAAGGCTCTACCTTAAAAGCAATAGTCATAAAAGGGGCCTTATGTGAAGAACCTAAAATCTGAGGGGCATACTCTTTCAAAATAGAAGGACAAAAAGGTCTCCATTTCTCTCTAAATTTAATCTGGGCATTTATCTTATCTGCGGTCCCCTTAATGATAGGATTACCTAAAATACTTCTATTACCCAAAGCTCGAGGGCCCCATTCCATTCTTCCTTGAAACCAACCTACTACCTCTCCTTTATAAAGAAGGTTGGAGACCTCCTCGCAGATATCCTTCTCATAACTAAAAGGGAATCCAAATCTTCTTAAGCTTTCCTCTATCTCTTTATTAGAAAAGGAAGGTCCAAGATAGGCATGCTTCATTTCTTCTACATTCTCGCCTAACTTTACTGCCAAATACACCGCTGCACCTAAAGAGCCTCCAGCATCATGAGAAGCAGGCTGAACCCAAAGTTCCTTAACATAACTTGACTCAAGAAGCACTCTATTTAAAGCAACATTTAAAGCTACACCTCCAGAAAAACAAAGTCTTCCTTCGTATTTCTTAAGATAGTCTCTAAGATAAGCTTCAATAAGCTTAAGAGTAATTTCTTCTAATTTATCCTGAGTGGCCCTGGCTATGTGGATATAAGGTTCTGCTAAATCATCACCTTCCCGAGGTGGACCAAACTCCTCAACCATTTTTTTAGAATAAACTTTATCCTTTCTGTATCTCCTGGAACGTTCAACCCAGATATAATCATCACTACAAAAATAAGTCTTTCTCTTCTCATCCCACCAGATCATATGATTAAGACTTACCCTACCAGACTCTCCATAAGGAGCCATTCCCATTACTTTATACTCTCCATTATTTCTTCTAAAACCTAAATAATCAGTCATTGTAGAATAAAAATTTCCTAAGGAATCTGGAGCAATTATCTCCTTTATCTTATAAATTTCTCTATCCTGACCATAACCGATAAGAGTTGCTGTTACTTCTCCTCCAGCATCCATAGAGAGTAAAGCTGCACTCTTCATACCTGAAAGATAAAAACTCGAAGCTAAATGAGCAATATGGTGTTCTACCCATTCTATCTTTACCTTCTCTATATCAAAACCACATTCTTGGAGGGTCCTATTTATAAAATTTAACTGTCCTCTAAATGATTTCCTATTTCGAAAAAACCTCTTATAAGCTCGAGAAGGCCGACTTAAGACAGTTCGCCAAAAATACTCTCCTCTTCTTTCTCTTAAGGCTTTTAATGACCAAGGATAAGCTATATAGTCTATCTCTTGGGCAGAAACACCGGCTTCTCTTAAGCAATACTTTATAGAATTTAGGGGAGATTGGCCCTCGGCATGCTTTTTCCGAGTAAATCTTTCTTCCTCAGCAGCTGCTACAATTTTTCCATCTACTACTATAGAAGCTGAATGGTCATGGCCAAAAGGTGAAGCAACCCCTAAAATCTTCATAAACCACTAAAGTTTTTTAGGATTACTCAAAAAAGAAAGAGACCCCTACGAGGAAAGAGGTGGCATCTATCCCTTTATTAGGGTGTTTTATACTAGCATTAGAAAGATGACGATACCGATATTCAAAAGATAAAGCTAAATCTTTCTTTATAAACCAACTAAACCCCACTCCGGCTGTATCTACGAAATTAAATTGAGTGGATTGCTCCCTAGTATGTTGACTTATGTAGAGAGGCCCTGCTCCAAATTTAATATAAGGCTTAAACCTCTCACCCAGAGGGAAAGCATACTTAAATAATAAAGTTAGACCTGCCTCTATGTTATCATTGGGAGAGGTAACTACATTTAAGAAAGGCTCAAGCTGAAATTCTATAAGACCTGCGCTCCTTATGCCTACCTTCTCCAGAAGAGGCTTTAAATCAAAACCAAAGCTCATCATCAAAGGCACCACTCTATAATCATCTTGCTCATTTAAGTCAGCTCTTAAGTAACCAGAAAAAATCTCTATTGATTCTAAACTCTTCCCCCAACCTAATTCAGAGGCTAAAGAAAAAATTAAAAGATAGACCACAATAAAAAAAATTCTCTTCACTGAAAACCTCCTTTTTACTAATTTTAGTAAAAAATTATATCAAAAATTCCCCAAGAAGCAAAACAAATTATGCTATCTTAAAAACCTTTTTATAGCAGAAAAAACTTCCTCAACCCTTATATCTTTAAGACAATTTATATCATAAGGACAAGGGGGAAGTCTAAATTTTCTATAACAGGGCCGGCAAGGTAAATCTTTCTTAAGAATAACATGCTTTGAAGGCTGATAAGGATACAACCCATAGACTTTCTCATCTACCGGACCAAATAAAGCTACAATCTTTTTATCCAAAGCATTAGCTACTTTAAGTAAGCCTGAATCATTACCTAAGAATAAAGAACACTTATCTACCAAAGCTATCACCTCTTCTAACCCCAAGCCAGTAAAGTTAAATATATTGTCTGACTTTATATTAGAAATAATCCTCTCTACATCTTCGGCCTCACTAGGCCCAGCAAAGATAAAAATCTTTGCCCCCAATTCAGAAATTATTCTTTCAATAAGCAAAGAAAATTTTCTCTCTGGCCAGCGCTTACGATAAGCCTCTTTATCTAAAGTCTTTCCTCCACAGGGAGCTATCCCAATAACTAAGTCTTCCTTAGAAACCTTACCTTTAAGAAAGTTCTCTACTTTCTCTCTACTTTCTTTAGTAGCATACACTTCTAAATTATAAGGCTTGGGCTCAAT
>CAZSAI010000046.1:0-8591 GCA_964604895.1 uncultured Planctomycetia bacterium
TTAATTTTCTTACTTTTCATTTAGTAAAATTTAATTAGTAAAATTTTACTATAAATTCTCTCCCTGTCAAGAAAAAACCTAGAATATTTTCAACTATCCAGATTTCTCGACCAATTTCTTCAATCAGGGTAAGGAGAGGGTAATAAGTCTGGTTTATTGTGGGGTTAAGAAAATGAGGAAAGAAGCTCTTTAGTAAATTCTATTTCGGTAATTACCAACTTCAGGTTATGTTCCAGAATTTTCTTCCGGTGGAGGTTATCTTTAAAATCAAAATCCTCTATCCTCTTCTTAAGCCAAGTCCTCACTCTCTCTAAAGCTTTTATTCTCACTTTTGTTTTATGGAGGAAAACTTCCCTCTCAATATAGGGCAAGAAATACAAAGATAAATCTACATTTACAAAAGGCCGATGCAAAGATAAAAAATTATCTAAGAGAAGCTTATTTAGCCTTTCTTCGCCTTTAGGAGTTATCTTATAGATATACTTCTGAGGCCTCAGACCTTCCTGAGAAGTTTCCTTCTTTAAATAACCTTTCTCTTCCAAATTCTTTAAAGGATAATATATGGATGTACTCTCAAAACTTGTAAAGACCCCTAAGACATTCTTTAGAAGCTTTTTAATTTGATAGCCGTGTTTAGGTCCTTCTTTAAGCAAACCCAAGATAACTAATTCTTGATAAGACTTCATAGGAGAGATTATTCTTTAAATATACCTATCTTTCTAAACTTCTCATATCTCTTCTTAAGAAGCTCTTCTATGGATATTTTTTGAAGGACATTCAAATTCTTAAGGAGAGCTTTTTTCAAATTTTGAGAAGAAAGTTCAGGATCTTTATGGACTCCTCCCAAGGGTTCAGGAACTATCTCATCGATTATCCCAAATTTTAATAAATCAGAAGAAGTTAACTTAAGAGCTTCGGCTGCCTCTCTTACCTTGGAAGAATCCTTCCATAGTATAGCTGAGCACCCCTCAGGAGAAATAACTGAATAGTAAGCATTCTCAAACATTAAAACTCTATCTCCTACACCAATCCCTAAGGCTCCACCTGAACCTCCTTCTCCAATTACACAACAAATTATAGGAGTTCTTATCCCAAACATCTGGGAGATATTTTCAGCTATAGCTAAAGCTTGACCTCTCTCTTCTGCGCCCACTCCTGGATAAGCTCCCGGGGTATCTATCAATATAATTATAGGTAATTTAAATCTCTCAGCTAACTTCATCACTCTTAAAGCTTTCCGATACCCCTCAGGATGAGCACACCCAAAGTTTCTCTCAATATTCTCCTTTGTATCTCTCCCCTTCTGATGGCCAATAACAGTTAGAGGTCTTCCTTCTAACTTAGCAAATCCAGCTACTATTGCTTTATCATCAGAATAAAGTCTATCTCCATGAAGTTCTATAAAATCAGTCATAATTCTTCTTATATAATCTAAGCTATAGAGTCTCTGAGGATGACGTGCTATCTGAATCCTTTGCCAGGGACTTAAGTTTCCATATATCTCTTTTTTTAGATTCTCTAACTTCTTCTCTAATTTCTCAATTTCAGAAGAAAGGTCTATATGACGTTGGGAAGAAAAATTCTTCAACTCCTTAATTCTTTCTTCCAGCTCTATGATTGGCCTCTCAAATTCTAAAATATTCATTTAATCAACAATGGTTACTTCTGTGCCTCTAGGGACTATAGAGAACAATTCCTCCACATCTTTATTACTCATCCGGATACACCCCTGGGTATTCTGTTCGCCTAAGGCATCGGGTTTATTAGTTCCATGAATCCCATAACCCTTAATATTTAAACCTAACCAGCGGGAACCTAAAACATTCTCGGGACTATCTGGAGGTACAACTGCCCCTATATCTCTTCTAAACCACACAGGATTCCTAAGTTTAGTAACGATTTTAAAATTGCCAGAAGGTGTAGAGTTGTTCTTACCGGTAGAGACTATATAAGTCTTAAAAACCTCATTTTCTTTCTTTAAGAATAGTCGATTTTGGGACTTATCTATCACTATAGAGAATTTTGCTTTGGTAACTTTAAGCTTATCCCCTACCCGGATAATATCTGAAGAAAGACTATTGGCCCTCTTAAGTAATTCTACAGTAGTACCAAAGCTTTTAGCAATTTTTTCTAAAGTATCTCCAGGCTTTACCTCATATAAGAAACTATCTTCATCTATGATATTGGAGAAGAGTATTTTGATATTTAAATCTTCTATCTTCTTTTTAACTTCTTCTATCTGGGAAGGATTACTGAGTTGAGGAAATATTTTCTTATATATCCTTCTAGCTTCTAGAAGAAGGCCTTTTCTCTGTTTAGCCTCCGCTTCTTCTATGTTTTTCTTAATTAGAGAGACCTCTTCTTTTTTTTGCGGACTCTCTTCTTTAGAAGGCATACAACCACCTAGAGATAAAGAACATCCAAGGATTAAAATATAAAATATCCTACTTCTCATTTCTGCTCCTCTTTTTACCTATAAAAAATAAAAGCCACTAAAATCCCTAACAGTGCCCCTATAAATACTTCTATAGGAGTATGACCAATAAGCTCTCTTAACTTCTCCTCTTCTACTTTCTTACCTTTGTAGAGGTCCTCCACAATAGTATTTAAAATTTTAGCTTGAATCCCTATAGAGCGCCTCCAGGTCTGAGCATCAAACATAGCAATAAGAGCAATTATTACCGAAACAGCAAATATCCCAGAGTTAAAACCTTCTTTGAGTCCAATATAAGTAGCTAAGGTAGCCACGCTTGCAGAATGGGCCGAAGGCATACCCCCAGTAGTAATAAGCCAAGAAAAATTAAACCTTCTTTCTCTTATTATATTTAGACAAATCTTTATAACCTGGGCAATAATCCAGCTATAGAGAGTAGCCCAAAGAATTCGATTGGAAAAGAGTTCTTTTATCATTGTAATTAGATTATATAAAAAAAATGACTAAAAGCAAGTAATCCTTTTAAGACTTTAGAAATTCTTATCTAAACTCCGATACTGAATAGCCTCAGCAATATGTTCAGAAAGTATGCTTTCTTCTTTAGCTAAATCCGCTATAGTTCTTGCTACTTTTAAGACCTTATCATAAGCCCGAGCAGTTAAACCCAACTCTTCTATAGCCATTCTTAAAAAATCTCTACTCTCTCTTCTCAAAGGACAGTACTTCCTAATTTGAGAATGGCTCATCTGAGAATTAAAGAAGATACCCTCTTCTCTAAATCTTTCTTTTTGAATTAGCTGGGCTTTATTTACTCTCTGTCTTATCCGAGAAGAAGGCTCCTCTTCTTTAACCTCAGAAAGAAGCTCAGCTGACTTTATGGAAGGCACCTCAATATGGATATCAATCCTATCTAGGAGAGGACCTGAGATTTTATGTCTATATCTCTGAACTTGAGAAGGAGAACATCTGCAAGTCTTTCCTCTCTCCTCATACCCAAAATAACCACAAGGACAAGGATTCATAGTAGCAATGAGAAGAAAATTTGCTGGAAACCTTAAAGTCTTCTTAGCCCTAGCTATGGTCACCTCCTTATCTTCTAAAGGTTGCCTCAATACTTCCAAAGCATCCCTTCTAAACTCGGGGAGCTCATCTAAAAAGAGAACCCCGTTATGAGCAAGACTCACTTCTCCAGGCTTAGGGGATGAACCACCTCCTATTAAAGAAATATTAGATGAAGTATGATGGGGACTCCTAAAAGGTCTTTCTGTAAGTAAGGGTTTATTTTTCTTAAGAAGACCAGAAATACTGTATATCTTTGTTGTCTCTAAAATCTCCTCAAAATCCATATCCGGTAAAATTGTAGGAACTCTTTTAGCCAACATAGTCTTGCCTGCTCCTGGAGGACCAATAAGTAAAATATTATGAGCCCCAGCCACAGCTACCTCTATTGCCCTCTTTACGAAATGCTGATTTTTTACCTCAGAAAAATCTAAGTTATAAGAAGAAATTCTCCTAAAAAGTTTTTCTCTATCTCCTCTATAAGGAGCTATCTCTATAGTTTTATTTAAAAAGCAGGCGGCTTCATAAAGATTCTTTACTGGATAGACCTCTACTTCTTCTATAATACCGGCTTCAGAAGCATTCCCTTCAGGTAAAATAAGCTTTTTAAACTTTCTCCTCCTCATCTCTAAAACTATAGGTAAAACCCCTTTTATTCTTCTTACTTTCCCATCTAAAGAAAGTTCCCCTAATACAAGATACTCTTCTAAAGAATCTCGCCTTACTTGATGAGAAGAAGCTAAAACTCCTAAAGCTACCGCTAAATCAAAAAATACACCCTCCTTTTTTACTCCTGCAGGGGCAAAATTTATAGTAATTCTTTCTTTAGGAAAATTAAAACCAGAATTTCTAATTGAAGCTTCAATTCTTTCTCTGCTTTCTTTAATAGCTGTATCGGGAAGGCCAGCTAAGTTTACCCGAGGAAGGCCTCTGGCAATATCTACTTCTACCTCAACAATCTCTACCTCTAGACCAATGTTTAAGGCTGAGTTTATCTTAGTAAACATAGAAAGAGAAACGGAGTTAAAAATCTATAGATAATAGATGAAGAACAACTTAAACTTCTTTCTCAACTATTAAAAGAGTAAAAATCGATGATTAGCCTGGCTTACTTAATCTTCTTCAGCTCTCTATTTCTAATTAAAATTTCTCTATTTATATCTTTAATTTTTCTATTAGTACTATCTAAAATTGACCGATAATTTCTAGAACCTATACCTTTTCTTTTTAGAAGCTCTGTTTTTCTCTTCCTATAAGAGTTTTTAAAATAGCTATTCAAAACTAAATAAAAAAGAAGAAATACTAATCCTGTAGCAATTAGTAAGCCCGCTAAACTTAAAAATCCCTCTTTAGGCGTTTTAACCAAAGTTTTGTCTTTATTTTTTTAAAATACTCCTGGAGGAGGAAGGGGGATTTTACCCAATAAATTTATCACTCCTCCCAAAATCCCAAAAGTTACCTTAAAGACTTGACCTACCAATTGAAAAGGAAGAGTTATAAGAAAACAGCCTTGAGAAAGCAAGATTCCACTTAAAAGAAGAAATATCTTAAGAATTTTTATCTGCACTTACTCTCCTCTTACAAAGACATAGTAAACAAAGACTATCCCTATTATTAAAAAAGTAAATGCTCTCAACAGGGGTATTCCAAAACCTTCTCTATCTATCCCTATAGAAAGAAGCCAAGCTTCAACTTTTGTACTCCCTAATAAGATAAAAGCAAGGACTAAAGAGAAAGAAAAAGATTTCTTAATCTTCCAAAACCTTAAAAGGAACAGAAACAAAATAAACAAAAAAACCCAAAATAGAGGATTAGCTATAGAAAAATAGAAATTCCTTAATTCTTCTAAATAAGGAAAAATTATATGTTTTATCCTTAAGATTGTTTCCATCATCTTCTTTAGATTCAGTAGTATTATAACTCCTAAAAGAGAGTATTCAAATTAATTTTTGAATATTTTTTATATATGTTATAATCTAAAACTATGAAGAAGTTTATAGGAACTTCGGGATATAACTATTCTCACTGGGAAGGGGTTTTTTATCCCAAAGAATGGCCAAAAAATAAACTCTTAGAATACTACTCCCAATTTTTTAACTCTGTAGAATTAAACGTCACCTTTTATAGACTACCTAATCAAAGTGTATTTAAAAACTGGCAGAGAAAGACTCCCTCGGAGTTCAAATTTGTCATTAAAGGCTCAAGGTTTATCACCCATGTAAAGAGACTAAAGGAAGTAAAGAATTCTTTGGAGATGTTTTTTGAAAACGCTTCTTACTTAGGAGAAAAGTTAATCTGTGTTCTCTGGCAACTTCCAGCTTCTTTTAAGTTTAACTTAGAAAGACTTAAGGGCTTTATTGCCGAGCTTAAGAATAATAAGCTTGCTAAGAGAGTTCTTCATAGCTTTGAATTTAGGGATAAAAGTTGGTTTAACCAAAAAACTTTCAAAGTTTTAAGAGAAGAAAATATTAACCTCTGCATAGCAGATTCACCTCGCTGGCCTTCTCAAGAGGTTCTCACCTCTAACTTCTTATATTTAAGATTTCATGGAGGAAAAATTCTTTATGGTTCAGAATATTCGGAAGAAGAATTAAAAAAATGGACAGAAAAAACAAAGAAATGGCTAAAAGAAGTAGATACTCTATTTGTCTTCTTTAATAACGATGCTTACGGATTCGCTATAAAAAATGCTAAAAGATTTAAAGAATTGTTAAATGAAGTATAATTTAAGAATCCCTCTCTCTAAAGCCTTCAGGATAGACTACCAAAAAGAGCTAAATCCTCAACAGTATAAGGTAGTAACCCAAGCTGAGGGGCCTTGCCTTGTGTTAGCAGGAGCAGGCTCAGGAAAGACGAGAGTTTTGGTCTATAGATTAGCTTATCTGGTGGAAAAAGGAATAAATCCAGAAAATGTTATGCTGGTAACTTTTACTAATAAAGCAGCCCGAGAGATGATTAACCGAGCTGAAGTCCTCTTAAGAAAAAACTTAAGAAAACTCTGGATGGGAACTTTTCACCACTTAGGAGGAATAATCTTAAGAAGAGAGGCCCATCTCTTAGGCTTCTCTCCTAACTTCACTATTATGGATAGGGAAGACTCTAAGGACTTAATCCAGGATTGCATAGAAGAATTAGGCTTTCAAAAACAAGGAAGGCTTTTTCCTAAGAAAGACCTGATTCTTAATATTTACTCAGCAAGCTTAAATTCTCAAACCGACTTAGATGAGATAATAGCAAAAAGATATCCTCATATCCAAGAATACACTTCTCAGATAAAAAGAGTGATTTCTAAATATATCCAAAAAAAGAAAGAAGCAAATATTTTAGACTTTGAAGACCTATTAGTTTACTGGCTTAAGCTCCTTGAAGAAAAAAGATTAGCTCAAAGATATTCTCAACTTTTCCAATATATCTTAGTAGATGAATACCAAGACACTAACAGACTCCAATTTGAAATCTTAAAAAAGCTTTCTTTCTCTCATAAAAATATTTTAGTAGTAGGAGACGATGCTCAATCTATCTATTCTTTCAGGTCAGCTGAGATAAGAAATATTTTGGATTTTCCTTTAGTATTTAAAGATGCCAGAATTTTTAAGCTGGAAATAAACTATCGAAGTACTCCTCAAATACTAAACCTGGCTAATGCTATAATCAACAACAATAAAAACCAATTTCCTAAAAACCTCCAAGCTATAAATAAAGCTGGAGAACTACCTTTTCTAATAACTACTAAAGACATCTACCAGCAAGCTGAATTTGTAGCTGATAAAATTTTAAAGTTCTATAGAGAAGGGATTCCTTTAAAAGAAGTAGCTGTTCTTTTTCGATCAAGATACTTAGCCTTAGAATTAGAAATGGAACTTATAAAAAGAAATATCCCTTACATAGTAAGAGGCGGCTTAAGATTCTTTGAACAGGCTCATATAAAGGATGCTCTCTCCTACTTAAAGATTTTAGTCAATCCTTACGATGAACTTTCTTTCAAAAGAGCGCTCTGTCTCTACTCCGGGATTGGAAGAAACTACGCTCAAAAAATATGGACTCTTTTTATTAAAGAAAAAAAGAGTAAAGAATTTATATTAAAAAAATTTCCCAAAAGTGTTAAGGAAAGCTTAAGAGACTTCTTTAGAACCTTCTCTAAAATCAAAAAAGAATCCTCTCCTCAAAAGGCTTTAAAAATTATTATAGAAGAATATAAGGACTACTGCTATAGTAGTTTTGATAATCCTGAAGACAGACTCTTAGATTTAGAAGAATTAGCTAAGATAGCAGGTAAATTCTCTACCATAAGAAACTTCTTAGAAGACCTTGCCAGCTATGAAGAATTCAAGGGGGAGAGTCTCCTCTCTGCCTTGGAGAAAGAAGATATCTTAATTCTCTCTACTATTCACCAAGCTAAAGGTTTAGAATGGCAAATAGTCTTTTTAATCGGACTTAATGAGTATGACTTTCCCCATCCTAAAGCCTTAGAATCTTCCCAGAGTTTAGAGGAAGAAAGAAGGCTTTTTTATGTGGCAGTAACTCGAGCTAAGAAGAAAGTATTTATGGTTTATCCTGAGACAAAATATACTTTTAGAAATGGGATAGTAATTTCTCGTGCTTCTATGTTTATATATGAGCTACCTAAAAAACTTTATAAAGAACTCTCCTACTCTTAACTCCTTACTTTCAATAGAGGCTTTTACTTTCAACTTGCCCACCCTGAGGATTTCTTCCGAATAATCCTACCCATAAAAATCTCTCACTTTATTTTTTAAAAATAAGGCTTAAAGCCTCCTGACGGGTCTTCTGATTCTTCCGAAAAATCCCTCTTACTACTGAGGTAGTAGTAACTGTCCCTGGTTTTTTAACCCCCCGCATTGACATACACAGGTGTTCTGCTTCAATTACTACCATTACCCCTTTAGGGTTTAATTTTTTCATTATAACATCAGCAATTTGAGTAGTAAGTCTCTCCTGGACTTGAAGCCTCTTAGATAAAACTTCAACTACCCGGACAATCTTGCTCAGACCGGTAATTTTCTTATCTGGGATATAAGCGATGTGGGCTTTGCCGATAAAAGGCAGAAGATGATGTTCACAATTATGCACCCAGACA
>CAZSAI010000047.1:0-8483 GCA_964604895.1 uncultured Planctomycetia bacterium
CCCTTTCCCATACCCATAGTTACTATGCTAATGGGATTCACATTGCAAACTGTGGGTGTTTTGAGTGTATTGTGGCAATTTTACCTGAAGCCAATGGCTTTATGATAGTAAATAGAGAGTATCCCGGGATGACCCCTTGTGGGATGACTTTTTCTACCTTAGCTGGCTCAGTTGGGGGAGGAGCTCAAACTCCTGGTTTTATGGGGATAGGAAGACTCTATATTGTAAGTAGAAAATTTATCTCTGCTGATGGAGGGTTAAAGAGAATAGTCTGGATGACTAAGGAGTTAAAAGAATATTTAGGTGAGAAGTTAAGGAAGAGGGCTCAAGAAGAGGGGGTTCCTGATTTAATAGATAGAATAGCTGATGAGACTAAAGCAACTACTTCTGAGGAATTATTAGAATATTTGCAGAAAGTGAAACATCCAGCTTTGGATATGCCACCTCTTATTTAGTTCATTTAATTATAAAGTTATAAATTTTGAACTAAAAAGGAGAGAAGATGGGGCTATCCGGGTTAGATATCTATAAGCATTTGCCTAAAAAAAATTGCAAAGAGTGTGGATTTCCTACTTGCCTTGCTTTTGCTATGCAGTTAGCAGCTAAAAAGGTTGATTTAAGCAAATGTCCTTATGTAACTGAAGAGGCAAAGAAAGCCTTAGAGTCTGCCTCTCAGCCGCCAATAAGGTTAGTTACTATTGGAGGGGGTGAAAATAAATTAGAGGTAGGCAATGAAACAGTAATGTTTAGACATGAGGAGACTTTTTATCATCCTACCGGGATTGGTTTTTTAATAGAAGATAGCCTTCCTTTAGAAGAGATAAGAAATAGGATTCTTAAGATAAATCAGTTAAGGTTTACAAGGGTAGGCCAAAAGATAGGCGTAGATTTAATAGCTGTAGAGGCAGAGAGCCAGAATAAAGAGAATTTTCTTAGGGCAGTAGAAGAAGTTTTAGATAATTCCACACTTAATTTACTTTTGATTTCCGAGGTCCCTGGGTTAATCAAAGAAGCTGTATCTAAAGCTTTAGAAAGAAGACCTCTAATTTATCCAGCTACCCGGGATAATTTTGAAGAGATGGCAAAGATTGCTAAAGAATACAGTCTTCCTTTAGGTATAAGAGCCCAAAGTTTGGATGAGCTTTCCCAATTGACTCAAAAGATAGTTTCTTTAGGTGTTACGGATTTAGTTCTTGATATAGATAAGAAAGATTTAGCCTCGAAGATTCAAGATTTAACTCAGATAAGAAGACAAGCCTTAAAGAAACTTTTCAGGCCTTTAGGTTATCCCACTTTAAGCTTTACCACTTCTTCTGAGCCTTATCAAGAGGTGATGCAAGCCTGTGCCTTAGTTTGTAAGTATTCAAGCATAGTAATAATGAGAGGCTTTCAGCCTTGGCAGATTCTACCCATTCTTACTTTAAGGCAAAATATTTTTACTGATCCTCAGAAGCCTCTTCAGGTTGAGTCTAAGGTTTTTGAAATTGGAAAAGTTGATGATAAATCCCCCATTTTAGTCACTACAAATTTTTCTCTAACCTACTTTACGGTAGAGTCAGAAGTGGAGGCTTCAAAAATACCTTCTTATATAATTACCTGTGATGCCGAAGGTTTAAGTGTTTTAACTGCCTGGGCAGCTGAGAAGTTTACCGCAGAAAGTATTGCTAAGACTTTAAAAGGTATAGGGATAGAGGAAAGAGTCTCCCATCGGGAGGTAATTATCCCTGGATATGTAGCAGTATTAAGTGGAAAGTTGGAGGAGGCTTCAGGTTGGAAAGTAAGAGTTGGACCAAAAGAGGCTGCAGGCATACCCTCTTATCTTAAAAGCTTAAAGAGTCTTTCTTGAAATGGAGAAAGAAGTCTATACTGTAAAATTCTTTCATCCCCATCCTACTGAAGTAAAAGTAGCTAAAGGAAAAGATTTACTTTCTTCAGCTATTGAAGCTGGAGTTTTTATTAATTCCAGTTGTGGAGGAGATGGGGTTTGTGGTCGATGTAAGGTTATTGTTAAAAAAGGAAGTTTCAAGACTGAGCCCTCAGGAAGAATATCCCAAGAAGAACGAGAGAAAGGTTATGTTCTAGCTTGTCAAACTATTGTTCTTAGTGATATGGAGGTAGAGGTTCCTTCAGAGTCTCGCTTAGATTTAGATAAGATTTCTGAGGAGGATGCAAAGTTTTTGCGTCTTAAGGGTCTCTATTCTTCTGCTGTGGATGTAGATAAAGGAAAGGACTTAATCAAGAAAGACTTGTTTATTCATAGTCCTTTAGCTACTAAGCTTTATTTAGAATTGCCTCCTCCTACGCTTACTGATACTGTTAGTGATTTAGAAAGGCTTTATAGAGAAATTAGAAAGATTAGAGATATTCCTATAATGCAAACAGGTCTTACCAATATAAAGAAATTAGGAAAACTTCTAAGAGAAAGTGAGTGGAAAGTAACTGTTTTGTTGGGGAAAAGAAATGGGACGGTTGAGATTGTCTCAATTGAGCCCGGAGATACTACTCAGAAGAATTACGGGGTAGCAGTGGATGTAGGAACAACCACTGTCTCAGCTCAGCTTATAAATCTAAATACTCGCCAAGTCTTAGGAACCAAAGCTACTCATAATAAGCAAGCCAGTTTTGGAAGCGATGTGATAACGAGGATAATTTATGCTACCGAAGGCGGAGGCCTGGAGAGACTTCATCATGCAGTGATTGATAATATAAATCATCTAATTGGAGAGTTGGTAAAGGAGGCAAATATCAATTTGACTGATATAAATGGAGTAGTCTGTGCGGGAAATACTACTATGGTTCATTTACTCTTGAGAGTTGATCCTACTTTTATTAGAAGAGAGCCTTATGTCTCTACCGCTAATTTTGTTCCTGTAATAAGGGCAGCTGAGGCTGGTATTAAGATAAATCCTCGAGGGTTACTATTGTGCGTTCCGGGGGTAAGTACCTATGTAGGAGGAGATATAACTGCAGGGGTCTTAGCCTGTGGGCTTAATAGAAAAGAAGAGTTATCTATGCTTATAGATATAGGGACAAATGGGGAGATAGTTTTAGGTAATAAAGAGTGGCTTATTTCCTGCTCAGCCTCAGCTGGGCCTGCTTTTGAGGGAAGCGGGGTAAAGTGTGGAGTAAGGGCAACTAAAGGAGCTATTCAGAGGGTAGAGATAGACTCTGAAGATTGTGTGAAGGTTACTACTATTGGAGATGAAAAACCCATAGGGATATGTGGCTCAGGCTATATTGATTGCTTAGCTGAGTTATTTAGAAAAGGGATTATTGACCGGACTGGCAAATTTAAAGATTCCAGTTCTAAAAGAATAAGAGAAGGTTCCGAAGGCAGGGAATTTGTCCTAGTTTTTAAAGGAGAGATGGATTCTACCTCAGATATTGTGATCACTGAACAGGATATCGAAAATCTTAAACGCTCTAAAGGAGCAATATATTCAGCAAGTTTTATTCTTCTTAAAAAATTAAGCTTAAGCTTTAAAGATATAAAGGAGTTTTTTATAGCTGGGGGGTTTGGTACTTACTTAGATATTGATAAAGCAGTAACTATAGGCTTACTTCCCGACTTAGAAAGAGAAAGATTTACTTTTGTAGGTAATAGTTCCTTAGTAGGAGCCAGAGAGATTCTTCTTTCTTATCAGGCTAAGAAGGAAGCAGAAGAGGTTGCTAAGAAAATGACCTATGTGGAGTTAAGTACTGAGCCTGGGTATATGGATGAGTATGTTTCTAGTTTATTTTTTCCTCATACTGATTTGGCTAGATTCCCTAATATAAATACATAAGGAGGATTTATGGAGCAAGTCTTAGAGAGGTGGACAAGTAAGGTTAATACTGTAATTATTGGGGCCACTAAGGAAGAAGGAGGAACTCGGGCTTCTAAAGTAGTAGTAGGAGGAGAAAGCACCCTTCCTTTTTTATTTTTCGAAGGAGAGATTCCTCATCGCCCAGTGATTGCTATGGAGGTTTTAGATTTCCCCCCTTCAGATTGGTCAGAGGTTTTAAAGGAACCTTTTTTAGATGTTTTAGATAATCCCATAGAATGGGCAAAAAAATGTGTTCAAGAATATAAAGCAGAGCTTTTATGTTTAACTCTAAAGAGTATCCACCCAGATTTTGGAGAGGTTGACCTAGAGAGGGTTTCCTCTACCCTAAGTTCTATATTAAAAGCAGTAGGAGTTCCTTTAATCATCTTGGGTTGTGGAGAGGCAGAAAGAGACAATCTGGTTTTACCTAAATGTAGTGAGGTAGCCAAAGGTGAAAGATGTTTGATAGGTTCAGCTACCCAGGAAAATTATAAGACTCTCACTGCAGCCTGTTTAGCTGATGGTCATAATATAATTGCTGAGTCTCCCATAGATATTAATATTGCTAAACAAGTAAATATCTTGATTTCGGAGATGGGTTTTGATTTAAACAAGATAGTAATAAATCCTACTATTGGAGCTTTGGGTTATGGTTTAGAATATGCTTATTCAATTATGGAGAGAGCCCGCTTAGCAGGTCTTTCTGGAGATAAGATGTTATCTCAGCCTTTTATTTGTTTTGTGGGCCAAGAAGCTTGGCGAGCAAAAGAGGCAAAGGCTTCTCAGTCTGAATTTCCTGAATGGGGAGAAGAAAAGGAACGAGGTATAATCTGGGAAGCTACTACCGCCTTAGCTGTTTTATTGGCTGGGGCAGATATTTTGGTGATGAGACATCCTCAAGCAGTAAAAATAGTAAAAGAGACTATTGATAAGTTAATGGGTGGTTGATTCATCCTTAACTTGACACATTACTTTGGAAGTTATATGTCAAGTTATATCTCAAGTATAGGAGGTAGAGATGTTTATAATTGGCGAGAGAATCAACGGGATGTATAAGGATGTAAGAAAAGCTATAAAGAATAAAGATAAAGAAGTTATCCAGAATTTAGCTAAGCTTCAAGTGGAAGCAGGAGCACAAGCTTTAGATGTAAATGTAGGGGTTGCTTCCTCCGAGCCTATCGAGGCTATGAAGTGGTTGGTAGAGACAATCCAGGAAGTAGTAAATGTTCCTTTGGCTTTAGATAGCACAAAGCTAGAGGTTATTAAAGAAGGCTTAAGAGTAGTTGAGAATAAAGCAATTATAAACTCAACTACTGCGGACAAAGAGAAATTAGATGTTCTTATCCCTTTGGCTAAGGAATATAAGGCTTCTCTTATTGGTTTGACTATGGCAAAGACTGGAATTCCTCGGGATAGTGCCCAGCGTTCTGAATTTGCTGCTCAAATTGTTACCTCTTGGACAGAAGTTGGGCTTCCGCTTGATGAGCTTTATTTGGACCCAATAATTTTACCCGTAAATGTAGCTCAACCTCAAGCAAGGGAAGTTTTAGAGGCTTTAAGGGAATTTAAACTGCTTTATAACCCTCCGCCTCGGACTATAATTGGGTTGAGCAATATTTCCCAAGGAACAAAAAATAGAGCCCTAATTAATAGGACTTTTTTAGTTATGGCTCAAGCTCGTGGTTTAGATTCAGCAATCTTAGACCCTTTAGATAAGGAATTGATGGATGCTTTGACTACAGCTGAGCTTCTTTTGAATAAAATTATTTATTGCGATTCTTATTTGGAAGCTTGTAAATAACTATATTAATTAAGTTAATAATTCCCATGGTAGTAAAAAAATCCATTAGTTTGAAGACCAAAGGATTTACTGATATCCTGGATATTACCCAGGATGTAGAGAAATGTCTTAAAGGTTCTGGTTTGAAAGAGGGGATAGTTACGGTTTTTGTTCCTGGTTCAACCGCAGCGGTTACTACTTTAGAGTATGAATCAGGCCTAATCTCAGACCTTAGAAGAGCCTTAGAGATAATAGCTCCTCAAGAGGGGGAGTATCAGCATAATCTAAGGTGGCAAGATGGCAATGGCTTCTCCCATATTCGGGCAAGCCTCTTAGGTCCTTCTTTAACTGTACCTTTCTCCCAAGGAAGACTTATCTTAGGAACCTGGCAGCAAATTATCTTTATTGATTTTGATAATCGACCGCGTTGGAGAACCTTGATTGTTCAAATTATTGGAGAATAGAGTTAAGCCTGTTGTAGAAATAAAATAAAAATGGGGCCAATTTTACAGTTAGCTTTAGATTTCTTGAATTTAAAAAGAGCTTTAAAGGTAGCTAAGGAAGCTGTTAAGGCTGGGGTAGATTGGCTGGAAGTAGGAACTCCTCTTATAAAGAGTGAGGGTTTAGAAACCTTGAGGGTATTAAGAAAGGAGTTTCCTCAGATAACCTTGATAGCTGATACTAAGACTATTGATGTAGGGAGAATAGAGGTTGAGGCTTGCGCTAAGGCAGGAGCTAATATTGTCTGTGTCTTAGGGCTTGCTTCTAATTCTACAATTAAAGAATGCATTCGAGCAGGGAAAAATTACGGAGCAAAAATCTTAGTTGATTTGATAGAGATAAAGAATGAGGAGTTAGAGGAGAGAGCTAAAGAAGTAGAAAGATTAGGTGCTGACTTTATAGGTATTCATGTCTCAATCGATGAACAGATGCAGGGAAAAGAGCCCTTTTCTAAGTTAAGGAGAGTAGCAAAAGTAGTAAATATCCCTGTGGCTGTAGCTGGAGGCATAAACTCAGAAACCGCTTATGAGGCAGTTAAGGCTGGAGCAACTATTATAGTTGTAGGAGGCTCAATTACTAAAGCCAAAGACCCTTATAAAGAGACAAAAAAGATAAAAGAAGCTATCCTTAAGAGGAAAAAGATAAAGACTGATTTTTTTAAGAGAGTAGGTCTTAGAGATGTCTCTAAAATCTTAAAGAGAGTATCTAGTCCTAATATCTCTGATGCCCTTCATCGGAGCGGAGATATAAAAGGACTTTTTCCCTTATTTTCTGGGATAAAGATGGTAGGAGCTGTTTTGACTGTAAGGACTTATCCAGGAGATTGGGCAAAACCTGTGGAGGCAGTAGATTTAGCTAATAAGGGTGATGTGTTAGTCATAGATGCCGGAGGTCAACCTCCAGCAGTTTGGGGGGAGTTAGCTACTCACGGAGCTCTTCAAAAAGGACTTTCGGGGGTAGTGATAAATGGGGGAGTTCGGGATACTTCAGAGATTAAGAAGTTGAAATTTCCGGTGTTTACTAAGTTGATTACTCCTACTGCTGGAGAGCCTAAGGGTCTGGGAGAAATTGGGGTGCCCTTAGTTATAGGGGGAGTGAGAATTTCTCCAGGAGATTGGCTTGTGGGAGATGATGATGGTTTGGTTTGTATACCTAAAGAGATAGTAGTAGAGATAGCTAACCGAGCAATGAGTATTTTGGAACAGGAAAATAGATTAAGAGAAGAAATAGACCAAGGTTCCACCTTAGCTAAGGTAATTGAGCTTCTAAAGTGGGAGAAGAGATAACTATATTAGTTTAAAGTTTTTCTCTAGAGTTTAATCTACCTTTGGCAGAAAAAATCAAAAGTTTTAAAAAGAAAAAATCTTAGATGAGAAAGAGACCTTCCAGGATTTATATTTCAGCTACTCATCAGAATGATGGTAAGACCGTAATTAGTTTAGGCCTAATTTGTGCTCTTAAAGAAAGATTTGAGAATATAGGTTTTATTAAGCCAGTGGGACAAAGGTATGTTTTTGAGAAAGGTCAAAAAGTAGACGAGGATGCCCTTCTTATAAGAAATGTATGTCAGATTAAGGATAACCTTAAAGATATGAGCCCTATAGCTGTAGAGAGGGGTTTTACTCAAAAATATATATTAAGACCAAGAAAGAAAGAGTTGGCTGAGAAGATTAGAAAATCTTTTAGAAGAATCTGTAAAGATAAAGATTTTGTAGTTATTGAGGGTACAGGTCATGCGGGGGTAGGGGCTGTATTTGATTTGTCTAATGCTGAGGTAGCTAAAATGTTAAATTCAAAGGTATTGGTAATCTCCAGTGGTGGTATCGGTCGGCCTATTGATGAGATAGTATTAAATAAGGCTTTATTTGAGAAAGAAAAAGTTAAAATTGCTGGAGTGGTTATTAACAAAGTAAGAGCAGATAAATACGCTAAGATAAGTAAATTAGTAAGATTAGGATTAAGAAAAAAAGGTTTAGAACTTTTGGGAGTAATTCCTTATCAAAGACTTCTTCCCAGTCCTACTATAGAGCAGATTTTAAAAGAGGGGGGTTTTGAGCTTCTGGAGAGGGGTAGTGGGTTAGATAAATATGTGGGGAGGATTTTGGTGGGAGCTATGGCACCTCATGATGCTTTAAATTATTTTTCTGATAAGAGTTTGGTTATCACTCCTGGAGATAGAGAAGATATGATTTTGGCAGTGGTAGGTTTTCAAATGGATAAGTTGAAGGAGGATATTCAAACCTCAGGAATAGTCCTTACTGGAGGGCTAAAGCCTAACCCTGCTATTATAGACTTAGTAAAAAACTCAGGGATACCTCTGCTTCTTTCCCAGGAAGATACTTATACTACTGCTTCTAAAATTCATGATTTAATAGTAAAGATAGAACCTCAAGATA
>CAZSAI010000048.1:0-8379 GCA_964604895.1 uncultured Planctomycetia bacterium
AACCCCATCTATCCGATAGCGTACTGCTACGCTATCTCTATAAGGCTCAATATGAATATCCGTAGCTCTCTTTCTATAAGCCTCAGAAATTATCTCATTTACCAACCTTATAACTGAGGCATCTTCAGCTAAGGCCTCTATCTCTTCTATCTTTACCTCTTCTCTAACTTGGGGGGTCTTCTGAGAAAGAGTGCTAATCTTCTCCAAAGTCTCTGCTCCTACCCCATAAGATTTCTTAAGAGCCTCCAGAATCTCTTCTTGGGGAGCCAAGGCTACTTTAATATTGTAGCCTAAGTGGGTCCTTATCTCATCTTGAGTCTTTACATCTAAAGGGAAGCTTACAACTATAGTTAATTCTCTCTCTTCAATCTTAAGAGGTAAGAATTTGTAATAAAAAGCAATTCTTACAGGAACTTTCTCGATAGCTTCCTTCTCAACTGTAACATCTCTTAGATTTAAATACTCTAAATTAAGCTCTTTAGCTAAAATTTGAAGTGCCTCCTTCTCTGAAATTAGTCCCTGCTGAGCTAATCCTATAATAAAGGTATCAGCTCTTAAGGCTTCCTCTTTAAGTTTAGGCCATTCTTCCTTGCTTATTAGCCCTCTGCTAAGAAGAACTTCTTTCAAAATCTCTTCTACTCTCTTCATCGACCTCTCTCTAAAAAATATCTTTTCTTAACTCAAACTCCATTTAGCATATCTTCCTAAAATAATTAAAACCCTAACCGCCTCCTTATCTTACTCTTTAAGTAATTACGGTAAAATTCTAATAATTTCTCCATATCCTTAGATGAGAGCAAGACTGCTTTAATCTTATATCCGGGAACCTGCTTCTCAGCTTCAGAGACTGTCCAAGCATCTAAAGGGTTAGTGATACCTAAAGTTATAAAGTCTCCCTCTAATTTTAAAGGAAAACACCGCTTCTCTAAAATCAAGGATTTAGAAAATCTCTCTACTAAATTCTCATCAATTTTTATCTCCTTAAGTTCTAAAAAAGGAATACCCAACTGTTCAGATAAGGCTTTTAATAAATCTTCTTCCTTTATAAAATTCTTTCTTAGAAGGATTGAGCCTAAAAATTCCCGAGTACTTTTTTGTATTTCTAAAGCTTCCTTTAATTGGCTCTCGGTTATAAGACCTTTCTTAATAAGAATTTCTCCTAAAAGAATTCTTTGACCCACTCTTACTTCTCTCTCCTACTTAACCAAAGAGACAAACTATTGGCCAACTTTTCCCTACCCAGCTTCCTCAACTTCCTAATTTCTTTAAAAGCTTCTTGCTTCCTTCCAGCTTTATAGTAAGCCTCTACCAAACCTATATAAGCTTTATCAAAATTAGGGTTAATCCTCACACACTCTTTATAAGCCTGGATAGCTTGGGAATAACCCTTTTTAAGATAATAAGCCGACCCTAATAGGTAATAAACTTTATAGTTTCGAGGCCAAATCTCCTTAGCCTTATTAAAGTAGTAAATTGCCTTAGAGTAATCCTTCTTACTAAGATAAGCTAAACCCAGATTAAAATTAGCTAAAAAACTATTGGGTCTAATCTTAAGAAGGCCCAAAAAATATCTTATTGCTCGGTTACAATCTCCTATCCGTAGATAGATATTCCCCAGTTGAAGATGAGCTAAATCATGCTGAGGGTTAATCTTTAAAACTTTCTTATACTCTTCTATAGCCCTCTCTAACTGTTCAGTCTCTATATAAAAATTGGCCTTCTCTATCAAAAGAGGTATCTCTTCCTTACCGGCATAACAAGGATATAGCATCTGAATAAGAAAAATAAAAACCAACAAAGTTCTCATAGGTTTAAGGCTCCTATCATATAAAATTGAGATTCAGGAATAGAATCAACCCTTCCTGAAATAATTTTTTCACAACCCTCAAGAGTCTCCTCCAAAGCAACATAAGCACCAGGCTTGCCCGTGTAGGATTCAGCCACAAAAAAAGGCTGGGTTAAGAAATTCTGAAGCTTCCGAGCTCTTTCATAAATAAGCCTATCTGAAGCTGAAAGCTCATCTACCCCTATAACCATTACTATCCGCCTTAATTCCTCGTATTTCTGAAATATCCTTATTACTTCTTGGGAAATATCATAATGACGCCTTCCCACAATATCAGGATCAAGATTTGCCGAAGAAGAAAGCAAAGGGTCAATTGCTGGATAAAGACCGAGTTGAATCCTTTCTCTAGATAAAACCATTATTGAATCTAAAAAGCTAAATATAGCTACTACTGCTGGGTCAGTTAAATCATCAGCAGGCACATATACTGCCTCAATTGAAGTGATTGAACCTCCTCCCTCCTGAAGAGCTCTGATTCTCTCATGAAATTCACTTGCTTCTGAAAGGAGAGTGGGCTGATATCCTGTTTCTGAAGGAAGATGGCCTAGGAGAGTAGATATCTCTGCTCCCGCCTGGATAAACCTAAAAATATTATCTACAAACAAAAGCACATCCTGATTCATTTTCTGAATTGACTCAGCCATAGTTACCCCAGTAACCGCACCAATAAACCTCGCACCTGGAGGCTCATTCATCTGACCAAAGACAAGCATAGTCTTAGAAATTACTCCCAACCGGCTAAGTTCATAATAAAGCTCATTGCCTTCCCTTATTCTTTCTCCTACCCCAGCAAACACAGCAGAGCCTTCATGTTTCTTGATAATATTATGAATAATCTCCAAAGTTAAAACGCTCTTTCCTAAGCCCGCTCCTCCTAAGATACCGCTCTTTGAGCCTTTAACCAGAGGAAACAGAAGGTCAATAATTTTTATACCTGTGGGAAGAATCTCAAAACTTCTTTCTTTATCTTCTTCTTTTTGAGAAATTCGAGTTCCCAACTCTGGCCTTCTTATAGGAGAAGACTCTATAGACTCTAGAGCCCCCCTCTGGTCCATAGGCTCTCCCAGAACATTTATCAACCTTCCATATAGAGGCTCCCCTACTGGTATCTGAATAGGTAAACCCTGAGCATAGGCTTTAGCTTTTCTCTTTATATTCATAGTAGAATTAATAGCAATACAACGGGCAATATTTCCTGGTAAGTGTTCAGCTACTTCTAAAACAGTCCATTCTTTATCTATTCTTTCTACTAAAACCTTTTCAAATATTTCTGGAACGTCTTCAGGTTTAGAAAATTTTACATCTACAACTGGACCCTGCACAGAAATTACTTCTCCTATTGAACGAAAATTATTTTTCTCCATCTTTTCTCTATTTAGAATAAATCACCCGGGCAGCAAAAAGCTCCCTCATACTTTTATCGGTTAACTCATGACGCAGTTTATGATATTTAAGTTTAAGCCCTTTTTGTAAATCCTCTAATTTCTGAGAACTCTCCTCTAAGTGAACAAATCTAGCTGCTAACTCTGCCAGACGGGCAAAACCTAAAATCTCATAAAAAGTCTTACCTACCCAAAGATAGACTAAATACTCTACTACATTATCTAAACTAGACTCCTGAATAAACTCATCTAAATTTATAAGAGGACCCCTACTTTCTGTAATCTCTCCATAAGGAAGAGGAGTATATTTCTCTATCTTCTGAAGCATCAAAGATAAAGCTTTAGGATAGATAACTACAACTCTTCCTGCTTCTTCATTGATTACTTTCTCTAAAACATAGTCCCTTAAAGTTAGAGCTAAATCTAGCCTTCTTTCCTCAGTAATTCCGGGAAAGCCTTTATAACTTAAGCCATGCTCCTGAGCATAGAGTTTACCCCTTTCTCCTACAATTATTAAGATATCATGCTTACTCTCTAATTCCTCAAAAGCTAAGGTTGCAACCTGCATATTAAGCCCACCTAAGAGACCTGAATCAGAAGTAATAGCCACCACAGCCTTGTTGCTGGTAACTGCTTTAACAAAAGGATGTTTTACCTTGCTTACATCTATACCCTCTAAAAAACTCTCCACTACATAAGAAAATTTATCAAAAGACTTAATCTTCTTCTCTAAGATGTGGTATTGAGAGACAGCTATCCCTTTAAGGACTTTTAAAAGGGAGTAAAGCCCTTCATAAAATTGCATATCTTTTTTAACCTGAGGTAAAACTGCCATTTATAAATCTTGACTTTAAAATTTTCTAGCTCATTACTTCTATAATTTCTCTGGCTCCTTTTAGACTTTTTACTCTATAGATTCTTCAAAATAACGCTGAAGAGACTTTCTTAACTTCTCAGCAATATCATTGCTCAACTCCTTTTTCTCTCTAAGCTTAGAGATAGCGCTTGGCTCCCATTCTTTTACTTTCTGAAAGAAAGTCTCTTTAAATTTTTTTATTTCGGACACAGACAAATTATCTAAAACTCCTAAATTTAAAGCATAAAGATAAACAATCTGTTCTTCCATAGGTACAGGTTTATTCTTATCTTGGATTAAAAGTTGAGTTATAACCTCTCCTCTCCTTAAGGAAGCCTCTGCTTCTTTAGAAAGACCTGTGGCTCTTAACTGAGTCATTTGAAGAAGTTCCCTATATTGAAGATACTCAAGCCTTAAAGTCCGGCTAAATGCTTTCATTGCTGGCCATTGAGCTTTACTTCCGATTCGAGAAACAGAAAGTCCTAAATCTATAGCTGGTCTAAACCCTTTATTGAATAAAGGGGTACTGAAATATAATTGGCCGTCAGTCATAGAGATTATATTTGTAGAGATATAACCTGTAACATCTCCCTGCTGAATCTCTACAATTGGAAAAAAAGTCATTGAACCTCTCCCCAACTCTGGCTTCAGATACCCAGCCCTCTCCATAAGTTGAGAATGAATATAAAAAATATCACCAGGATAAGCCTCTCTTCCCGGGGCTCTTTCTAACAAGAGAGAAATCTGTCTATAAATCCAGGCATGCCTGGTTAAGTCATCAAAAATCACCAGAACATCTCCTTTGTTATACATAAAATATTCTCCTAACATAGCTGCAGTATAAGGTGCCAAATACTGCTCACCTACCGAAGTAGATGCTATCCCACTTACTATTATTGTATAATCTAAAGCCTCTTTTTCTCTTAGGATATCCAAAATCTTTAAAAGGTTAGAATAGGTCTTGCCAATACAACAATAAATACAAATTACATCTTTACCTTTTTGATTAATTATGGCGTCTATTGCTACAGTGGTTTTTCCAGTAAGTCTATCACCAATTAGAAGCTGACGTTGACCTTTAGCAATGGGGATAATTGCATCAATACTTAAAGTGCCAGTCTCTAAAGTCTGATCTACCGGAATTCTATCCATAACTCCGGGAACATCTCTAAATACTGGATAGAAATCATCAGGTTCAATAGGAGCTTTACCATCTTGAGGCTCGCATAAACTATTAACTATCCTTCCCAAGAAATTTCTTCCTACTGGGAGCTTAAGAAATTCTCCTTTATTATAGACTTCATCACCAGCTTTTAACTCCGAAGCTGAGCCTAAAACTAATATTTGGACTTCCTCCTCAGTAAAACCAATAACTATACCTTTCACTCCATTCCTAAACTCTACCATTTGCCCACTCACACAGGAGGGAAGACCTAAACCTATAACAATAAATTTCTGAACTGACTTTATCCTACCTACTTCCCTTACCTCAAAAGCTGAGCTAAAAGTGAGACCTTCTTTCTTATTTAGCTTCTCCATCCCTGTTTAAACTCAACTTATGCTCTTAAGTTTTAGCTATTAGTTCTTTTACTCTCTCTTCTATCTTAAATTTAAGACTCCCATCAATAACTAAACTTCCCAAAATTATCACAACTCCAGCTATCAGCTTAGCCTCAATCTCAGTCTTAATATCTACATTTTGATTACACTTTTTCTTTATAACTTCGACCAAAGAATTCTTATCCTTCTCATCAAGTCTAAAAGAAGAAATAATCTTTATCTCTCCCAAATCTTGGGGTATCTCTAAACTATCTATCTTTTTTGAGAAAGTCTCCTTAAATTCCTTAACTAAATTTCTATGGATAATTTCTTGGACCTGCTGAGGTAAAACCTCAGATAATAACTGAGAAGCTTTCTTAACTGCTTCTTTATCTATCTTCTCCTCCAGCTCAGAAATAAGAAGATGTCGAGTCTTTTCAGCCTGAGAAATTATCTCTTTAGCTTGCTCCTTTGCCTCTTTTATAATTTCCTCTTTTTCTTTCTGAGTCTGTTTTAGAATATCATCTCTTAAATTCAAGGCTTCTTCCTTAGCTTTAGAAACTGTCTCTTGATAGACCCTTTCTGCTTCTTCTAACTTTTTCTCTGCCTCTTCTTGCTTTTTCAAATAATCCTCATTTATTTTATCTAAATGCTGGACTGCCGAAGTAATATTTTTATTAATAACTTTCCGAAAAACAAAGACAAACAAAAAAAACATAAGGATAAAAAAGACCACCAAAGCTCCTATTAACATCGCTTACTCCTTTCTCTTTTAACCAGCCTAAAACTCAACAATCTCTCTATCCAGCTTAAGGTGCAAACAGCTGAAATACTATCAACATAGCTATTAAAGCTAAACTCTGGGCAAAACATAAAGCTATAATCATTGCTGTAAATATTTTAGGAGCTGCTGAGGGATTTCTTCCCAGAGCTTGGATACTCGCCTGACTCCCAAAAGCAAAAACCAACGATGGTCCCAGAATACACAAACCAAAAATTATAAGTAAAGCTAAATTCCTATCCATTGCTTCTGAAACCCCCGAACAAAATTTTCAATTTACACTTCTCAATTTACAATAAATTTTCAATACTGAAATTTTCAATATTATTCTCTTTGAGAATTAAATAATTGTTAATTTAATGAAAATTTGGTAATTGAAAATTTAAAAATTAACCTTTCAGGGTACTTCTCCAATTATTACCACCTCATTCCTATCCACTTTAACAATCCCCCTCTTTATGGGGTATTCTTTCTTATCTATTGTAATCCATCCAGAAAGAAGTCTACTTAAGAAGTTTCTATGATAAGGAAGGATAGTACAGACTCCAAACTCTGCAGGCATAATAACTCTTTTTGCTTTTCCCTCGAAAATTATCCTTTGAGGAGTAATGAAAAGAACTTCTAACATCATTCCTCAATACTGCATTTCCTTGCCAGAGATCAAAATCTTACCCCTCCCTAAAAACCTTTGATTTATTTTTTTGCTACATTAGCGAAGATTTAACAAGTTGTAAATTACTCTTCCTTTTTCTCCTTCTCTCCTAATTCCAGGAAACTCCTCTTTTTAGCCTCCGAGATAATCTTCTCGGTAGCCTTAGCTTGTCTGTACCAAGTAAAAAATACTACTATTGATAGAATACCCAAGAAAAAGACAATTACAAATATAGCTATCCAAGTAGCGGTTTTGGTAGGAGATTCAGTCTTAAATTTTGTTTTTGTAAGCATCTGGGGAGTTAGGGGACCTCTCTCTCGCTGTAAAATCTTCTCCATCTCAAAAATTTCCTCTTTCAAGCGAGCTAATGCCTTGATATTAGTACGATAAACCCCAATATGCTGAGATCTGCTTAAAGACTCATCACTCTGGCTTTTTATAATCTCATCTAAAAGAACAGACCCTCTTTGAGCAATATCTTTCATCTTATCAAAATATTCTGTGCCTTCAAATATCCTAAGAAGTTCTTTAATCTTGGCTCTTACCTCATCCAAAGACCTCTGAGGAATAATCCAAATATCTTTAATCTCTACCTCAAAGACTCGGGTCTGAGCAGGTTCAAGATATAAATCATCTTTATATACATAGAATAAAGACTTAGTAAGGTCAAATTCCAAATCCAGGCCCCCCAAATCCAGGATATCTTCCCTCTTAACTTCTTCAGGCAAATAAACTTTAATAGGTACTCGTTGAGTTCTCACTTTAGAAGGGTTCACAGCTACTATTCTAAACCTTATATTAGCTGCCTCTAGAGCAGAATAAAGAATAAAGAATAAAGAATAAAGAATAAAGACTCTTATAAATCTTTTCACTCTCCTACCTCCCTACGATATTATATATCTTTGCTTAGCTTTCACCAAACTTTTTTCCTCCAAAATTTTCTCCATTAGTCAGTAAGGATAGTAGAAACCACTGGCGTATCCATTCCACCAAATTTAGCTTCAAAGAGAGCCTGTAAAATCCTTACAATAGCCTCAATACTTTCAGTCTTACTCCTAATAGCTTTTATAGTAGGAGATTCAGTTAATTTTTCTTCTAACAATTCACTAAAGTCAAACCCTTCTCTTGCAGCAAGCTCATTAATTTTTTCACCTATATCATTAATAGCCTTTATAACCCTAGCTGAAGGACCTTCCCGGGCAATTATCTCGGGTAGTTTTTCTACAGAGTCCTGTAAGTTTTTCAGAGTTAAAGCAATACTTGTACCATCATCAGTCCCTAAAGCAAGCTCAACAGCCTTTATAGCCTCTAAAGCATCCTTAG
>CAZSAI010000049.1:0-8318 GCA_964604895.1 uncultured Planctomycetia bacterium
GCTTTTATTAAAAATCCAAATTTCTCCTGAATTTGACTCTCTTCTATATTAAGTATTTCAAATATCTTCTTCTGAAGCTGAGGCCTATGTATTCTTATAGAACCACTCCCAATTTCCTGACCGTTTAAGACCAAATCGTAAGCTCGGGCTCTCACTTTAGAAGGATCCTTATCTAACAACTCTAAATCCTCTTCTAAAGGAGCGGTAAAAGGATGGTGCTCAGAATCCCAACGAGCCTCCTCCTGATTATATTTAAAGAGAGGGAAATCCTTAATCCATAAAAACCTAAAGGGTTTATCTGTTTTCAAATCAGGCTTATCGGTAGAGAATTTTTCTTGAGCCTCCTTATAGGTTAACTTAGGAAAGGGAACATCCAGCTTAATCCTTAAAACTTCCTTAAATACGTAAGAAAATAAACCTTCAATAAGGCTATAAATATCTTCCTCCTCTATAAAAGACATCTCTAAATCCAGCTGAGTAAACTCAGGTTGCCTATCCTTCCTTAAATCTTCGTCACGAAAACATCTTACAATCTGATAGTACCTATCTAATCCCGAAATCATAAAAATCTGTTTAAAGAGCTGAGGTGACTGAGGAAGGGCGTAAAACCAGCCAGGATTAAGGCGAGAAGGAACTAAGAAATCCCTAGCTCCTTCAGGGGTAGACTTAGTTAAAAAAGGTGTTTCTATCTCTAAAAAATCTAAACTATTTAAATAAGTTCTCATAGCTTGGGTTATTCTGTGTCTTAATTTTAAATTTTCCATAAGAGGCTTTCTTCTTAAATCTAAAAACCTGAAAGAAAGTCTTACTTCCTCTGAAGCTTCTATCTTATCTTCTATAAGAAAAGGTAACTCTTCCGCAGAATTAAGAATTTCCAGCTCCTTTGCTAAAACTTCAATCTCACCAGTGGCTATTTTAGGGTTCTCGGTACCTTTAGGTCTTAGGAAGACCCTTCCTTTTACTCTCACTACATCTTCATTTCGCAATTTTTCAGCTTCTTTATAAGCAAGAGAGGATTCAGATTTTACAAATACTACCTGAGTAATACCGAATCTATCTCTTAAATCTATAAAGATAATCTTACCGTGGTCTCTCCGGGAAGAAACCCATCCACAGAGGACTACTCCTAAATCCTTATCTTTCTTAGTTAATTCTCCACAAGTATGGGTCCTTAACATATATTTATCTTAGTCTTTCCTTTTTAGCTTCCTGACTTATAACCATAATTAGTCAAAAATATTGTAGATTTAGCACTTTTAAATCCTCTCAGTTAAGATATCTATTAGACTCTCAATAGGCACCTTCTCTTGATAAGAAGCTTTCATATCTCTTAGGACTACCAAATTATCCTTGAGCTCCTCCTCACCCATAATTACTACAAACTTTACTCCCAGCTTTTGGGCATATCTTAATTGAGATTTAAGGGAACTAAACTCAAAAACCATATCAGAACTAATCCTTTCCCTCCGCAACCTACTCAATAATTTAAAAGCCTGGCTCATAAGCTCTCTAGAAGTGTAAGCAAGAAAGATTTCTGGAGAAGGTGCCTCCTCTTTAGTTTTCAGCATCATTATCCTCTCTAAACCCAAAGCAAACCCGCACCCAGCTCTATCAGGACCTCCCAATTCCTTAACTAAACCATCGTATCTACCCCCTGCCCCAATAGCTTTTTGTGAACCTAGCTTTTCTGAGGTAAACTCAAAAACAGTCTGAGTATAATAATCTAATCCTCTAACTAAATCAGGTAAAATCTCATAGGAAAGCCCCATCTCATCTAAACAACTACAAACTTTTTTAAAATAAGAGAGGCAATTTTTACAGAGGTAAGCATGACCTATATTTAAAGAGCTAACCACCTTCTTACAAGAAGATTCTTTACAATCAAGGATTCTTAAAGGATTTGTAGAAAACCTTCTCTGGCAATTTGGGCATAGTAAATTTATCCTAGATTTTATTTTTTCTTTAAGTAATTCCTCGAACTTTCTTTTATCCTGAAGGCAACCTAAACTATTTATTTCCAAGTTAAAGTCTTTTATCCCAAAATTAAATAATAAATCTCTGGCTAAAATTATTAACTCAGCATCTAAGATAGGGCTCCTCTCGCCAAGTGCTTCTGCACCTATGTGATGAAATTGCCTAAACCTCCCTCTTTGAGGTCTCTCGCCCCTAAACATTGCTCCTATGTAAAATAGTTTAGTAAGCCTCTGAATATGCAAACTATTTTCTATATAGGCTCTCACAATTTGAGCCGTAGCTTCAGGCCTTAAGCAAAGATTCTCTCGAGAAGCTATGCCAAAAATCTGTTTTTCTACAACTTCGCTTTTTTCTCCTAAGCCTCTTACAAAAATGTCTTTACTCTCTATCACAGGAAGTCTAACTTCCTTATAACCATAAATATAGAAAACTTGCCGAGCTATATTTTCTAAAGAAACTGCTGTATAAGCTTCTGGGGGCAAGAAATCTTTAGTACCTCTGGGGAGTCTATATCTTGCAGACATTAAAGATTAGCCTACTTTATCTTCTGCTTCATTTCCAGACCAGGTTTAAACACCACAGTCCTTCTCTCAGGAACCGGGACAGGCTGATTAGTCTTAGGATTTCTACCAATCCGAGCTTTCCTTCTTTTCACTTTAAATATGCCAAAATTTCTTATTTCTATCCTATCACCCTCAAGAAGAGCCTCTAACATCTTATCAAAGACTTTGTGAACTATCTTCTTGACTACCACCTGCTTAAACCCTGTTTCCTCCGAAATCTTCACAACAATATCTTTCTTGGTCATTAGCCAATCCCCCTTTTCTCTTTAGAGAGATAAGTCTCCCCTTTAAAACAAATCCTATTGGGCACTAAGTAGTTATGTTTTATATCACTTAATTACTTTGGTGTCAAGGCAAAACTTTAAATGATCTAGATTATGCTAAAAGACCAGCCCTCCTCTCCCAGAAGAGAAGAAAGTTCCTCAAACAATTCTGGATGGGCCTTAATATAGAAGTCTTGGGAAGTTTTTACTTTTACAAACTTAATTTCAGGATGGCGAAAATGTAATATTACCGGGACATTTCCTGAAAAAGACCTAAGGGTTTCTTTAAGTTTATTTACTAAGTCTTGGGTAGGCTCTTGAATATATAGGTCTATTCGAGAAACCCAACTATAGATGTCCTCCAGAGGAGCTATTCTGGTAGTTATTAATCTTAAAGCCCCCTCTTTTAAGCTAGCTCTTCCCTGAAGGGCTATGATATTACCCTTTTTAAGATAATGCCTTGCTTCCTCAAATACTTTAGGAAAAACAAAAGCCTCCAAGAAAGATTCTTCATCCTCTATCCTTATAATAGCCATAAGCTCTCCGGATTTACGAGTAGTAGTGAGACTAACCTTATCAATTAAACCAGCAGTAACAATTTCTTCTTTATTAGGAACATTAAGTATCTGCTTAATTTTAATAATTTTAGCCTTCTTAATAATATTTTGGTATTTCCGAAGAGGGTGTCCAGTAATATAAAACCCTAAAAGCTCCTTCTCAAACTGAAGAAGTTGTTGTTTAGGCCATTCCTGAATACTTTGAGAATCACCAACAACATTACTTCTTAAAAAAGACTCCCCAAATAAAGAAAGCTGGCCTGATAATTTTTCTTTAGCTAAGCGAGAAGAATAGCCTAAGACCTCAGGCAATATTTGCATTAAGTAGGCTCTCTTCCCAAACCCATCCATAGCTCCACATTTTATAAGGCTTTCTACAACTTTTTTATTAGTAGCCTTTGAATCTAATCTAGAGGCAAAATCAAAAAGGTCTTTGAATTTGCCATATTGTTTTCTATTTTCAATAATACTCTCTACAGCCGCTTCGCCCAAATTCTTAATAGCTAACAAACCAAAACGAATACTTCTCTCTCCTACTACTGTAAAATCAGCAAAACTCTCATTTATATCCGGAGGAAGAACCTCTATACCCATCTTCTTAGCCTCATTAATATATTCTACAAGCTTATCAGTATTGTCTTTTTCCGAAGTAAGAAGAGCAGCCATAAACTCTACTGGGAAATTAGCCTTAAGGTAAGCTGTTCTAAAAGATATAAGAGCATAAGCAGTAGAGTGGCTCTTATTAAAACCATAACCTGAAAAATATTCCATCAAGTCAAAAATTTTATTAGCTAAACCTTCAGGAATACCCCCTTTTCTACACCCTTCTACAAAATTCTTTCTCTGCTCCTCCATTACCTCTGAAATCTTCTTTCCCATAGCTCTTCTTAAAAGGTCCGCCTCAGAAAAACTAAAACCAGCCAATTTAGAAGCAATCTGCATAACCTGCTCTTGAAACACTATTATCCCATAAGTATCTCTAAGAATAGGTTCTAACTTAGGATGAAAATAATCTATAGGTTTTTGTTTATGTTTGCGTTGAATAAAATCTTCAAGCATTCCACTCCCAATAGGTCCTGGCCGATACAAAGCTAATACCGCTATCAAATCTTCAAATCTCTCTGGCTTGAGCCTCTTAAGAAGCTCCCGCATTCCTGCACTTTCTACCTGGAAAATGCCTAAAGTCTCACCTTTAGAAAGAAGTTTAAAAGTCTTCTCATCATCTAAAGGGATAGAACTTATATCTATCTTTTTATTCTGAGTTCTCTTGACGATTTTTAAAGTCTGCTCAATCACAGTCAGAGTCTTAAGACCTAAAAAATCCATCTTAAGAAGTCCTATCTTCTCCAAAGATTTCATATCAAAACCTGTAACTACTTGATTATCCGAGGTTTTGAATAAAGGAACATACTCCATTAGAGGTTTATCACTAATTACCACTCCTGCTGCATGAACAGAAGCATGTCGAGATAGTCCTTCTAAATAAAAAGCGGTATCTATCAACTCCCTTATCCTTTCATCTTTTTGATAGATAGCGTTAAGTTCAGGATTCACCTCTAAAGCTCTCTTAAGAGTAATTCCACTTTCTTGAGGAATAAGCTTAGCAATTTTATCTACCTCAGAATAGCTAAATCCCATAACCCTCCCTACATCCCTAACTACTGCCCGAGAAAGCATCGTTCCAAAAGTAATAATTTGAGCTACATTTTCTTTCCCGTATTTATTAGCCACATACTCTAAAACCTGAGGTCTTTTCTCATAACAAAAATCTATGTCTATATCAGGCATAGTCACCCTTTGAGGATTAAGAAAGCGCTCAAAGATAAGATTATATCTTAAAGGGTCTATCTCTGTAATATCCAAAAGATAGCTTACAATACTTCCTGCAGCCGAGCCCCTTCCTGGACCTACAGGGATACCTTTATCTTTTGCGTATTTTACTAAATCCCATATAATAAGGAAATAACTAGAAAAACCAGTCTTCTTAATGATTTCCAACTCCCAATTCAATCTTTCCCTAACTTTAGAATCAGGATTCTTATACTTTTTAGGAAGCGCTTCCCTGCAAAGTTCCTCTAGAAAAAGATTCTCATCTCCTCCAGAAGGAAGGGGAAACTTAGGAAGATGGATTTGATTAAAATCTAAGATTAAATTACATTTTTCAGTTATCTCCAAAGTATTCTTAACCGCTTGAGGTATCTCCTTAAAAGCATTCTTCATTTCTTGAGGACTCTTTAAGTAAAATTGATCACTGTTAAACTTCATCCTATTAGGATCTGCCAAAGTAGTCTGAGTTTGGATACAGAGAAGAACTTCATGAGCAAAAGCTTCCTTCTTCTCAATATAGTGAACATCATTAGTAGCAACCAAAGGTATATCTAGCTCTTTAGAAATCTCTAATAATTTTTTATTCACTATCTCCTGTTCAGATAATCCATTTTCCATAATTTCTAAATAAAAGTTTCCTTTCCCAAATATCTGAAGATAATCATCGCAAGTTTTATAAGCTTGGGGAATTTTGTCTTGAAGAATTAAAAAAGGTATCTCTCCCTTAAGACAGGAAGAAAGACAAATTAAACCTTCTTGATACTGAGCAAGAAGCTCTTTATCTATGCGAGGTTTATAGTAGAAACCTTCTAAGTAACTCAAACTTACCAATTTTATAAGATTTCTATACCCAGTTAAGTCTTTTGCTAAAAGGAGGATATGATACTGATTCTCTTCACTGTTCTTAGAATTCTTCTCCCAACGAGAATTAGGAGCAAGATAACACTCTACCCCAATTATCGGTTTAACTCCTTCCTCTATACATAAATTGTAAAACTCTATAGCTCCAAAAAGATTTCCGTGGTCAGTTATAGCTAAACCTGGGAGCTTAAATTCTTTAGCTTTTCTTATCAACCGCTCAAGCAAACAGGCTCCATCTAAAAGACTATACTGGGTATGAACATGTAAATGGACAAAATCCGCATGCACCATAGCCAAATTAAATTTACTTACCCATTCCTACTCTTTGAACTACTTGAAAAATCTTTCCCTCAGTCTGAATCGAAGGAGCAATGATTATCTCTACAAAGTGCATCTCTTTCAGAGTCTTAACACCTAAAGAACCCATGGAGGTAGCTAAGGCCCCCATTAAATTCTGAGAACCATCGTCAACCTGAGCTGGACCAAAAAGAATCTGCTCTAAACTTCCCGAAGTTCCTACTTTAATTCTTGTGCCTCGGGGTAAATTAGCATGAGAAGTAGCCATCCCCCAATGGTAACCTCTGCCAGGAGCCTCCTTTGCTCTAGCTAAAGAGGAGCCGATCATCACCGCATCTGCTCCACAAGCAAAAGCTTTACAGACATCTCCACCTGTCCGCATACCTCCGTCAGTAATTATAGGAATATACTTGCCAGTCTTTTGATAATAGAAATCCCTCGCCTGGGCACAATCTATAGTAGCAGTAACTTGAGGAACTCCTATCCCCAGAACCCCTCGAGTAGTACAGGCAGCTCCTGGACCTACTCCTATTAACAACGCTGAGCATCCTGTCTCTAAAAGTTGTAAAGTCACCTCAGAAGTCACACAGTTTCCTAAGATTACCGGGACTTTTCTTTCTTTACAAAATCTATAAAGATCTAAGGGCTTGTATTTAGAAGAAATATGTTTTACAGTAATTACTGTAGCCTGAACCACAAAAGTATCTACTCCTGCTTCCTCAGCAATTGGAGCAAACTTTTGAGCATTCTGAGGTATACAACTCACACAAGCAAAACCTCCCTTTTCTTTTATCTCTTCCACTCTCTTAGAAATTAGTTTCTCTTTGATAGAAGCTGTATAGACTTTTTGAATTAAATTAGTAGCCTCTTGAGGATTAGCCTTTGCTATCTCTTCCAATACCTCATCAGGATTTTCGTATCTAGTCTGGATACCATCTAAGTTTAAGACAGCAATACCTCCCAACCTGGACATCTCTACTGCAAAATTTACATCTACTACCCCATCCATTGCTGCTGCTAATATAGGTACAGGAAACCTTCTTCCTCCAAATTCCCAAGAAGTATCTACCTCTTCAGGATTAACAGTAACTTTTCCTGGAACTAAAGCTATCTCATCAAACCCATAACAACGCCGAGCTCGCCTATCTTGCCCTATCCATTCAGCCATCTTCTAACCTCCTTTAATCTTTCTCTATCGACTCTATAGCTAAAGAATATCCTAACAATTTAGGAATCTCTATCTTAAGAGGTATCCTCTTCTCATCATCTTTAAGCCAAAATTTAAAAGAACTATCCCCTTCAAAAAGATAAGCCAAAAACTCTCCTAGAGGTGTAGATACTCTTTCTTTACCTTTAAATACTAATTTAAAATTCCTTGTAGGAAGATTTACTAAAAATTCCTCCTTAGCTCTAAACTCCTTTTTTTTACGATAAAGATAACTTAAAAGGATTGCATTATGAATGGGTGAAGACTTCTCAATAGTAAACTTTCTGGTAAAAAAGAAAGTCTTTTTTCTAATCTTTACCCTGAAGTTATCTTGATCATATTCTTCCTCTATTTTAGTAGGCAAACTGCTTAATCCTCTAATTTTCCTTTCTACTTTTAAAGGCAAAAAATTATCTTTATTAGCAAATATTTTCTCTAAGTCTTTAAAGTATAAACTATTGGTATAAAAAGTAAATAAATATACCTCTTCTCTACCCAATCTTCTTTCCCCATGAAAAGTAAGTTCTGCTTTGCCTATCTTCAGCCCTTTATAACTTAATCTATAAACTATTTTTTCTCCAGGCTTAAAAGGTAACTCTTCAGCAAAAACAGAGCTATGTAAATACCTAAACCAACCACTCTCCAGCCACTCTAAAGGCAAGAAAGAGAAAAGATTTATAATACCTAAAACTAAAAAAATAAAAAATGGCTTCCTCATATTAGTTAGAAGTTTAGCATAAATATATATTTTTTCAACCAGGATTTTAAA
>CAZSAI010000050.1:0-8070 GCA_964604895.1 uncultured Planctomycetia bacterium
AGGGTCAACATAACCAGTATCAGCCCAGAGAAAAGAAACGAATAAAAGCATTATCCAGGCTACTAAAAATATTATCCTCACCTTAGCCTCCTTGATTAAATAACATTATTAAGCTTCTTTCTCCCAAACACTTTTAAAGCGGAATTTTACCTTCCTAGCCCTCTTAAATAACTTCTCCAGCCTATAGAAATTCCTTTTCTCCTCAGAAAATATATGGAAAGCTACATCAAAATAATCAATCAGAGTCCAGCCACCCTCAGAGTCTTTTTCAATATGATGGATATCAAAGCCTTTTTCTTTAGACTTCTTAATTAACTCCTCTAGGATTGCCTCGTTATGAGTAGGAGCCTCAGCAGTAACTATTATAAAATAATCCCAGATTAAATTTAACCCCCTTAACTCTAAAACCAAAGGTTCTTTAGGTTTTTTAGATAAGGCAAATTCAAGAAGCTTCTTAGTTTTTATTCGAGAAGTAAAAACACTTTTTTCTCTCAATTAACCACCTCTTAAGAAGAATTAGCTGAATTTTCTAAAATCTTCCTAAATGAAGATAAAAAGCTCTGACTTCTTTTAGTAACTAAGGCTGTCTTACACCTATCAAAAGAAAACACTTCCCTAGAGACTTCTTTTATATCTTGGGGACTCACCTTCAAAATTTTCTTTTCTATCTCCTTATAGTCTAAGACCTTCCCCAACTTACAGATTGATTCTCCAATATAGAACATTGAATTTAGGGTGGATTCAAGCCCCATAGAGAAATTCCCCAGAAAGTAATCTTTTGCCCTTAAAAGTTCAGATTTTGAGACTAAACTTTTCTTTATCCGGTTAAGCTCCTTAATAATAATTTTAAAAGCCAACTCCACATTCTTCTCTTCCAACCCGCAATGAATAATAAAAGCTCCAGTATCTTTATATTTTTTTACTCCGGTGGAGACCTCATAAGCTAATCCTTTCTTTTCTCTAATGGCTTCAAATAATCTTGAAGACATATTCCCGCCCAAAATTATATGAATTAACTCTAGAATAAATCTTCTCTCATCAAAATAGCTAAAACCCCTAAACCCTAAAGAAATATGGGTCTGCTCAAAAGAGGTAACCTCTTGCCGGAAACTGAACCCTTTCTTTATCTTAGGCTTAGAGAATTTATCAGGATAAGCGGACTTGGAAGAGAGGCTTTGGATTTTTTTAACTGCCGAATCAAAGAAGTTAGGGATATCTCTTCCACATATTACTACCACTATATTAGAAGGATTATACAAGCTTTCCTTAAATTGCCGAAGCTGCAGCTGAGAAATCCTCTTTACCGTTTCTTCCTTACCAATTACATCCATTCCTAGAGGATGATTTTCCCACAAAAGAGAATCTAAAATACTAGAGACTCGGGAAGAAGGCATATCTTTATACATCCTAATCTCTTCTAATATCACACCTCTTTCTTTCTCTATATCTTCTCTTTTTAATAAAGGAAAACTTACCATATCCGAAAGAACATCTAAAGCTATGTTTGCATTCTTCTCTAAAACTTTAGCAAAATAACAAATAACTTCTTGAGAAGTAAAAGCATTGAGTTGGCCCCCTCTTCCTTCAATCTCTTCCTTAATCTTTCTGTAAGAATAATTCTTTGTTCCTTTAAAAACAAGATGCTCCAAGAAATGGGCGATTCCTTTAAACTTTAGGGACTCAGTCCTTGCTCCTTTCCTTAACCAAAGTCCAATACTTATACTTTTTGTATCTTTGAATTTTCTAAATATAAGAGTTAAGCCTGAGGGAAAATTTAGCTGTTCAACCATAAAACAAAATTCTTAAATTTTTTTAAGAAGCCCCTCTTTTTATAAGTATTAAGTATCTTATGAATTAAGGCGCTACCTACAATTACCCCATCAAAATATTTCTTAAATTTCTGAGCTTGAACTTTATGAGATATACCAAAACCTATACATATAGGTAAGGATATTCTTTTTCTTATTCTCTTTAAATGTTTCAAAATATCGGAAGGAAGAACCTCTCTGGGCCCAGTTACGCCAGTCACAGAAATATAATAGATAAAACCTGATGAACTCTTCTCTATTAAAGGAAGCCTCTCCTCCTGAGTAGTAGGGGAGATAAAAAATATCGTATCTATATTATAGGTATGAGCCTTCCTAATAAAATCTTCTGCTTCTTCAGGTAAGAGGTCAGGAACTATCACTCCTTCTAAAAGAGAGTTTGCTTTCTTAAAAAAATCATTAAGCCCCATATTATAAATAGGGTTATAATAACTCATAAGGATTAAGCCTGAATTTAGTTTTTCTTTAACTTTTTTAAGAAAGCTAAATAAATTATGGATATTGGCTCCTTTTTCTAAAGCTATTTTAGAAGAAGTCTGAATTACTGGACCATCAGCAATTGGGTCAGAGAAAGGAAGACCTATCTCAATAAAATCACATCCTAACTTATCTAAAGTAAAAATTATGGATTTAAAAGTATCAAAATCCGGAAACCCAAAAGTAATATAAGGAATAAATGCCTTCCTGCCTTTTTTTCTTAATTCTTCAAACTTTTCTCTAATCTTACCCATTTTTGAACAAGCTTAGGAAACAAAATTGTCTCAAATACTATTGTCTCATTGGGAGTTGCTAACTATCTCTAGGTCTTTATCCCCCCTTCCTGAAAGACAGACAATTACTATAGAATTTTTCTTAGCCACTTTAGATAATTTTCCAAGATAAAACAAAGCATGGGCAGGCTCTAAAGCTGGGATTATACCTTCTGTCTCAGAGAGCATCTTAAAACCTAAGAGGGCTTCTTTATCGGAAACAGCTACATAATGAGCTCTTTTAATTCTTTTATAGTAAGAGTGTTCTGGTCCTACCCCAGGATAATCTAAGCCTGGAGCTATAGAATGAGCTTGCTGGATTTGACCAAATTTATCTTCTAATACATAGGATTTGGAACCATGAAGAATGCCTACCTTTCCTTTAACTAAACTGCAAGCATGTCCGGATAAAAAACCCCTTCCCTTTGCCTCTATTCCGATAAATTTTACCTCTCTATCCTTAAAAAAAGGATGAAACAACCCTAAGGCATTACTTCCTCCTCCTACACAAGCTATAAGATAATTGGGAAGTCTTCCTTCTATTTTTAAAATTTGCTTCTTTGCTTCTTTGCCAATCACTGCTTGAAAATTTCTTACAATTAAAGGATAAGGGTAAGGCCCAACTGTTGAGCCTAAAAGATAATAAGTATTCTTTACATTAGTAACCCAATCTCTTATTGCCTCATTACAAGCATCTTTCAAGGTTTGGGAACCACTCCTTACTTCTAAAACCCTAGCCCCTAATAGTTTCATTCTAAATACATTCATCTTCTGCCTCTGAATATCAATCTTTCCCATATAGATATCACATTTCCTGTTAAATAAAGCTGAAACTGTAGCTACTGCTACTCCGTGCTGGCCAGCACCTGTCTCAGCGATTATCCGCTCTTTTTTCATCCTTAAAGCTAAAAGAGCCTGACCTAAGGCATTATTTATCTTGTGAGCTCCGGAATGTAAGAGGTCTTCTCTTTTCAAATATACTCTTAGCTTTAACTTCTTACTTAGGTTCTTAGCAAAATATAGAGGAGTGGGCCTTCCTGCATATTCTTTTAAATAGAAGTTAAGTTCTTCTCTAAATTCTGAAGACCTTGAATACTTAAAGTAAGCCTCTTCCAACTCTCTTAAAGGAAATTCTAAAGTCTCAGGAATAAATCTTCCCCCAAATTCTCCAAAATAGCCTTTTTTAGACATTTTTTATCTCTCCTATAAATTTTTTAATAAGTGATTTATCTTTCTTACCCGGATACTTCTCTACACCTCTGGCTACATCTACTCCATAAGGTTTGAACCTTCTTACAAAATAGCCTACATTCTCTACAGTCAAACCTCCAGAAAGAATTAAATAATTAAACTTTCCAACTAGAGTGCGAATAATAGCTGAATCTAAACTTGCTTGGGGAAAAATTTCTTTATTCTCAAGAGGAATATCTAAAAGAATACCATCTACCTGGTATTTAGAAATCAGGGAAGTTAACCCTTGCGTATTAGAGAAAAAAGTCTTTATAACTTTGAATCTTTTACGGAACTCTCTACAATAACCAGGAGATTCACTCCCGTGAAACTGCAAAGTATCTAAACCAACAAAATCAGCTATCCTAAGAACTTTCTCTTTTGGTGAGTCTATGAAAACTCCTACTTTATTCACAAAACAGGGAAGTTTCTTTATTATATTTCTTGCCTCTATAGGTTTAATGAAGCGCTTGCTTTTAGAATAGAATATAAATCCTAAAGCATCTACACCCTCTTTCACACAAAATAAAGCATCTTCTAAATTTTTAATACCACAAATCTTAATCTTTACATCCAACCTTAAGCTCCTTGATTTTCTCTTTAATGTCTCTTGCTCTCATTAAAGCTTCTCCTACCAACACTCCATCTACACCTGCCCCTTTAAGGAGAAGAACATCTTTTAAATCTTCAATCCCGCTCTCACTTATCACTATAATATCCTCAGGAATAAGGGGAGAAAGCTGTAAAGTAGTATCTAAACTTACCTCAAATGTACTTAGATTCCTATTATTTATCCCGATTATCTGGGGAGATAACTTAAGAACTTCTTTCAATTCCTTTAAAGTGTGGACTTCTACTACCACATCCATATTTAAGCTTTTAGCTAACTCATAGAGCTTCTCTAACCTCTCAGGTTTTAAAATTTTAGCAATAAGAAGAATAGCATCTGCACCTAAAGCCCGGGACTGATAAACTTGAGTCTCATCTATAATAAAGTCCTTTCTTAAAACAGGGAGTTTTGTATTTTCTTTGACTTCTTTTAAATATTTAATTTTACCCAAAAAGAATTCTTCTTCAGTAACTACTGAAATAGCTGAGACCCCAGTGTGGAGATAGTCCTTAAGGATTTGAAGGCAGTTAAAATCTTGACGGAGAAGCCCTGCTGAAGGAGAAGCTTGTTTTATCTCAGCAATAAAAGACAAATCTTCCTCCTCTCGTAAAGCTTTTACTAGAGAGATAGGCCGGGGAGCTTGACTGCTCAAAGAAATTATCTCTTTTTGAGACTTCCTAAGAATCTCTACATTTTTCTTTTTTGCCTCCAGAATTAGAGAAAGTACTTTATGCATCTTCTAACTTAAAAATTCTCTTAGTTCTTTAACTTTCTTAAGAGCTTGACCATTCTCTATTTGGGTCCTGGCTAATTTTACACCTTCTCTAAAACTCTTAACCAACCCAGTAAGGAGAAAACAGGCAGAAGCATTGGCTAAGACTATATTTACTTGAGAAGAGAGAGCCTCTCCTTTCAAGAGAGCTTTTACTATTTTTAAATTTTCTTCTAAAGAAGTAGATTTAATTTCAGAAAATCTTCCCTTCCTTAAGCCAAAATCCCTAGGCTCTACATAGAAAGTACTTATCTTTTTATTATTAAGATAAGTTATCTTGGTTTTACCAGTAATACTTATCTCATCGTAAACATCTTCTCCCCATACTACAAAAGCTTTCCTTAAGCCTAAGTATTTTAAAACATAAGCAAGGCTTTGAGTCAACTCCTTTTCAGCTACCCCTAAGAGTTGATGGGTGGCTTGAGCAGGGTTAGTAAGGGGACCCACTATATTGAATATTGTTCTTATTCCCAATTCTTTTCGAACTTGAGCTACATTTTTCATTGCTGGGTGGTACAAAGGAGCAAATAAAAAGCCTATTCCTATCTTTCTTATAGCCTCCTCTACCTTTTTAGGAGAAGCATTTATATTTATACCCAGAGCTTCCACTAAATCAATAGAACCACAGCTTCCAGAAAAAGAACGATTACCATGTTTAGCTACCTTTATACCTGCTGAGGCCACTATAAAAGCAACTACTGTAGAAATATTAAACGTCTTTATAGGCTTTCCTCCTGTACCACAGGTATCCAAAATAACTTCTTTGTCTTTTTCTTTTAGTTTTAATTTCAAGGACTTCTCCCGCATAACCCCAGCTAAGGCTTTTATCTCATCTGGAGAGACTCCCTTAAATCTTAAAGCAGTAAGAAGAGCACCCACCTGAGCAGGGCTAAGTTTTGCCTCCATAATGTTTAAAAAAACTTCCTTTGCCTCTTTGTAAGAAAGGCTCTTTTTCTCTACAATCAACTTATTTAAGATATCCTTAATCATATCTTTAGGAAATTCTTAAGAAGCCGTTTTCCTTCTTTAGTTAAGATAGATTCAGGATGAAACTGAATCCCAAAGGAGCTAGTCCCCTTAACTTTTATACCCATTATCTCCTCATCTTCGGTTTTAGCAATAACCTCTAATCTTTTAGGAAGTTTTTTATTTTCTATTATTAAAGAATGGTATCTTGTAGCTATAAAGGGGTTGGGTAAATCTTTAAAAATATCTTTTCTATTATGATAAATTAAAGAGGTTTTGCCATGCATAATTTTTTTTGCTCTTACAATTTTAGCTCCAAAACCATAACCTACTGCCTGATGACCTAAACATACTCCTAAAATAGGGATTTTATCATAAAACTCTTTTACTAGCTCTACAGATATCCCTGCCTCCTGGGGCCTTCCTGGCCCTGGGGAGATAACTATCTTAGAAGGCCTGAGTTTATAAACTTGACTTATACTAAGCTGGTCATTTCTTTTAACTATGACTTCTGCCCCTAACTCCCAAAGATATTGATAAAGATTATAAACAAATGAATCATAATTATCTATCAACAAAACCTTCATAATCTTTAAGAATAAATTTTCAATTATTAATTTCTAATTTCTAATGAATTTTTAATTATTTAATTTTTAATTGAAATTCTTAACTTTACACTTTAACTACTGGCTGAAAAATTACTCCTTCCTCCGCCTTAGCCTGGCTCCTAACCTCTCCAGCTTCTCCACAAAATTCTCATATCCTCTATCTAAGTGATAGATTCTATGGATAGTAGTTTTTCCTGAAGCAGACAGTCCTGCAGCCACCAAAGAAGCAGAAGCCCTTAAATCTGAAGCCATAACCTCCGCGGAAGAAAACTTATCTATCCCTTCTATTATAGCTACTGGACCAAAGCGAGATATCTTTGCTCCCATTCTATTAAGTTCGGGAACATGCATAAACCTATCCGGATAAACTTTCTCAGTTACAGTAGAGATTCCTTGAGCTAAAGAAAGTAAAACCATAAATTGAGCCTGCAAATCCGTAGGAAAACCGGGAAAAGGTAAAGTAGTAATATTAGTAGGTAATACTTTCCTCTTTCTCTCTACTTTAAGAAGAGAGTCTTTTATCTCTATTTTTTGACCTATTCTCTTCAAAGTATCTATAACTGCTCCCAGAAGAGAGCTACTAATACCTTCTATTTCTATAGAACCCCCGGTTACTAAAGCAAAAATTATAAATGTCCCTGCTTCAATCCTATCCGGGATTACCCGATGCCTAAAGCCTCCTAAATCTTTCTTTCCTCCTATAGTTATTTGAGGAGTGCCTTCTCCTCTAATATGAGCTCCCATCTTCTTTAAAACTCTAGCCAAATCTACAATCTCTGGTTCGCAAGCAGAAAAATCAATGATGGTTTTTCCTTTCGCCAAAGTTGCAGCCATCATTACATTAGCAGTAGCTAAAACTGAGGAACCAAAAGGTCCCCCTAAAAATACTTCTTTGCCTGTTAACCTTTTAGGACTAGCGTAGCAGTAGCCTCCGGAAACTTTAATATTTGCCCCTAAAAGATTCAATCCCTTTATATGCAAATCTACAGGCCTCAGCCCAATTACACAGCCTCCCGGCAGAGATACTTTTGCTTTTTTTCTTTTGGCTAAAAGAGGCCCTAAAACACAGAAAGAAGCCCGCATTGTTCTAACTAACCTGTAAGGAGCCACAAAACTTTTATTACTTCTTGTTCTTATAAGTAAGGCGTGGTCTTCAAACTTTACCTCTTTTCCCAACACCTCAAGGAGTCTCATCATTGTATAGACATCAGAAAGATAAGGCACATTTTCAATAGTACAAGGCTCATCAGTTAAAAGAGTTGCCGCCATTATCGGCAAAACCGCGTTCTTTGAACCGCTTAACTTCACT
>CAZSAI010000051.1:0-7910 GCA_964604895.1 uncultured Planctomycetia bacterium
ATTGAAAAATTTAATTCTCTTCTTAAGGAACATTATTATAAAAAATGAAATTTGAACTTTCAAGAAGACTTAAAAAGCTACCTCCTTATTTATTTGCTGAGATTGATTCTACAAAGCAAAGATTAAAGTCTCAGGGAAGAGCTCTTATTGATTTAAGTATAGGAGACCCTGATATTTTAGCTCCTAAAGAAGCAGTTAAGAGCCTCTATGACTCAGCAAAACTAAAAAAGAATCAAAAATACGCTTTAGATAAGGGTAAATATGAGCTTCGGAGAGAAATTAAGCTCTGGATGAGAAAAAGGTTTAATGTAAATTTAGACGAAGATAAAGAAGTGCTTCCTTTAATTGGTTCAAAAGAAGGTCTGGTTCATTTTCCTTTAGCTTTTATTGAGGCTTCTGATTATGTAATTATACCTGATCCTGCTTATCCAGCTTATTTAGGGGCAGCGACTTTAGCGGGAGCTAAGGTTTATAGAGTAGCTCTTTTAGAGAAAAACAATTTCTTACCTGATTTATCGAAAATTCCCTTAAGAGTAAGAAACAGAGCAAAGATTATCTATTTAAACTATCCTAACAATCCTACAACTAGCATAGCTCCTAAAGAATTTTTAGAGGAAGCCGTTAATTTCTGTTCGAAATATGGGATAATCTTGGTCTATGATAATGCTTATTCTGAGATTTATTTTGAGGAAAAACCTTTAAGTATTTTGGAGATAAAGGGAGCAAAGGAGGTAAGTATTGAATTCCATTCTTTTTCTAAGACTTTTTGTATGACTGGATTCAGACTTGGTTGGGCCTCTGGAAGCCGAGATTTAATAGCAGGGCTCCTTAAGGTAAAAACTAACATTGACTCCGGGATATTTTCAGCAATTCAACAGGCTGGGATAACTGCTTTAAGAGAATGTGAGTATTTTCCTAAGAGGTTGAGGAGTGTTATAAAAGAAAGAAGAGACTTTTTTATAGGTCTTCTTAAAGAAGCAAGGTTTGATAAAATATATTCTTGGGCAACTTTTTATGTTTGGACAAAATTGTCTTGGGGTTCTTCTTCTATAGAGTTTAGTAAGTATTTACTTAAAGAGAAAAATATTGTAGCAACTCCCGGGGTAGGATTTGGTAAGTATGGAGAAGGTTTTGTAAGGTTTGCTTTAACTGTGGATAAGGATATTCTATCAAGGATTGATTTTACCAAGTAGGTAGAAAGGGAAGGATTGATTGAGGAGATTTGTTATATAGGATTAGGTTCTAATTTGGGAAATAGGCAAGCGAATATAAATAAAGCAATAGAATATTTAAAGAGCAATTCTCAGATTAAAATTGAGAAGATATCCTCTATTATTGAGACAGAACCCCAAGGAGGGCCTCCTCAGGGGAAATTTTTGAATGCAGTGGTAAAGATAAAGACTTCTCTAGCTCCCCAAGACTTACTTAGGTTTTTACAAGACATTGAGGCAAAGTTAGGAAGAACCCGCCTTATTAGGAATGGTCCAAGAACTATTGATTTAGACATCTTGCTTTATGATAATAAAGTTATAGATGAGCCTAATTTAGAAGTCCCTCATCCTCGTATGTTTGAGCGAGACTTTGTCTTAAAGCCACTATTAGAGATTGAACCAGATATTTTTGATAGATTGGAAGCATTAAAACCCTATAGAGATAAACTGAAATTTTCTTAACCTTACATTTAACTTCCGAAGTAAAATGTAAAGTTAAGGTTTTTTATTTGCATTTTTTTAAAAATAATATATTATTATAACTTCAAGAAAAGGAGTGGGTATGAAGCTATTTATTGATACTGCAAATTTAGAGGAGATAAGAGAGGCCAATTCCTTAGGGGTATTAGACGGAGTTACCACTAACCCTACTCTGTTAGCTCGGGAGAAGAAAGAGCCTGTAGCTCAGCTTAGAGAAATCTGCTCTATTGTTAAAGGACCTGTAAGCGCAGAGGTGACAGCTCAGGACTATCAAGGTATGGTTAAGGAGGCAGAAGAGTTAGCCAAGATTTCTGAGAATATCGTTATAAAAGTCCCTACTACTTTAGAGGGTCTTAAAACTACGAAGATTCTTTCCCAAAGAGGTATAAGAACGAATCTGACTTTGTGCTTTTCGCCCCTTCAGGCTCTCCTTGTGGCTAAAGCTGGGGCAACTTTTGTTTCTCCTTTTGTAGGAAGATTAGATGATATCTCAACTGAGGGAATGGGCCTTGTCTCAGATATAAGACTTATTTACGATAACTATAAAATAAAGACCCAGATAATTGTGGCTTCAATTAGGCATCCTATTCATGTCTTAGAGGCTGCCCGAATCGGAGCTGATATTGCTACTTGTCCTTTTAAAGTGATAATTCAGCTTCTTAAACATCCTTTGACTGATATTGGGATTGAGCGGTTTCTTTCTGACTGGAAGAAGTTGAAAGATGCTTTAGGTAAATGAGGTTTTTAGTCTTCTTTCTATTTTTATTTTTTCTTTTTCCCTTATACTCTCAGAATTCTTCCCAATTGCCAGTAGTGGTAGATGCTCAAGCTGTGAGTTATAATCCTGAAAAAGGCACTATTCAAGCAGAAGGTAAGGTAAGAATAGTTTACAAACAGATAAAGGCTTTCTGTGATAAGGCCGAGGTAGATGTTAATACTAATATAGGGAAGTTAAAAGGTAATGTCCGGATTGAATATAAGGAAGGCACAATCTATGGAGATAGCATAGTCTATAATTTTAAAGAGAAGACTGCCCAGATTACTAATTTTAAATTTTCTAAAGAGCCTTTTTATGCTTATGGGGCTTCAGTTGAGAAGGTATCTGATGAAGAGTATCATCTAAATAGAGGTTATGTTACTACTTGTGACCTTCCTCAGCCTCATTATCGACTCTGTGCTAAGAGGATTTTGTTTTATCCAGGAAGGAAGGTGGTAGCTAAGAATGTGGTTATGAAGATAGGTAAAATCCCTGTATTTTATATCCCTTATTATCTTCAACCAGCTAAGGATAAACTGCCCCGAGTTACTCTTATTCCCGGTAAGGATAAAGATATGGGATTCTATATGTTATCTGCTTGGCGTTACTATTTTAATGAGGCTTTTAAGGGAAGACTCCACCTAGATTATTATCAAAACAAAGGTTTTGGTAGAGGAATAACTCATAAGTATACTACCAAGAATTTTGGGGAAGGAGTACTGAGACTTTATTATATAGATGATAGAGATAAAACCTCATTTGATGGTCAGCCTACAGGTTCTGACCGCTACAAAGCCCAGTTAAGGCATAGTTGGCACCTGAACCCTAACCTAAGTGCTATTTTAGAGTTTCATAAATTCTCCGACATAGACTTTATGAAAGACTATTTTTATAGAGAGTATGAGAGAGATACAAAGCCACTTTCTTATCTGCTTTTCAATTATTCTTTAGGAGGAGGGTCTTTATCTTTGCTTACTCAGAAGAGAGTGAACCGTTTTTACTCTCAAACTGAGTATCTTCCTCGACTTAGGCTTGATATATTTCGCAAGCCTCTGGGAAATACTAAGCTATACTTTGAGTCTGATTACTCTTTAGCTAGTCTTACCTATAAAGAAGCTTCTCCTTCTGATGAAGACTCCGATGCAATAAGAGCTGATTTTTACAATAGACTAACTTATCAGGATAAATTAGCTTGGCTTAAATTTGCTCCCTATGTAGGGGCAAGAGAGACTTACTATTCTAAGAACAGATTTGGAAAGGAGAATATTTTTCGGACAGTTTTTTATGGAGGGGTTGAACTCTCTACTAACTTTTATAAACAGTTTAAAGAACCTTTAAATTTTTTAGGGATAAGAGCTGAAAAAGTTCGGCATATTATAACTCCAATTATAAATTACACTTATATTCACAGACCTACAGTCTCAAGTGAGGTTCTTATGGATTTTGATAGTATAGATAGAATTGAGAGAGAAAATAAGATATCCTTTACTTTAGAAAATAAGTTTCAGGCAAAGAATGCTGAGAAAGTTTGGGATTTGCTCTATTTTGCTCCTTCTATAGATTATGTTTTTAATGAAGAAGCAAGAGGAAGCCACTTTTATGAGCTTAACTATGATTTAGAATTTAGACCTTTTGATGGTTTTTATCTTGAGCAGGAATTTAAGTATAATCTGGACCATTCTCAGATTGAAGAGATGGATTCTGATATTGTTTTTAAGAGCTTTCTCTCTAGGCTAAGCTTGGGTCATAGGTATGTACGAGGAGAATCTTCTCAAATTACTTGTTCTTTTAATTATAAGATTTCCCCTAAGTGGCAATTTTTTAGTTACAGTCGCTATGAGGCAAAAACTGGCGAATGGGAGGAACAGCAGTATTATTTAAGAAGAGACCTTCATTGTTGGTTTGCTGATTTTGGTGTAGACATAGATAGAGACAGAGCAGTAACTTTCTGGGTTATTTTTAGGATAAAAGCCTTCCCTAAAATAGGGATAAGTTTTCAACAAACCTATCATGGCCCTAAAGAGTAAGCCAGCTTTATGAGGCCTCGAAACTTAGAAGAGAAGAAAATTTTTAATATTTGTGTTATAGGAGCAGGACATGTAGGGTTGGTAGTCTCTGCCTGTTTTGCTAAACTTAAACACAGAGTTTTCTGTGTAGACAATGACTCCAGAAAAATAGCTTTACTCAAAAAACTTTGCCTTCCTTTCTTTGAGCCCGGACTAGAGGAGTTAGTTAAAGAGGGAGTAAAGAAAGCCAGATTACATTTTTCTTGTAACTTAGCTGAAGGGATAAGAAAAGCAGAGATAATTTTTATTGCTGTGGGGACTCCTCCTAAGGAGGATGGTTCCGTAGATTTGACTTCTATAGAAAGAGTCTGTAGAGTCATTGCTCAGAATTTGAATTCTTATAAGTTAATTATAGAGAAATCCACTGTTCCTGTGCATACCGGCCAGAAGGTAAAAGAGACGATTTCTCGGTACCGAAGAAAAAATATAGACTTTGATGTAGCTTCTAACCCTGAATTTTTAAGAGAGGGAAGTGCTGTATATGATTTTTTTAACCCTTCTAGAATTGTTTTAGGAGTAGAATCAGATAGAGCCGAAAAAATATTAAGAAATCTCTATCAAAAGATAGAAGCTCCCTTAGTAGTAACTGATATAAATACTGCTGAGCTTATAAAACATACTTCTAATTCTTTCTTAGCTACAAAGATTTCGTTTATTAATGCTATCTCCAGGATATGCGATAAAGCTAAAGCGGATGTAGAGAAAGTAGCTGAAGCTGTAGGGCTTGATCCCCGAATAGGGAGAGAATTTTTAAGGCCAGGTATTGGTTTTGGAGGTTTCTGTCTTCCTAAGGATATAGATGCTTTTATTTATATCTCTAAAAGGTTAGGGTATAAGTTTAGTTTACTTGATGAAGTTAAAAGGATAAATGAGGAGCAGAGAGTTTACTTTGTGGAGAAGATAAAAGAGCAGGTGTGGGTCTTGAAGGAAAAAAATCTTGCTATATTTGGACTTTCTTTTAAACCTAATACGGATGATATGAGATTTTCACCTTCTCTATATATCGTTGAGTCCTTAGTTAAAGAAGGGGCAAGGCTTTCTCTTTATGACCCTCAGGCAATGCGGGAGGCAAAGAGGGTTTTTTCTTCGCTGGGTAGGAGAGTAAAGTTTTTTAAAGACCCTTATTGCGCAGTGAAGGGTTGCGACTGTCTTTGTATTTTGACCGAGTGGGAGGAATTTAGAAGGCTTAATTTTAAAAAGATAAAGGCTTTAATGAGATATCCTTTTATAGCTGATGGAAGAGACTTTTTAGATAAAGAAGCCCTTGAGGAATTAGGCTTTAAGTATATAGGAATAGGAAGATGAGACTCCAAAATTAAAATCATAATGTAAAATTAAAAGTTTTGAATTCTTAACCACCATTCTGAGACTTGTATTTTGTTTTTTAATGGGGAAGTTGAAATTTTAGAAAAAGGGGAGGTGGTAGGTTATGAAGAAGATTAGATGGGGAGTAGTGTTTATTACTTTATTCTTTCTACTTTTCTTAGGAGTGGTAGGTTATGGGTATTATCTTTTCTTAGAGCAGGCCAAAAAAATAGAGACTCTTCAGCAAAGACTTAAAGCCTTAGATAGTGCTCAGAGTTATACTCAGCGGGTTTTAGATTCTACTAAAGCTCAGATTAAAGATTTAGAGTTGAATTTGGGTTCTTTAGAAGATAGTTTAAAGGAGCAGGTAGATATTTTTGATGAGAGGTTGACTAATTTTAATGAGAGAATTGCTACTCAGGAAAGAACCACTAAAGATATTTCTTCTAAGTTAAGAGACATAACTTCTAAGGTATGGTCCCTAGAAGATCAGTTCCAATCTTTAAGATCAAAAGGTAAGGTAGATTTGGGAAACATATCGGTAGAGAAGAATTAGTTTTTTTCTCTTAATGCAGGCTTTTAGACTTCTTAGAGAGAAGATAAAATCTCATAAGGCTAAAATAACAGTTATAGGCTTAGGTTATGTAGGTCTTCCCTTGGCTTTAGCTTTCTCTAAAAAGGGCTATTTTGTTTGGGGTTTAGATAAGAATCCTTCCCGTATCAGAAAGCTTAAGAAGGCTGAGCAGTATATAGTAGATGTTCATCCCCAGGAGGTTTTGTCTTTAATTAAGAATAAGAAGTTTTATCCTACTCTAGATAAATCTATATTAAAGGATTCAGATATAATAATAATTTGTGTCCCCACCCCTTTGAGAAAAGTTAAAATTCCTGATATCTCTTATGTAATTCAAGCAGCCAGAACAATAAGAGAATATTTAAGAAAAGGACAGCTGATTATTTTGGAGAGCACCTCTTACCCCACCACCACAAGAGATGTAGTCTTACCTATTCTTAAAAAATCAAGACTTACTGAGAAAGACTTCTTTTTGTGTTTTTCTCCTGAGAGAGTAAATCCTGCAGATAAAAAATTTAAATTGGAGAAAATTCCTAAGATTGTAGGAGGAGTAAATAAGGAATCAACAAAGTTAGCGGGGCTTTTATATTCTCAAATTATAAAAAAAGTATATGCTGTCTCTACACCCGAGGTAGCTGAATGCGCAAAACTTTTGGAGAATACTTTTCGGTTGGTGAATATTGCTCTAGTCAACGAATTTGCTATGTTCTGTGATAGGCTGGGTATAAGTATTTGGGAAGTAGTGGAGGCAGCTAAGACTAAACCCTTTGGTTTTATGGCTTTTTATCCTGGACCAGGAGTGGGGGGCCACTGTATTCCCCAAGATCCTCTTTATCTTTCCTGGAAGGCTAAAAAGATAGGTTTTAAAACCAAGATGATTGATTTAGCTTCTTACATAAATCGGTTTATGCCAAGATATATAATTAAAAGGATAGAGAAATTACTAAGAAGAATGAAGAAGTCATTAAAAGAGGCAAGGGTTTTAGTATTAGGGGTTACCTATAAGAGAGATGTAAAAGACCTAAGGGAATCCCCTGCTTTGGAGATTATCGAGGGGCTACTCAAGAGAGGAGCAAGAGTGGATTATTTTGATCCCTTTATCCCTTATTTAAAAATCGGCAAAATTGACCTCAAGAGGGTTTCTTTAACTAAAACTGGCTTAAGCCGATATGATTCTATAATTTTAGTTACTAATCATTCTAATATTAATTATGAGTTTATAAGAAGAAATGGTAAACTTATTTTTGATACCCGTAATGTTTATAAGAAAGACTACCCTAACATAATAAAACTCTAACTTAATGAAGGAAAAATTAAAAGGAAAGAAAGTTTTAGTTACTGGAGGAGCGGGTTTTATTGGCTCTCATATAGTAGATAGACTCCTTAGTTTAGGAGCAGAGGTAGTAGTCTTAGATAATCTAGAGACAGGTAAAATAGAAAATATTTCTCATAACTTAGATAGGATAAGATTTATTCAGAAAGACTTAAGAGATGATTCCGCTTTAGATGAAGCTTTA
>CAZSAI010000052.1:0-7908 GCA_964604895.1 uncultured Planctomycetia bacterium
GCTTAAGTTTTTATATTTGAAAAGGTATCATTTTGGTAGTAAAATTAATAAATTTAGTTTTCAAGAGAGAAGGTTTTCTTTTGTAAATATTAGAATTAGGCTTTAAGGAAAGGATTTAAAAGGAGGTTTAGATGAAAGTTCTGGTAGCTTATTACTCTAAATCAGGTGCTACCAAAGAGATGGCTAAAATCATTGCCTCTGCTCTTAAAGAGGAGGGATTAGAAGTTAGAATTTCTTCGGTAGATAAGGTTAGCCCTAAAGAATTATTAGAATTTGACGGTATTATTATTGGTTCACCTACTTATTATGGAAGTTTAGCCTATCAGGTAAAGAAACTTTTAGATGAAAGTGTAGCTTTCCATGGAAGGTTAGATGGGAAGATAGGAGGAGCTTTTACTTCTTCAGCAAATATTGGAGGAGGAAATGAGACTACCTTGCTTTCTATATTGGAAGCTATGCTTATCCACGGGATGGTTATTCAGGGAGACCCTAAAGGTGATCATTATGGACCTGTAGCTGTGGGCAAGGTAGATAAGAGAGCAGAGAATAATTGCCTTCGATTTGCTAGGAGGTTTGCCCAACTTCTAAAAGCTAAAGGGTAGAGAAACTATGTTCATAGTAGTATTTGTTACTGTTCCAAGTATGAAGACTGGTAGGAAGATTGCCAAAGAGCTTCTTTCCAAGAGAGTGGCTGGATGTATAAATATTTTAGGGAGATTAGATTCTTTCTTTTGGTGGAAGGAAAAGATAGATAAAGCTAAGGAGTGTCTTCTGATTATAAAAACAAAAAAATCCTTATTTTCTAAATTAAAGAAGATAGTAGAGTCTTTACATCCTTACGATGTACCTGAGGTGATAGCTTTGCCTTTGGTAGATATTAATGATAAATATGCCTCTTGGTTGAGAGAAGAGACAAAATAATATTTTATGGAGAATTTTTTTTATTTTGTAGAAAATCTGGTCAAAAGTAGTCCTCTACTGAGCCTTCCTTTAGTCTTTATTTCTGGTGTATTTTTAAGTCTTACTCCTTGTTTTTATCCCTTAATCCCGGTAATTTTAGGGGTAATTGGGATAGAGAAAGATACAACCTTTAAGAAAGCTTTCTCTTTAAGCCTAATCTATGTGTTAGGACTTGCTTCGGTCTATACAAGCCTAGGGGTTCTTTCTTCTTTAACTGGTAGTATCTTTGGTGACATTAGTAAGTTTGTCTGGGTTAGGTTTGTGGGAGCAACTCTTTTTCTCTTTATGGGTCTTATTCTTTTAGATATATTTCCTTCTTTTTCCATAAATTTTTCTTTAAAATTTAATTATAAAAAGTTAGGAATTTTTGGGGTTTTCCTCTTAGGAGGAGTGAGTGGTTTAATTAGCGGGAGTTGTACTTTTCCGGTGTTTGGAGCAATTTTATTTCTTATGGTCTTTAATAAAGACATTTTTTTAGGAGGATTTCTTTTATTTATTTTTTCTTTAGGGATAGGGACTATTTTTATAATAGTGGCTCTTTTTGGAAAAGGTTTATTAGACTTTTTCAGGAATAATCCAAAAGTTTCTTTAGGAATAAAGAAGATTTTAGGAATTCTCCTTATAGGAGGGGCACTTTATTTTTTGGTTAAAGGATTTTATCTGTTATGAAGATAAAACTATTTTTTATTTCTTTTCTTATTCTAACTATAACTGTTGGGGCTACAGAGGAATTTTTTACTCTTTCTAAAGCCACTATTAGTTCTCAGCAGATAAATTCAATAGAGAAAGCAATCTTATTCTTCTGGACAACGTGGTGTCCTTACTGTAGGATACAAATTGAGACTTTTAGAGACCTTCAGTATCAACTTACTACCGAAGGAGTTAAGAGTTTTTTTGTTAATTTAGGAGAATCAAAGGAAAAAGTTAGAAGATTTAAAGAAAGGTTGAAGATAAAATCTCCTGTAATCTTAGATAAAAAAGGTCTTCTAGCTTATAAATATAGAATTGTAGGTATCCCCACTTATATTTTTCTAAAAAAAGGCAAGGAGATAGGAAGGACAAACTACATAACTAAATTGGTAGTGGAGAAGCTTTATGGAGAGTAAACCTTCGAGATTAAATTCAGGTCTATGGATAGATTTGTATGAGTTGGCAATGGCTCAGGTATATTTTAAGTATAAAAGAGAAACTCAAGCCAGTTTTGAGTTGTTTATTCGTTCTCAAAAAAGACCTTTCTATGTGGCTTACGGGGTTAGAAAAGCTTTGGAATATCTTGCTAATTTAAGATTTAGCTCTCAAGAGTTAGAGTATTTAGAGACTCTTAAATTATTTGATAAGGAGTTTCTAAGGTATCTTAAGAATTTTAGGTTTAAAGGCCAGGTCTGGGCGATTGATGAGCCAGAAATTGTTTTTGGAGGTGAGCCTGTTTTAAGAGTTACTGCCAACTTGATTGAGGCCCAGATTGTAGAGAGCGCCCTCCTAAATATTATAAATCTCTATACTACCTTAGCTACCAAAGCTCAAAGGGTAGTATTATCTGCTAAAGGGAGGAGAGTCTATGATTTCTCTTTAAGAAGAACCCAAGGAGAGGATGCCTCTTTAGCTTGTGCTTTGGCTTCCTTTGTGGCCGGTGTAGAAGGTACCTCTAATGTTTTAGCAGGTTTTCTTTATGGTATCCCTGTAGTGGGCACTATGGCGCATTCCTATGTGATGAGCTTTTCTTCAGAATTTGACAGTTTTTATGCTTTTTCTAGAACTTTTCCTGAAAAGTCAATTTTTCTTATAGATACTTATGATGTAAAATCAGCTTTAGAGAATGTAGTAAGAATTTCTTCTTGTCTGAAAAAGGCTAGAGGAGGAACCCTAGGCGTAAGGATAGACAGTGGAGATTTATTAGAGCTTTCAAAGTACGTGAGAGCTTATTTAGATAAAGCTTCTTTGATTGATGTGCTTATCTTTGCCAGTGGAAATTTAGATGAATATAAAATAAAGGAACTTATAGAGAAGAAAGCCCCTATTGATGCTTTTGGCGTGGGGACAAATATGGGAACATCTTCAGACCTCCCTTTTTCTGATGTGATTTATAAATTGGTAGAAATTAGTAAACCCTCTGGGGAGTTTCTTCCAGTTATGAAATTATCTTCGGATAAACTGACTTATCCTCTAAAAAAACAAATTTTTAGAAAATTTACTTCTCGGGGGATTATGAAGCAAGACATTGTAGGCTTAAGTGGAGAAAATTTAGGAAAAGCTCTTCTTAAGAAAGTGATGCAAGAAGGAAGAATTTTAGATTCTGAAGAAGATTTAATTACTCAGCGCAAAAAGCTGAAGAAGAAGATAGAAGGTCTTTCTTCTTTTCTTAAAGAGATAGAGAAGCCCCCGGCTTTAGAGGTCCCTTCTAAGTATTCGATTGTAATAAGTAATAAACTTAAAAAAATAACTTCTTCTACCCAGTTATTAATTAGAAAGAGGTCGTATCAGAAAAGAGTGGTCTTCTTTGATGTAGATACTCAATTTGATTTTGTAGATAAGAAAGGAGCCTTGTATGTTAAAGGAGCAGAAAAATTAAGAAGCCTCTGGGCTAAGCTTACTAAATTTGCTTACAAAAAAGGTATTCTTATAATCTCTTCTCAAGATACTCATAAAAAGAAAGACCCTGAATTTAAAGAGTTTCCTCCTCATTGTATAAAAGGGAGTTGGGGATATAAGAAGATTCCTCAGACTCTACTTCCTTCCTGTAAGGTCTTGGCTCTTAAGGAGGAGGAATTTGAGGAGCTTTTTAAAATTAAAGATAACTTTTCTCAGGTTATTTTAGAGAAGAATATTTTGGATGTATTTTCTAATCCTAATACGAGAGGGCTTCTTGAGGCTGTTCTTCCAGAAGAGGTCTATGTTTACGGTTTAGTTACAGAATTTTGTGTAAAAAAAGCTGTTTTAGGTTTAAAGGAATTTGTAGATAATGTTTTTGTGGTGGAGGATGCAGTAAAAGAGATAGATTTCCAAGAGAAGACGAACGTATTTGGGGAGTTTAGGAAAAAGGGTATAAAATTTATAAAGGCGGATGAATTATTTCAGAAGCTTAAAGATATCTAAGGTAATTTTCTTTCTAAGTAGTCTCTACTGGGGAGGTGTAGTTTTTGCTGGGATATATGAGTTAGATTATGTTACTCAAAGAAAAGAAGCTCAAGTCCAGACTCAAGAAGGGATATTTATTAGACTTAGGTTTAAAGAGAAAGTCGATAAGAGCTTGCCTATATTTTTGTATCAAATAAAAAAGATAAGAAATCCCCATAAAATAACTAATAAGCTCTTTGAGGATAGTTTATTCTTCTTAGAGAAAGGCAATCTCTTTTTCTCTCAAGGGGATTATCTAAAGGCTATAAAGTTTTATAAGAAGTCTTATAGAGTTAATCCTTCTTTTATTTCTTCTTACCATAATATGGGCCTAGCTTATTTTTTATCCGGAGCCTACAATCAAAGTATTAAGAGTTTTGAAAAAGTTATAGAGATTAGCCCTCTTAATCCTTATTCTTATTTTTATCTGGGCTGGATTTATAAGAAGCTGGAGAGTCCTAGATTAGCTCAAAGTTATTTAAGAAAAGCTAAGGAGATTTGTGAATCTGTCTCTAATAAATACCTGCTTGAAAATATCGAAGTTCTCTTATCTGAGTTAGAATTTGAAGAGTTTATCGACCAGTAACTCTTGATTCTCCCTTAATTACTATCCAGGGAGAGATTCTTAAGAAAGAAGAAGCTTTTTTAATGGTAAAATACAAGGAGTTTTTCTTGACATACTAAAAGAGTAAGTTTATATTAGTCTCTTTAGAGATGGGTTTAAGAGTAGTTTTTCTAGTAGCAGGTATTTTTTTTATTCAGCCAGTTTTTCCTCAAGAAAACTTAAAAGATTTAGTGATAGAGGAAAATATTAAAGGTAGCACCAGAGGTAAAGATGAAGAGATTTACTTTAGAGCTAAGAAAGCTCTATTTAACAAAGCTGTAAAAGTTTTAGAGATGCAAGAAGATGTAGAAATTAAGACTGAGAAAGGCCTAAGTCTTCAGACTGAAGCTATAAAATGGGACCAAGCTAAAGAGAGAGTTTTTACTGATAAGGAAGTAAAGATTAGTAAGGATAACGATATCCAGATTCAAGGAAAAGGTTTAGAAGCAGAACCTTCTTTGAAAGAAGTAAAGATTGAGGAGGCTGTAGAGGTTAAAATTCCTCAGAAAGAGGGAAGTTTTATAATGATTAATTGCAAAGGACCCCTAGAGATAGATTATGCTGAAGGAATTGCTACTTTCTATAAAGAGGTAGAAGTAAATCAAAAAGACTATCAGCTTTTTTCTGATAAAGCTACTATGTATTTTGATGTGAATTCTCAAACTTTAAAAAAGATAGTGGCTAAAGGGAATGTGAGGATTTTAAGAGGGAAAGATACTTCTTACTCTGAGGAGGCTATTTATGATGCAGTGAATAAGAAACTTATTCTAAAGGGGAGTCCTCGTTTAGTGATTTTTCCTGAAAGGGAGAAGAATTTGAGAGGAAACTAGTATGCGTCTCTTAGAGATTAAGAATCTTGTAAAATCTTATAATAGTCGGAGAGTGGTAGATAATGTAAGTTTCTATGTGAGAAGAGGAGAGATAGTTGGTCTTCTGGGTCCTAATGGAGCAGGCAAAACCACTACTTTCTATATGATTGTAGGGATTATCCCTCCTGATGAGGGTAAGGTTCTTTTTGATAATCAGGATATCACAAACCTTCCTATTCATGTGAGAGCAAACTTTGGGATAGGCTACCTTCCGCAGGAGCCTTCGGTATTTAGCAGACTTACTGTAGAGGAAAATATTATGGCTATTTTAGAGACTATGCCTCTTAGTTGGGGAGAGAGAAGAGAAAGACTAGAACTCTTATTAAGAGAATTTAAGATAGCCCATCTCCGTAAAAATAAAGCTTATACTCTCTCGGGAGGAGAGAAGAGAAGGTTAGAGATAACCCGAGCTTTAGTAAAGAATCCTTCTTTTATTCTCTTAGATGAGCCATTTTCAGGGATAGACCCTATAGTGGTAAGTGAAGCTCAAGAGATTATTAGAGATTTGAAGTCTAAAGGAATAGGAGTACTTCTTACTGATCATAATGTAAGAGAAATGCTTTCCATTACTGATAGGGCCTATCTTATAGCTGAGGGAAGGATTTTACTTTCTGGAAATTCTCAGCAATTGATAGAAGACCCTCAGGCTAGAAAGATATATTTAGGAGAAAAATTTAAGATGTAGATTGAGATGAAGTTAGAGATAATAAAGAAAGATAAAATGAGGCGAGATATAAAGATAGAGGTAGATAAAAATACTCTGAGTAGTATTAGAGAGAAGGTATTGGTCAAAATAAATAAAGAGGTTACTATTCCTGGATTTCGAAAGGGTAAGGCTCCTTTGGAGTTAGTAGAGAAGAAGTACCCGGATTTGATGAGAGAAGAGATATTAAAGGAAGCGATACCTTTCTATTATAATCAGGCTGTTAAACAAGAGAATTTAGAAGTTGTAACTCTGCCAACAGTTAAAGATGTTCTCTATAAAGATGGGAAGCTCTCTTTTGTTGCTGAAGTAGAGATAAGACCCCAGGTTAAAGTAGAAGAATCCCTGTATAAGAATATCAAAATAGAGTATAATCCAATAAAAGTGGAAGAGGAAGAATGGGAAAGGTTTGTAAGAGAGACCAAAGAAAAGATAAGCGGGTCTTTAGCCAAAGATAAAGAGAAGATAACCGATGATTTTCTAGCAAAATGGTTAGGTTATCAAGATAAGGTAGAGCTTAGAGAAGCTTTCCACTCAGAGATTTATCTTAATAAAGCCCTTCAGAGGAGAAGAGAGATTGAGAAGCAGATAATAGATACTCTCCTTTCTAAGGTTAAATTCGATATACCCAAGAGTCTTGTAGAAGAGCAAAAGAAAGATTTAATTACCTCTCAGCTCATAGAGTTAAGAAGAAGGGGTATTTCTGAAGAGGAAGTGAAGAAACATTACCAAGAGATTTCTAAAAGAGCCCAAGTTTTAGCTGAAGAGCAAATAAAGTTGTATTATATATTAGAAGAGATAGCCAAAAGAGAAGGTCTTAAATATAATAAAGATAATTTGTATGAAGTAGTAATGGGCTTCATCTTAAGTTCTCAGGCTTAAAACCAGGGGAGGTGGGTATGAGAAATCAAACTTATGTTCCTATAGTTATTGAGCAGACTCAAAGAGCTGAGAGAGCTTATGATATTTATTCTCGGCTTCTTAAAGATAGGATAATCTTTATTGGCACCCCTGTAGATGATAGTGTAGCTAATGTAGTAATTGCTCAGATGTTATTTTTGCAGATGGAGGATGTGAGTAAAGATATTAATGTTTATATTAATACCCCAGGAGGTTCAATAACTGCTGGATTAGCTATATACGATACAATGCAATTTGTAAAACCCGATGTAGCTACTTACTGTGTGGGTCAAGCTGCCAGTCTTGGGGCTTTACTTTTAGCCGCTGGGAAAAAGGGTAAACGTTTTGCCCTTCCCAATTCTCGAATACTTATTCATCAGCCTTGGGGAGGGGTTCAAGGTACTGCTGAAGATATATCTATTCAGACTAAGGAGATTTTAAGATTAAGGGAGAAGGTAAATGAGATTCTCTCTTTCCATACTGGAAGACCTATTGAGAGGATAAGAGAAGATACAGATAGAGATTATTTTATGTCTGCTCAGGAAGCAAAGGAGTACGGGATAGTAGATGAGGTAATAACTTCATCCAAAAAATAAATCCTAACCCCATTTTTTAAAAAGTTTGAATTCGAAGTTTGGATTTGTAGTCTGGAAGGTGAAATTTTTATTCAGAGAGGTTTATATAATTCTAAGAAGAGATCCTATTAACTTAAAATGAAACCCTTTGAGGCCCATCTATCTGGTAAAACAGGCTAAAAC
>CAZSAI010000053.1:0-7837 GCA_964604895.1 uncultured Planctomycetia bacterium
CCTTTAAAAATAGCCTATCTCCCCAAAAGAGTAAGTAACAAAGAATACCAAAGGATTATGCTTAAAAATTTAAAATCCTATCTTATTAAACGAGGTATAGATTCTATAGCTTTCGGAGATATCTTTTTAGAAGATGTAAAAAGATACAGAGAAGAAAATCTCTCCAAAATAGGGATAAAAGCCCTGTTTCCTCTCTGGAGAAAAGATACAAAAAATTTAGCTCAGGGATTTATTCGTTTAGGATTTAAGGCAAAAATTATTTCGGTAAACTCTTCTTATAAGAGACTTACAAAGTTCGTGGGTAAAGATTTTGATAAGGTATTCTTAGCTGAAATTAAAAATGTAGACCCCTGTGGAGAAAGAGGAGAATTCCATACCTTAGTCTATGATGGGCCTCTATTTAAACAGCCTTTAAAATTTAAACTGGGGAAAAAGATTTTAAAAAATGGAAATTATTATATTGACTGCTTTTAACTTTACTCTTATTAAGAATATGGTAAATTAAAAATATGAGAAAGATATTTTTTCTCTTAATCTTTATAATTTCTGCCTCAATTTACCCTGAAGATACCCCTCAGAGAATAATTTCCCTTGGCCCAGCTATAACGAAGGCCGTATACCTCTTAGGAGAAAAAGACAGATTAATAGCTAACACTATATACTGTCCTAGGTCAACTCAGAATAAGAATAATGTAGAGAAGGTAGGCACCCTTATAGATGTAAATATAGAGAAGATATACTCTCTTAAACCAGATCTTGTGCTGGCTACTACTTTATTGAAACCTCAAGAGAGGAAAAAATTAGAAAAGTTAGGCTTAAAGGTAGCAGTAGTTTCTGAACCTAAGAACTTGGAGGAACTTTGCGAAAATTTTTTAAAAATTGCTGAGCTCTTAGGTAAAAAAAGAAAAGCCAAGAAAATCTTAAAAGAAGTTCGAAAAAAAGTAAACTCTCTCACAGAAAAGATTAAAAATCTGGAAAAAAAGAGAGTACTTATCCAAATAGGGGGGGAACCTCTCTTTATCGCTAACCAAGACTCCTTCCTCAATGATTACATCGAATATGCTGGAGGAATAAATATTGCTAAAGACTTCTCCTCAGGGATTGCTTCCCGAGAAAAAATCTTACAAAAAAATCCCGAAGTCATAATTATTACAGGAATGGGACTAAACATCCAGGAAGAGAAAAATAGATGGATGGATTTTCCCTCTTTAGAAGCGGTAAGAAACAAACAAATCTACATTATCAAAGATGACGACATCACTAGCCCTACTCCTCTTGGTTTCGTCAAAATTCTAGAAAAAATAATTAAAATTCTTCACCCTCACCTAAAATGAACTTTAAAAAATTGCTTTTTTGGAGTGGATTTCTTCTGATTATTCTCTTACTAACAGTTTTCCTTTCTCTAAGATTAGGACCAGTTAATATAACCTTTAAAAAAATATTAGAATCCATCTTTCAAAGAAAAGAAACTCTTCAATCTAGTATAATTTTCAACATTAGGCTTCCTCGAATTATTTTGGGCTTAGCAATAGGAGGAAGTTTAAGTTTAGCTGGCTTAATTTTGCAGGGACTATTTCGTAATCCTTTGGTCGAGCCTTACACTTTGGGGATATCTGGAGGAGCAGGCTTAGGAATCTGCCTTGCTTATCTCTTAAGGCTCAATTATTTCTTAGAAAGCCTTTTCCTTCCTCTTTGGGGATTTTTAGGAGCAAGTATAGTAATTTTAATACTTTACTCTTTAACTCTTAAGAAAAGAATTATAAATCTTTCCAATCTCCTTTTAATAGGAGTAATGATAAGTTTTATTTCCTCTTCTTTCATTATGTTAATAATGGCTACTACAAAATTAGAAAATCTAGAGGGGATAATCTTTTGGATAATGGGTTCTTTAGCGTTGGAAGACTGGAGATTAATTAAATTAGTTTTTGTCTTGTCTCTCCTGGGTCTAGGAATTTCCTACTTTTTCTCCTTACAATTAAATGCTCTCTCTTTAGGAGAAGAGAAAGCTCTCCAGTTGGGAGTGAATGTAGAAAGAACTAAAAAAATTCTTCTTATCTTAGCTTCTCTCCTTACTGGGATAAGCGTCTCAACCTGTGGAATAATAGGATTTGTAGGGTTGGTAGTTCCTCACTTTGTAAGGATATTCTTAGGTTCGGACAATCGCTTACTTCTTATAACTTCTTTTCTTTACGGAGGAATATTTTTAATTCTTTCAGATACTTTAGCCCGGATAATTATTTTACCTTTAGAGTTACCTGTAGGCGTAGTTACCGGAATAATAGGGGGTGGACTATTTATCTATCTTCTAACTCAAAGAAAAATTTACTATGCTTAAGATAAAAAATCTAAACTGCGGCTATAACTCCAGATTTGTTCTTCAAGATATTAACTTAGAAATAAAAAAGGGAGAAATTTTAGGAATAATTGGGCCCAATGGAGCCGGAAAAACTACTCTTATCAGGGCTATCAGCAGAATAATTAAGCCTTCAGATGGTAAAATTTTCTTGGAAGGAGAAGATATTTGGAAAATAGATTTGAGGAGTTTCTTTCAAAAAGTAGCAGTGGTATCTCCAAATATAGAGTTTAGATTCATGAAGGTGGAAGAATTTGTCCTTTTAGGAAGAATACCCCATTATCAAAAATTTCAATTATTAGAATCTGAGAAAGACCTGGCTATTCTTGAAGAATCTTTAAGATTAACTCAAACTGTAAAATTTAGGAATAGGTTCCTTTCGGAACTCAGCAGTGGAGAGAGACAACTTGTCTTTATTGCTCAGGCTTTGGCTCAAAAACCTAAGCTCTTAATCCTGGATGAACCTATAACTCATTTAGATATAGCCCACCAGATAGAAATTTTAGAGCTCTTAGCAAAACTAAACCAAGATTTAGAATTGACTATAATAATGGTTCTTCATAATCTTAATTTAGCCTCAGAATATTGTCAGCGCTTAGCTCTATTTAATCAAGGAAGACTCTATAAAGTAGGTAGCCCCTATGAGGTCTTAGATTATAAAATTATCGAAGAAGTTTACAAAACTTGGGTAATAGTTAACAAAAATCCTCTAACTTCTAAACCTTACATCTTTTTAGTTCCCCATAAAGAAAGGAGAAAAAATGAAAGGCCTAATTGAAATCTATACTGGCGAAGGAAAAGGCAAAACCACCTCTGCCTTAGGTTTAGTTATAAGAGCAAGGGGACACAGGTTAAAAATAGCCTGGGCATCTTTTCATAAAGAACCTCAGAAATATAAATACGGAGAATTTTCTATTCTAAGAAAAATTGGGATAGATGTCTTTCATTTTGCTAAGAAACATCCTTACTTTTCCAAAAATGTAAGAAAAGAGAGTCTTCGTAAAGCCTGCATCAAAGGCTTAGAGTTTATAAAAAAACTCTTTAAGGAAGGTAAATATCAAATTATTGTCCTGGATGAAATCCTCATTTCCCTAAGAGAAGGTTATCTTAAAGAAAAGGAAATATTAGAGCTTATGAAAAATAAGCCTAAAACTATAGAATTAGTCTTAACTGGGAGAGGCGCTACTAAGAAAATTATAAAGGAGGCGGACCTTGTAAGTTATATAAAGAAAATAAAACATCCCTATGATAGAGGAATCAGTTATCGGAAAGGAATTGAGTATTAGTCTTTTCTAATTTATGGTATAATGGTCAGGAAATGAGAAATTATTTTAATTGGGCTTTGGTTATCTCAATAGGGATACACCTAATTATTTTAACCGGTATTCCTAATTTTTATTCTCCTTCTTTCAAAAAAACAAAGCTAACTCCTCCTAAAACAGAATTTATAGAAATTAAAAAAGAAAAAATTAACCTCCCGCAAAAATTTTTTTCAGAGACTCCTCCTCCTTACTTAGAATTAAAAAAGAGCCTTTCTCAAATTAGAAAAATAGAAAGTGTTAGCCTTAAAAAAATTAAACTTCAAACCACTATCTTAAACCCTAAAGAGTTAGTTTTAACTAAAACCAAACAAGACTTAGATTCCTATCCTCCCTATATGGACTACTATGAAAAAATAAGAGAAAAAATAAAAGAAACTGCTTATAAAAATTTTACCATAAATTCTTCAGGAAAGGTTTTTATAAACTTTACTATTAATAACTCAGGAAATCTTATAAGTCTCTATTTAGATGAGAAAAACTCAAATGCTCCGCGAACTCTAAAAGAGTTAGCTAAATCCTCTATAGAAAAATCTGCTCCTTTTCCAAAATTCCCTGAGGAATTAAAAAGATTTAGAACTCTTACTTTTAATCTATCTATACAATTCAAAAGCAATTGACATAACTGGGTTTGGATGTTATAGTGAAATACTATGAGAAAAGCAATAGTAGCTGGAAGTTTTTATCCTAAAACAGCTGCCCAGATAGAAGAATTTATTAAGAAAAATATCCCTAAAGAGACTTTTCCCCAAGAAGCTAAGGGTATAGTCCTTCCCCATGCTGGATATATATATTCAGGAGGAGTAGCTGTAGAGACTGTAGCTAAGACTATCCCCAGAAAAAATCTAATAATAATTGGACCTAATCATACGGGAAAAGGTAAGCCCTTTAGCGTCTACCCTAAAGGGGAATGGGAGACTCCCTTGGGGAAAATTATAGTCAACTCTGAGATAACCTCTGAGATAACTAATCAAAACCTGTTAGAATTGGATACTCAAGCTCATCTCTATGAGCATTCTGTTGAAGTAGAACTTCCTATTCTAAAATACTTCTTTAAAGAATTCCAAATTGTCCCTATAATTTGTAGTTTAGCTACTTACTCTGTATATAAGAGAGTAGCTGAAATTATACATAAAGTCTTGAAAGAAAAAAGTCTCTTAGAGGAAAGCTTAATTGTGGCTTCTTCAGATATGACCCATTATGAGCCTTACGAAGAGGCTTCCAAAAAAGATAAGTTTGTGATAGAAGCGATTTTAAATTTGGATACAGAAGAATTTTTAAGAAGAATAGAAGAAAAGGATGTCTCTATGTGCGGAGTCGCTCCAGTGGGGATATTGCTTGAGATTCTAAAATTGTGGGGAGCGAGAGAATCTCGCTTAGTAAAGTATTCTACCAGTGCTGAGGCCAGTAGAGATTACTCCTCAGTGGTAGGATACGCGGGTTTAACATTTAACTAATTAACTAAAGGACTATGAACGAAGAAGTAAAAAAGAAGGTAGATGAGGACTGGAAAAGACAGATTGAAAAAGAAAAAGAAGAAACCAAAGAAAGAGAAGAAACTTTTCATCAGCCAAGTTTCACTATCTTAGTATCCTCTTTAAGTATGCAAGCTATGATAGCTATGGGAAAGCTGGAAAGCCCTATTACTGGAAAAAAAGAAGAAAACCTCCAGCAAGCTCGGTTCTTGATAGATACTTTAGGGATACTTAAAGAAAAAACTAAAGGAAATTTAACAGCTGAGGAGGAAAATTTTTTAGAAGATTCTCTGTTCCATTTAAGGATGAATTATGTAGAGGTTCAAAACTTAAAAAATAAAGGATTGTGAGGAGGGCTTATGATTGATGAGGAACTATTGAAAATCTTAGCTTGCCCAGCTTGTAAAGCTGATGTTACTTTAGAAGGAGAGGAAATAGTCTGTACAAGATGTGGGCTAAGATATCCAATAAAAGACGGGATACCTATAATGTTGGTAGAAGAAGCTAAAAAACCAGAGGATGAGGAAAAAAAATAAAAGAAAAAAAGTATTGGTTATCCATGGGCCTAATTTAAATCTCTTAGGAAAAAGAGAGATTTCTATATACGGAAAAACTACTTTTACCCAACTTAACAACCTCTTAAAAAAAGAAGCCAAGAAATTAAATCTATCCTTAGAGGTCTTTCAATCAAACTCTGAAGGAGAAATTGTAGATAAAATAAACTCTTCTTTAGGAAAGATAGATTTTATAATAATAAATCCGGCAGCTTATACCCATACAAGTGTAGCAATAAGAGACGCTCTTTTAGCAGTGAAAATCCCAACAATCGAGGTTCACCTCTCTAATATTTTCCAAAGAGAAGACTTTAGAAAAAAGTCCTTAATCTCAGATGTAGTAATAGGGTTAATCTCTGGTTTGGGAATAGATTCCTATCTTCTTGCCTTAAAAGCTGTAAAAAATCTATTCAAATAACTCTGAATTAAGCATTGAAAGCTTTATTTAAAAGAAGAATTAAAAAGGCTCTTTCTTCAATCAAGAAGAAAGACCTGGATTCTCTCCTAATTTCTTCCCCTGCTAATATCTTCTACCTGACTGGATTAAAAATAGAAGGCTATCTCCTTCTGGCTTTAGATAAACCTATTGTCTTTACTGATTTTCGTTATCTTCTTCAAGCTCAAGAAAAAGTTAAAGATTTAGGAATAGAGCTGGCTATATATGAATATAATATTTTTGAATTTATTGCTAAAAAAATTAAAAAACACTCTCTTAAAAAAGTAGGCTTTGAATCAGAAAAAATCCCTTATAAAGAATTTGAGGAATTCAAGAAAAATCTTCAAAAGACGGCAAAATTAATTCCTACATTTCAACTAATAGAGAAACAAAGGGCGATTAAGGAAACCCTAGAAATATCTTTTATAAAAGAAGCTATAAAGACAACCCAAGAAACTTTTAAGTATTTAGAAGATATCATCTATGAAGGTTTAACTGAGAAATTTATAGCCATAGAAGCCGAAAGGTTTATGAAGCTAAAGTCTGATAATGAGTTAGCTTTCTCCCCGATTGTAGCTAGTGGGAATCTTCTTCTTGGCCTCATTACAGACCTAGAGAGCGCAAAATAAAGAAAAATCAGCCTCTTTTAATTGACTTAGGTTCGAAATACCAAGGATATTGCTCTGACTTGACAAGAATGTTTTTTTTAAGTAAAATGCCACATTATCTTAAGAAGATAGTAGATATAATAAAAAAAGCAAAAGAGTTAGGAATAGAAGCCTCTAGAGAAGGGGTAAAAATAAAAGATGTAGACAAAGAAGCTCGAGGCTATATTGAGAAGAAAGGATTTGGGAAATTCTTTAAACATTCTTTAGGACACGGGGTAGGTTTAGAAGTTCATGAATTCCCGGGTATAAATCCTAAAACCGAGGAAATTCTTCAAGAAGGTATGGTAATAACTATAGAACCAGCTATATATCTGCCTAATAAGTTTGGGGTAAGAGAAGAAAGTATGATTTTGATAAAAGCCAAGAAAGCTGAGGTTTTAGATGGATATAGCTGATGTAAAATCAGGAATGACTATAATCTTGAATAATGAATTATTCTTAGTATTAGAAGCAGAACATGCTAAATTAGGAAGAGGCTCTGCATTTCTGCGAGCCAGACTTAAAAATTTAGATACAGGAAAAATTATAGAAAAAACTCTAAGAAGCTCTGATAACATAGAGGGAGCCTTTATAGAAAAGAAAAAAGTCCAATTTCTTTATAAGGATGGGGATATTTTCCACTTTATGAATTTGGAAACTTATGAAGATTTTCCTTTAAATGAAGAAACTATTCAAGAAATTGCTCCCTGGCTTAAAGAAAATTTAGAATTAGAAGGTATTTTCTTCAAAGAAAGACTCATAAACTTACAACTTCCCCCCTCCTTAGAATTAAAGGTAATAGAGACTGAACCAGGCTTTAGAGGAGATACAGTAAAACAAGGCACAAAACCTGCAAAATTAGAAACCGGTATTGTAATTCAGGTCCCTTTATTTATAGAGAATAACGATTTAATAAGAGTGAACCCTCAAACAGGAGAATATTTAGGGCGAGTATAATAAAAATAAGAAGATATGTTAACTTAAAATGAAACCCTTTAAGGCCCATCTATCTGGTAAAACAGGCTAAAACAGCCTATTTTGCTAAAGCTAAGT
>CAZSAI010000054.1:0-7785 GCA_964604895.1 uncultured Planctomycetia bacterium
TTTTGTTTTTTTTATTTTCTCTTAAGCTTAGTCTCTCTTTTGCTGAGGTGGCTCAGTTAGAAGAGGCTTTGGTTCTTAAAGACTACGCTCGGGCAATAAGACTAGCTAATGTTGCTTTAGCTAAAGGCTCTTCTTGGGAAGAGAGAATTTTGTTTCTTTTAGGGGAAGCTTATATAGGAGAAGGTAGTTTAGTTAAAGCCAGAGAGACTTTTCGTTCTCTCTATAAAAAATACCCTTCTTCTTTTTATACCAAAAAAGCTATTTTACGAATAGCTGATAGTTATTACTTAGAGTCAAACTATACCCAGGCTAAGAAGATTTACAACTTTTTTCTAAGTAGATATCCTAAAGATAGTCTGCTAAGTTACGCTTATTTACATCTTATCTATTGTGAGGAAAAGTTGGGTAATTGGGATTTGAAGAGAAGATATATGAATATTTTAAGAAGAGAATTTCCTAATAGTATAGAGGCAACTAAATTGGAAGAGTTAAAGCTACGAGGGTTTAAGTTTGTAATTCAAATAGGAGCTTTTTTAGAGAAGAAAAACGCTCTTTCTCTTCTAAAGTCTCTTAAGAAGAAAGGTTTTTCTCCTTATATAGAGGAAGAGAAGAAAAATGGAAAAATTTTCTATAAGGTAAGAGTGGGAGAATTTTTAAATAGGAAAGATGCTCAAGAGAAACTTGAGGCTCTTCTTAAGAAAGGTTTTCCTGCCCGGATATTCCCCTAATATGTTAAAATTTCAAATTTCAAATTTCAAATTTTACCTAAATTCTAATTTCCTGTTTTTAAGCAATTTTAAAACCGAAGCTTATGAGAGATAATTATCCTTTAATATTTATAGTCGGACCCACTGCTGTTGGTAAGACTGAGGTAGCAGTAGAGCTTGCTAAGAGGATATCAGCAGAGATTATTTCTTGCGATTCTATGCTTATTTACAGAGAACCTCAAATTTTAGTTAATAAACCCGAAGATAAAATTTTGAGAAATATAAAACATTATATGATAGGTATTATCTCTGTAGAGGAAGAATTTGATGTCTATAAGTTTAAAAAGGAGGTAGATTCTATAATAACTCAATATCCACAGAAAAATTTTATCTTTGTGGGGGGTAGTGGTCTTTATATTAAAGTTTTATTAGATGGAATATTCGATGAAGGAGGTTCTTCAGAAGAATTGAGGCAGGTTTTATTAAGAGAAGCTCAAGAGAGGGGTATAAGTTTTTTATATCAGAAGCTAAGAAAGCTAGATCCCCAGGCGTCTTTAAAAATAAATCCTAATGATTTAAGAAGAATTGTGAGAGCTTTGGAGGTGTATTATTTAAGTAAAAAGCCTATTTCTTTAAGACAGAAGGAAGCCAAAGGTTATTGGGGAAAATTTCCTATCAGGATATTTGGTTTATTCTTAGATAGAAAAATTCTTTATCAGAGAATAAATCAAAGGGCTGAAGAGATGTTTAAAAGAGGAGCATTAGAGGAGGTAAGATTCCTTTCTAATCTTAAATTAAGTAAGACAGCCCAAAAGATTTTAGGGATAAAGGAAATAGAGGGTTTTTTTCAAGGAAGATATGATTTGGATGAGGCAAAAGAGCTCCTTAAAAAGAATACCCGTCATTTTGCCAAACGCCAATATACCTGGTTTAAAAAGGATAAAAGAGTAGAATGGATAGATATCCAGGGTTTAGATCCTCAAGCCACGGTTTTAAGAATATTTAACAGATTAAGCGAAATTAAGGATTAAACTTTAAAAGCCTAAAAGAGGGATTTTATGAGCAAGAGGTTGATAGAGATAAAGCTTCAGAGAGAAAGAGCTTTTTTAGTGGTTGTAGATTTTAAAGATAAAAAGAGAGATCAATTCACTTTTGAAGAAGAAAGAGAAGAACTTATAGAGTTAGTTTCTTCTTCCGGCTGCAAAGTAGTTGAGGCTCTTAAGGTTTCTTTAGAAAGGATTAATCCTTCATTATTTATAGGTAAAGGAAAAGCTGAGGAGATTTCCAGGTTAGCTTGGGAGAAGAAGGCTCAAGTGGTAATTTTTAATATTGATTTGTCTTCGGCTCAGCAGAGAAATTTAGAAGATATAATTGGTCTAAAAACCATAGATAGGACCCAACTAATTTTAGATATATTTGCTCAGCATGCTCGCAGTTCAGCGGGTAAAATTCAGGTAGAGCTTGCTCAGCTTGAGTATCTTCTCCCCCGCCTGAAGGGAAAAGGTATATTTCTTTCTCGATTAGGAGGAGGAATCGGCACAAGAGGACCTGGCGAGAAGAAATTAGAGATTGAAAGAAGAAGGATTGAGGAGAGAATTTCCAGACTTAAGAAAGAATTAGAAAATATTCGGGCCCATCGGCAAATTCTGAGAAAGAAAAGGAAGAGGGAGGGTATATTTGTGGTTTCCTTAGTAGGTTATACTAATGCTGGGAAAACCACTCTTCTTAATTCTCTTACTGGTGAATCTCAAAAGACAGAAGAGGCTTTATTTACTACTTTAGACCCTTTAGTGAGAGCTCTCAATCTCAAAGAAAAAGTAGTTGTCTCTGATACAGTGGGCTTTGTGCATAATCTGCCTCAGAGACTCTTTGAGGCATTTAAGGCTACATTAGAAGAATTAGAGTATTCGGATTTACTCTTACATATTGTAGATATAACTAAAGGTAATTTTGAGAAACTAATATGGACGGTGGAGGAGATTTTAAGAAGTTTGAGTTTAGATAGGAAACCTTTTCTCTATGTTTTCAATAAGATCGATATGCTCTCAGCCGATGCTTTAGAGAGAATAAAAGGAAGATACCCTCAAGCTTTATATATCTCGGCAAAATACTATCAGGGAATCGAACCTCTTAGGGAAAAGATTGAAGAGAAGATATTAGAGAATTTTTTAGAGATAAAGATAAGCGTAAGTTTCTCTCAAAGTGAACTTTTAAGATTTATTTATAAGAAGACGCAGATTCTTTCTTCTGAATATGGTAGTGATAATAAGATAAAATTTAGTCTCCGCATACCTAAGGAAGACTACCCCCAACTCAAAAGACTCCTGAATCTCTAATTTACTAATCTTTAAAAAATTTTAAAATATATAATTTTTTTAAATTTTTTATTAAAAAATTTTAAAAAAAATTTTAAAAAAATCTTGACAAATTTTTTAAAATATGGTATATATTTAAGCGGCATGAGAAGGCGAATTCAGAAACACATAGATGAGATTTTTAAAGATTTTCTCCAAGAGATAGAGGAGAGCTTTCAGATAGAGATTGAGGATAGTGAGCCGGTTTTCCCGATTGAAGTAGTTTGTAAAATGGCTCATCTTCCTTACTGGACTTTAAGAAGTATTATAAAAGAGGGTATAGTTAAACCTAAAAAAGTAGGCAAGAAAAAAGTTCTTTTTTCTAAAGAAGATATAAAAAAAGTAGAATGCATAAAATATCTTATGGAGAAGAAAGGAGTAAATATAAAAGGGATTAAGATGTTCTTTGAGATTAGCGGCCAACTCTAATTTTTTTGCTTTTATTTTAGCAGTCTTAGTATGAGAGTGCTAATCTTCCTACTGCCAGCTGAGGTAAGAGAGAAAGGAGGTGAGACTATGAAGTTAGTAAGATGGTCTGACAATCCTTGGAGGGCTTTAGAGCAACTTCAGGATGAGATTAACCGACTCTTTGATTTATCTTTTGGGAGAGTTCCTTCAGAATTGGAGAGTGTGTATGCACCTTCGGTAGACCTTTCAGAAGATAAGGACAACATCTATGTAGAAGCAGATTTACCCGGACTTGAGCAGAAGGATATAAATATTACTCTAAAGAAAGACTCTTTATGCATCTCAGCTAAAAGAGAGGAGAAGAAAGAAGAAAAGAAGAAGAATTATCATCGGATAGAGCGAACTTCTCGCAATTTCTACAGAGAAATAGCTCTTCCCTCAGCAGTAGAGGCTTCTAAGATTAAGGCAGTCTATAAAAATGGGGTATTGAAAGTTACTCTTCCTAAGAAGGAAGAGGAGAAAGAAAAGGAGATAAAAATTGATGTTGAGTAATAGATGGGGTCTGGGCCCAGCTGGCAGTAGGGATTTCTTAACAGAAGTTTTTAAGTTTACTGAATGGGAGAAAGGGGAGAGATGATACCTTTAAGAGATACAATACCACATAGACGAAAACCTATAATTACTATGAGTTTAATTGTAGTAAATTTTTTGGTATTTTTTTATGAGCTTAGACAGGGTTTGCTTTTGAGAGATTTTTTGTTCAAATTTGGCTTTGTTCCGGTAAAGATATTTTTATTAGATTTTTCTTGGTGGGAGAAGTTTTTTCCTCTTTTTTCCAATATGTTTCTCCATGGAGGTTGGGCTCATCTTTTAGGTAATTCTTTGTATTTGTGGATTTTTGCTGATAATGTAGAGGATAGGCTTGGTCATTTTAATTTCTTGTTATTTTATATTCTTTGTGGGTTAGGAGCAAACTTTTTTCATTTTCTTATGAATATAAAATCAAGCCTTCCAGCAATAGGAGCTTCCGGAGCCATAGCTGGGGTCTTAGGAGCTTACTTTCTTATGTTTCCTCATTCCAGGATACTGACTCTAATTCCTTGGTTTCTATTTTGGGAGGTTGTAGAGGTTCCAGCTTTTTTCTTCTTGGGTTTTTGGTTTCTCTATCAATTTCTTTTAGGTTTATTCAGCATAGGTTTTGCCTCAGGGATTGCTTTTTGGGCTCATATTGGAGGTTTTTTAACTGGAATGTTTTTATTAAGGTTCTTCTTGGAGAGAAATAGGAGGAAGACGTGGATCTAAGTAAATTTACTCTAAAAGCTCAGGATATTATAAATAAAACTTTGGGGATAGCTGGAGAGCTTACTCATCAGGCTTTATATCCTCAACATCTACTTTTAGCTATATTAGAAGATAAAAATAATGTAGCTAATTCTATTTTAGAAAGATTAGGGCTGAGTTTGGTAGATTTAAAGGCTAAAACCAGGCAAGCTTTAGAAAAAATTCCTAAGGTAGAGGGCTCATTTAGCGGCCCTTATCTTTCTTCGGAATTGAATAAACTTCTAAACAGAGTTTCTTCTATATCCAAAGATATGGGAGATGAATTTATTAGCTTAGAGCATATTCTAATCGGGTTAGCTGAGGATGAGTTTTTGGGAGACTATCTTAAGAAGCAAGGTTTATCAAAGAGCGATTTAATGAAAGTTATTAAAGAGATTAGAGGAGCCCAACGGGCTGATTCCCCTAATGCTGAGGAGAAATATCAAGTTTTGGAGAAGTTTGGAAGAGACCTAACTTCCCAAGCTAAGGAAGGAAAATTAGATCCAGTAATTGGAAGGGATGAGGAGATAAGAAGGCTAGTCCAGGTTCTTTGTAGAAGAACTAAGAATAACCCTGTGCTTATTGGAGAGCCGGGTGTAGGAAAAACAGCTATAGTTGAAGGTTTAGCTCAAAGAATTGCCTCTGGAGACGTTCCTGAAAGTTTAAAAGAAAAGAGAGTAATAGCCTTAGACTTGGGAAGCCTAGTTGCTGGAACTAAATTTAGAGGAGAGTTTGAAGAAAGACTTAAAGCTTTATTGAAAGAAATCGAGGCAAAAGAAGGAAATATTATTCTTTTCATAGATGAACTTCATACTTTGGTGGGAGCAGGAGCTGCGGAAGGAGCAGTTGATGCTTCTAATATGTTAAAACCTGCCTTAGCTAGAGGTCTCCTACGCTGCGTAGGAGCCACTACTTTAGATGAGTATAGGAAACATATTGAGAAAGACCCAGCCTTAGAGAGGAGATTCCAGCCAATAGTAGTTGAGCCTCCAACTGTAGAGCAGACAATAGCTATTTTGAGAGGGCTTAAGGAAAGGTACGAAGTCCATCATGGGGTAAGGATAAAGGATTCTGCTTTGATTTCAGCAGCTACTCTTTCGGATAAGTATATTAGTGAAAGATACTTACCTGATAAAGCAATAGATTTGGTAGATGAGGCAGCTTCTCGTTTGAGAATTGAAATTGAAAGTCAGCCTCAGGAGATTGATGTACTTCAAAGAAGACTTCTTCAGCTTCAGATAGAAAGGCAGGCTCTTAAGAAAGAAAAAGACCCTGCTTCTTTAGAGAGTCTGAAGAAGCTAGAGAAAGAGATAGCTTCCTTAGAGGAAGAGTTAAATTCTCTTAAGGCAAGGTGGCAGAGAGAAAAAGAGCTAATCTCTAATATAAGAAAGATAAAAGAAGAAATTGAGACCCTAAAGATAAAAGAAAAAAATTTAGAAAGAGAAGCCCGCCTTGATGAGGTGGCTGAGATTCGTTATGGGAAAATCCCTCAATTAGAGAATAGACTTAAGGAATATAATGAGGCTCTTAAGAATATTCAAAAACAAGGTTCTCTTTTAAAAGAAGAAGTAGATGAGGAAGATATAGCTGAGATTGTCTCGCGTTGGACAGGGATTCCCGTCTCTAAACTTATGGAAGAGGAGGTTAAAAAGCTTATCAAGATGGAGGAGATGCTGAAGGAAAGAGTCTTAGGTCAAGACGAGGCGATTGAGGCTATCTCTAACTGTATTAGAAGGGCTCGTTCAGGACTTTCTGAGAGTAATCGTCCTTTAGGTTCTTTTATGTTTTTGGGCCCAACCGGGGTAGGTAAGACTCACTTGGCGAAGTCTTTAGCTTGGTTTTTGTTTAACGATGAGAATGCATTGGTAAGAATAGATATGTCTGAATATATGGAAAAATTTAGTACTTCTCGGCTTATTGGAGCACCGCCTGGCTATGTAGGGTATGAAGAGGGAGGTCAACTTACCGAACCTGTGAGAAGAAGGCCTTATAGAGTAATCTTATTTGATGAAATAGAGAAAGCCCATCCTGAGGTTTTTAATATCTTACTTCAGGTTTTAGATGAGGGAAGGCTTACTGATTCTCAAGGAAGAACCGTTAATTTTAAAAATACAGTGGTTATTTTAACTTCTAATATTGGCTCAGAGTATTTCCAAATTCAAGGGCTTTCTTGGGAAGAGATAAAAAGAAGAATCCATAATCAACTGAAAGAAAGATTTAGACCGGAGTTTTTAAATCGTCTCGATGAGATTATAATCTTTAGAAGACTTGAGAAATCTGTGATTCGAGGAATCATAGAACTTCAACTCAGGCCCCTGAAAGAAAGGCTTAAAGAAAAGAAAATAGAATTAGTAGTCGAAGAAGAAGTAAAAGACTTTCTTATGGAGAGAGGTTACAGTCCTGATTACGGAGCAAGACCCTTGAAAAGAGCAATCCAAAAGTTTATAATAAATCCTTTAAGTATAAAATTATTGGGTGGGGAATTTAAAGAATCTGATAAAATAGTTGCTAAGCTAAAAGATAAAGAGATAATTTTTGAGAAAAAATAAATCTTTTGCTCTGAAGACTTTTAAGAAAGGAGGCTTATGCGAGTAGATGTGTCTTTTAAGAATATGGAGAAATCTGAGTATTTAGAAGATATAATTAATAAAGATGTAGAAAAAATTAGAAAAAGAGTAAAGATGTTTAAGAATGAGGACCCAATTCATCTTTCTTTGCGGATAGTAAAGAACCCTCATAAAGAGCAATATTCAGTATCAGCTAATATCTATTTACCCCGTAAGGTTTTAAAGGCTGAGGAAAGATACGAAAGCGCAGTTTTAGCCATAAATAAGACCTTTCTAGCTTTAGTAAGGCAGTTAGATAAATATAAGGCATTGATAGAAAGGCACTTACGTAAAAAGTCTAAGACTTGACAAAGTCTAAACTTATGCTAATATATTTTAGCACTCTTATATTGAGAGTGCTAAAAAGAGGGGGTAAAGATGGTAAGATAC
>CAZSAI010000055.1:0-6264 GCA_964604895.1 uncultured Planctomycetia bacterium
CCATCAATAGAATACTCTATCTTTACATTAGATATTGAACCGTTAAGTGTCCAGGTAATATCTTCCTGAGTACCTACCCTGAAGAGTTCTTCGCCATTAGGCCGAGTTACAGTAATAACTCCTCTAATCTTAAAATCATCATCAGAAGTATCATAAACTGTGGAGTCTGAAGCATCAGAAATCTTTACTCTTACTCTATCAGATATAGCATCAGGGATAAACCAGGGATAAATTAAAGAAGAAGCAGAAAAACTATCAACTATTGTATAAGGATAGGTGGAACCGCCATCAGTAGAATACTCCAACTTTACATTAGCGATTGAGCCAACCATAGTCCAGGTAATATTGTGGAGGCTATCTACCTCCCAGACTTCTTCACCATTAGGTGAGGTTAAGGTCAAATCTCCTCTAATCTTAAAGTCATTATCGGATTCACCATAAACTGTGGAGTCTGAAGCATCAGTAACCCTTACTCTACAAGTCTTAGACAAGGTGTTAGGAACCTCCCAAGCATAGGAACCTGAAGAAGCTGAAACTTCTGAGGCAATAGGATGATCATAATGGGTTCCCCCATCAGTTGAGTAGGCGATATTTACCTCATCAATTGGACCAGTAATATTCCAGGTAATATTATGAGTTGTGCCTACAATCCAGGCTTCTCCTCCATCAGGTGAGGTTACTTCAATATCTCCTCTAATCTTAAAGTTAGACTCAGAAATTGCAAAAGAATCTGGGTCATTATAATCACTCACTTTTACCCTGGCTTGAGAAGAGATAATTCCTGCTATATCCGGTATAGTCCAAGGATATGAACCACTATTAGAGGTAGAAGGAGTAATATTAACAAAATTTTTCCCTCCATCAGTAGAATAATCCAATCTTACTGTAGTAGTTGAACCAATTGTATCCCAAGTTATATTGTGAGTAGAGCCAACCACCCAGACCTCTCCTCCATCAGGAGAAGTTACATCAAAACGGGCATAAATAGTAAAATCATTATCGGATATATCATAAACAGTTATATCTGAAGCATCAGATACCCTTACCCGGTAATTCTTACCCACTGTATTCGGTGTTGTCCAGGTAAAGCTTAAAGCACTAGCAGAAGTTGAAGAGACAATAGTATTAGGAAAAGTCTCACCACTATCAGTAGAATAATCTAAGCGGACATTAGCAATAGAGCCAGTTAAAGCCCATTCAATATTATGATTAGTTTGAGCGCCCCAGCGCTCATTGCCATTAGGTGAAGTTAAAGTTAAAACACCCACAATCTTAAAATTGGTATCAGAAGCATCACTAACTGAGGTATCAGCATTGTTTATAATCTTAATCTTACAGGTCTTGGATAAATCATTAGGAATCTCCCAAGCATAGCTTCCGGTTGAAGCATCAGCAGTAGTAGTTATAGTATTAGGATAATTTTGACCGCCATCAGTAGAATACTTTATAGTTAAAGTGGAAATTGAACCGTGTTTTTCCCAGGTTATATTATGGGTCTCGCCCACTCCCCATTGCTCTGAGCCATTGGGAGTTAGCACTTTTAAAGACCCCTTTATCTCAAAGGCACCGTCTGATTCATCACAGACTGATGGGTCTCGAGTATCTGAGACTCTTACTTTTAAATCATCATCAATAGTATCAGGAATAGTCCAATCATACTCACCTTCCATTCCTGGGGTAGATTCGACTATAGTATAAGAATAGGTATTCCCTCCATCATCGGAATACTCTAACTTAACTGTAGGTATAGTCCCAGTAGGAGTCCAGGAAATACTCTGGGTATCATCCACAATCCAAGTTTCTCCACCATTAGGAGAATTAAGTTTAAGTTTCCCTTTTATAGTAAAGTTCGTATCCGACTCATCGAAAACCGTATCATTGGAAGTATCCGTAACTCTTACCCTCAACTGGTCTCCAATAGCATTAGGAACAGTCCAGGGGTATGTTCCTATATCATCACCTAAGGGCTCAGTATCAGCATCAGTGGAAGAAACTATAAGATAATCATAACTTGTGCCGCCATTCGTAGAATACTCAAGTTTTACAGTGGGTATACTACCAGTCCTGGTCCAGGTAATTGCGTAATAATCGCCCACATAGAGAACACCACCGTTAGGAGCATTTAAAGTTAAGGCTCCTTTTATAGTGAAATCTTCATCAGATACATCATAAACTGAAGAATCATTAGCATCAGAAACCCTAACTCTTACAGTTTGGGATATAGCATCAGGTATATCCCAACCATAAGTGCCTGTTGAGGCATCAGTTGAAGCTTCAATTAAATAGGGAAAGGTTGTGCCTGAATTGGTAGAATACTCTAATTTAACATTAGCAATTGAGCCGGTTCTTTCCCACTTAATCTCTTCTCCTGTTCCTACTACCCACTCTTCTCCACCATTAGGTGAAGTTAAGTGTAAAGCACCTTTAATAAAGAAATTGCCCGCTGACTCATCAAAGACTGCACCATCAGAAGTATCAGTAATTTTTACTCTTACGGTATCAGAAATGTCATCAGGGATAGTCCAGGTGAAACTACCTAAAGAAGCATCCACTGAAGAGGCAATAGTATTAGGATAGGTTGAACCTCCATCGGTTGAATATTCAAGCTTTACAAATTCAATACTTCCATTTTTTGTCCAGGTTATATCATACTGAGAATCTACTATCAAAGTCTCTCCACCATTAGGAGAAGTCAAATCCAAAGAACCTCTTATTGCAAAAACACCAGGAGTAGTAGCAAAAGCCTCAGAATCACTAACGTCTGAGACTCTTACCTTACAATTTGCTGAAATATCATCAGGGATACTCCAGGCGTAACTTCCAGTATTGGAAGTTGAATCTATTATTGTATTCCAATTTGTCCCACCATCAGAAGAATACTCAAGTTTTACATTAGTAACGGTATCGGCATTACAATTCCAAGTAATAGTATGGGATGTTCCTACCTCCCAGACTTCTCCTCCCTCAGGAGAGGTCACCTCAAATACACCTTGAATTTTGAAATCTCCATCTGATGTATCAAAAACAGTAGCATCGGAAGCATCGGATATCTTTACCCGTGCCTTGGTAGTAACATCGTCAGGAATATCCCAGTAGTAATACAAGGATCCGCCTGGAGTAGATTCAGTAATTAAGTAATCAAAACTTTGCCCGCTATTCTTAGAATACTCTAACTTTACATTAGCAATTGAGCCAACCATATCCCAGGTAATTTTTCTAGAGTCCCCAACTTTCCATTTTTCTCCTCCAACAGGAGAAGTTAAAGTTAAAGAACCTACAATCTTAAAGTTAGCATCAGATATGTCATAGACTGAAGAATCATCAGTATCAGTAATTTTTACTTTAACAGTAGCGCAAGGATTATCAGGTATCGTCCAAGTAAAACTTTCTGCTGAAGCATCAGTAGAATCAGCAATTACTCCAGGCCAATTCTGGCCTCCATCTAAGGAATATCTTAACTCTACAGAGTGAATAGAACCGGTTCTCTCCCAGGTAATATCGTAAGAATTATCCACCTGCCAGGCTTCTCCTCCATTAGGAGAAGTTAAGTGTAAAGCTCCTTTAATAGTAAATGTACCATTAGACTCATCAGATACCGAAGAATCAGAAGCATCAGATATCCTTACCTTTAAATTAGAACCAATAGCATCAGCAACTTTCCAAGTATAAGTTCCCGTTGAAGCATCAGTGGATGCAACAATTTCATTGGAATAAGTTCCTCCTCCATCAGTAGAATACTCTAACTTTACACTGGCAATAGGACCTGTCCTCTTCCAGGTAATATTATGCAAAGAATCAACAACCCAGACTTCTCCTCCATTAGGTTTAGTAAGTTCAAGCTTTCCTTTAATCGTAAAAGGACCGGGTGAGACATCAACAACTTGGGGATTATTATTATCAGAAACTCTTACCTTAAAATTAGAACCAATAGCGTTAGCAACAGTCCAGTCATAGCTCTGCATAACCCCTGAAGCTCCTGCTTCAACTACAGCAATAGGGTATACTTCTTGCTCATCGGCAAAGCCATTGGTAGAATATTCTAACTTCACCTGAGTATAAGTACCGGTGGGGGTCCACTGAATCTGTTCAGTATCTCCTACAAACCAAACTTCTCCTCCTAAGGGCCTATTTAGAGTAACTTTTCCCTGTATCTGGAAAGGATTATCAGACTCATCCCAAACATTATAGTTATTAACCGCTCTTATCCTTATTCTTAAATTCGTGCCAATTTCATCAGGAATAGACCAAATAAAACTCTCATCAGCTGAAGGCACTGTGGTAATTAGATTTGCCTCAGGATAAGCTCCTCCTCCAGCAATACCTCCATCGGTAGAATAATGGATATCAATATTTCCTACCGCCCCGTATTTCTCCCAAGTAATCGTGTAGTTATCCCCTACTGATAAAGATATTCCGGCATCAGAGGGAGTTAGAAGATGGACTGTTCCTTTTACCTCAAAATTATTATCGGATATATCATAAACAGTTCCATCTGAAGCATTCACTACTTTAATTAAAGCGGTAGTAGAGATAGGGATTGACTCGTCAATATACCAGTCCCAAGTTTCTTGAGAGGCATCTACTGCTGTAGGATTAATTTTTACCCAGTTTTCTCCACCATCAGAGGAGTAATATATATTTACACTCTCAATTGAACCAGTCCTTTGCCAGGTAATAGGATAAGTGCTTCCTACATTCCAAGACTCATCCCCTGTATTAGGAGAAGTAACTTGTAATTTTCCTTTAATGTAGAAATTGCCTTCGGAAACATCGTAAGCCTGGGGATTATTAGGGTCAGATATCTTTACTTTACCACTGGCAGTTATAGCATCAGGAACAGTCCAGGGATAAATTCCTTCATTAGAAGCTGTATCAGTAATTGTAACCCAGTCTATACCACCGTTTTTAGAATACTCTAATTTTACCTCAGTTACTGCTGAACCTTGCTTCTCCCAGATAATATTCCAGTCTTCTCCTACAGTAAGAACATGACCGTTAGCAGGTGAAGTAATATCAAAAGTAGCAGCAATCTTAAAGGTATCTGATTCTATAAACTCTTCCTCAGGATTGTTTACTGAAGCAATTTTCACTTTAACATTATTAGAAACAGTATCAGGTATACCTTCCCAATCCCAAGTTCCTGAGCCTCCACTCCCTACAGGCACACCTATGGCTATAGGGTCTCCGTAACCGGAGCCGTAATCATAATAAATATTTACTGTCCCCATTGAGCCTTTATAAGTCCAAGAGATAGTATGGGTTGAGCCTACCTCCCAGTTAGAACTAGAATTAGGCTGTAAAATAGAAGTAAACTCGCCAATTATGTCAAAACTTTCGCTTGTACCGTATACATTAGGGTTACCTGCGTCTATAACTCTAACTCTTATATCATCAGATATGTCATCAGGAACATTCACCCAGGTATAGCTACCTGTCTGAGCATCTACTGTGCCACTATCATCTATTACATTATCAAAAGCTCCACCATCCTTAGAATAATAAAGCTTAACATACTGAACAGGACCATTCACACTCCATTCTATAGTAGTAGTTGAACCTACTTTTACATTCTCATCTAATCCAGGAGAAGTTACTGTAATGACCGGCCGGATAGAAAAAGGATAGGCTGATACACTATAGACATCATCAGGATAATTCACATCGGATATCCTTATATAGCAGTCTTCAGAATTCTCATTGGAAACTGTCCAAGTGTAGGAGTTTGCACCTTGGGTATGGCCTCCATCATCCTCAACTATTGTATAGTAAGCCCCCCCTGAGGAAGTCTTATACTCTATCTTTACATTGGTTATTGTTCCAGTAGAATTCCATTCAATAGACCTCTCTTCTCCTACATACCAGACTGGCTTAGGAGACTGAGAATTAGGAGAGGTAATCTGTAAAGCTCCAATAAATTTTAGGGGATTAGGAGTTATTGCATAAATATCAGGGTCATTCTCATAACTTACTCTTATCTTTATATTACTACTTATATCATTGGGTACCCCACTTTCCCAGACCCAATCCTTTCTGGTGTTATGGGCTGAATTAGCTACACCTGTGGCTATAGTATGGATATCACTTACAAAATCATCTTTAGAGTACTCTATCTTTATTGGACTAAACGTTCCTGTAGGCGTCCAGGCTATTACTTTATCAGTTGAACCTACTACCCACTTTAAACCTGATTCTATCGGCTCATTTAAGGTAATCTTTCCTTCTATCTCAAATAGGTCTGATTCATCATATACTTCAGTATTATTT
>CAZSAI010000055.1:6364-7761 GCA_964604895.1 uncultured Planctomycetia bacterium
TCAGAAATCCTAAATTTGCAGTTAGTAGCTCTTACATCAGTAGGAACAGTCCAGCCGCGAGAACCAGTGTTAGATACAGTATAAGGTGGAGTAGGATTTATATAACTCCAACTGCTCCCATCGTAAAATTCTAAAATAACTTCAGTAATCTGCTCCTCCTGGCCTGAAGGCTGAGACCATTGGATAGAATAAGACTGTCCTGAATTTAAGGTAACAGGCTCAGTTAAGGTAAAAGAACCTTTTATCTTAAACTCCGGAGAGACAACATACTCCTTCTCAGGATTATTGACTGATTCTATCTTAATCTGGGCATGTTCAGTTATAGTATCAGGCAGAGTCCAGTTATAGAAATGGTCAGCAACATCTATGGGAGCAGGGTTAATTGGCGAAGACCAATCTCCTCCATCGTATCTAAAGCGAATATTTACCTGACCCAAACTTCCAGTATGCGACCAGGTAATCGTCTGGGTTGAGCCTGCTTCCCAATTAGTGCTGGAATTAGGGGTATTGTCCTCAGTCATAACTATACTCCCGACAATATTAAATTTAGGAGAAAGCCCGTAAACATTAGGATTACCTGCTCCGCCACTGGCATCAGAAACTTTAATTATTCCCTCAGTGGTTAAAGCATCAGGGATATTAACCCAATCCAGCTTACCTAAGGTAGCATTCACCCCTAAAGCAATAGGAGTAAACGGCCCACTCATACCATTGGTAGAGTAAGATATATCTACAGCAGTGACTTTAGTTGAAGGAGGCACCCCCAAGTTCCACTCAATAGCCTCAGGATAGCTTGAACCCACTACAAAGTCAGTCCCAGCTTGGGGCTTAGTAACATTTATCACTGGCCGGATAGAAAAAGCCTCTGAGGAAGCTCCACAAACATTAGAATTATTAGCATCACAAACCTGAATCCAGCAGTCCTCAGAATTAGCATCAGGGACAGTAACAGTTGCTGAATTTGAACCATGGCTATGCCCACCATCGTCAGAAACAAGAGTAATATAGTTACTGCCTGCTGAAGTCTTATAGTTAATATCTACAGTAGTGATATTACCGTCTTGATCCCAACTAACTGCCCCGCTCTCATTTGGATGCCAGATAACATTTGAACCTGAAGGCTGAACATTATAGATTTTTCCTACAATTTTAAAAGGATTCTGGGAAGTATCCGATACTGGTATTCCTCCAATACTGGTTACTCTTACTTTCACTGTATCAGCATTAGTAATATCATCAGGACCAGGAGTCCATTCATAAGAACTGTTATCAGAAGAATAACTTGCATTTATAGTACGAATATCTGAGTCAAAGTCATCCGTAGAATATTCAATCTTAATGTTTCCTATTGAACCATGTTTTGTCCAGGTAATATCAAAAGACTCACCCACAACTAA
>CAZSAI010000056.1:0-7600 GCA_964604895.1 uncultured Planctomycetia bacterium
TTAACTTAAAAAAGTGGTATTCTATGGCAAAGCTTAAGGTAGCTAAGGGTCTATAGAGGTTGGTTTTTTCTCCCCACCCATAATGATAGCCTGAGGTAAATATTTCTTTTATATACCTGAAATCTCTTATAAATAAATTATTTATAATTGTAGCTTCGTCATCCCAGAAGAGAGGGTTGTTGAGACAGTCTTTATAAGTTATAAAACCTACTATTATTAAGATAATTACTAGAGGTGTATTTTTTTTCAAAAGACTTGTTAAGTTTTTAGTTCCCATATAGCTTTTAGCAACCTCTTAAAGAGTTGCCAAGAGTCCGGATAGATTTTCATTTTTGAAGTTCCATATTTTCGAGGAGAGTATCTTACCGGGATTTCTCTGATAGTAAGGCCAGCTTTTTTGGCAGCTACTATAAGGTCAAAGTCAGGCCAACGGCAAGAAGAAAAGTTGATGAAATTTAGCAATTTTTTAGGAAAGGCTTTAGTTCCACAAAGAGTATCAGTTATTTTTTGAGATAAGAGAAGAGAAAATATTTTAGCAGTTATTTTATTAGAAATGAGATTCTTCAGAGGCATAGCTTCCTTGTCTATTTTGAACTTAAATCTTGTGCCCATTAGAAGAGTTTGAGGAGAGGTAATAATTCTTTTGTAAAAAATATTGAGGTATTCAGGAGCGACAGTTAAGTCAGCATCCTGAATTATAATTATTTCTCCTTGAGCTTTCAACAGCCCTTCTTTTAAGGCGAGAGTCTTTCCTCTATTCTTAGGGGTATTTATCAGTTTAACATTTTTATTTTCTTCTATTATTTTTTGGGCTACTTCTTTTGTTTTATCTTCCGAACCATCATTAACTATAATTATTTCAAAAGAAACTTCGGGCAGAGATATTCTTTTTATAGTTTCTTCTAAATTTTTCTCCTCGTTATAACAAGGTATAATGATAGATAAGTCTAACATCTTGTTAAAATATTTTAGGCTTAAAATCTTCGTAAGTAAAGATTTTTCCTTGATTTTTCTTTGGGGGATATTAAAATAGAATTGTGGAGAAAAAACTTGTTTTGATAGTTGATGATGAGAAAAGTATAATAGAGCATGTAAGTTCGATTCTTAAATATTCAGGCCTTGAAGTTATCTCATCTGAAAGAGGAGAAGAAGCTTTAAGGTTAGCTGAAGAAAGAAAGCCAGATTTGATCATTCTTGATATTAATCTTCCAGATATAGATGGAGGTGAGCTAGCTAATAGACTTTCTCAAAAAGAAGAAACCAAAAATATTCCTATTATCTATCTTACCGGTCTGGTAACCAAAGAGGAGAGAGAGGAGCCCCAGAAGGCAGGAAGACACTTCTTAATAGCTAAGCCGGTCTTAAAGGGTGAGCTTCTTTCTCTTGTCTCCAAAGCATTAGCTGAAAGTTAGAGTTGACACCCTTCTTTATTTCTATTATAATTTAAAATTCTTATAAAATCGGGAGGAATTATGGGAGAAGATTTATCTAAGAAGAAGATATTTGTTATCTGTGGTCATGCCCAGTCAGGAAAGACTTCTTTGACCGAAGCAATTCTTTTTAAGACTGGAGCTACTACTCGTCTAGGGAAGGTTGAAGAAGGAAATACTTTAAGTGATTACTCCGAAGATGAGGTAGAAAGAAGAAGTTCAATAAATGCTTCTTTTTTTAACCTTACCCATAAAGATAAATTTTTTCAGTTTATCGATACCCCTGGCTATTTGGATTTTATTGGAGAGCTTATTTCAGCAACTTTTGGGGTTGACTTTGGAATAATTGTAGTGGATGCTACCTCAGGAGTGGAGGTAGGTACAGAGAAAGCTTGGCAACTCTTAAGAGAAAAAAACCTTCCTTGTCTTTTCTTTATAAATAAATTAGATAAAGAAAATACAGATTACCGCTCTACTCTTAAAGATATTAAAGATTCTTTAAGTAAGAAAGCTTCTCCTTTGGTTTATCCTGTAGGTAAAGAAACATCTCTCAAAGAGGTAGTAAATATTTTAGATAAGGAAAAGTTGGAAAATTTAGATTCTTCTCAAAAGGAGCAAGCTCTAACTCTTTATTCTCAGATAATAGAAAATATCGCTGAAAGTGATGATGCTTTATTAGAGAAGTATTTAGAGAAAGGGTCTTTAGAGTATAAAGAGATAATTCCAGCTTTAAAGAAAGCCATAATCTCTGGAGATATCTTTCCAGTTTTAGGAGGTTCAGCTACTTCTCTTATAGGGATAGATTCGTTAATAGAAGCCTTAAGTGAATTTATGCCTTCTTACTCAGAGCTAGCTCCTTATCAGGGAAAGGATGAGCAAGAAAATCTTATAAATATAGAAAGGACTATTCAGGCTCCTTTTTCAGCGCAAGTAATAAAGACTATATTTGACCCTTATGTAGGTCAGTTGAATATATTTAGGGTTTTCTCAGGCAAAATTACTTCTAATAGTGGATTTTACAATTCTACCAAAAAAAATAAAGAAAAGATTACCCAGCTTTATTTTCTTCAAGGTAAAGAACAGAGGCCTCAAGAGGTTATATTTGCTGGAGAGATTGCTGCGGTAGCTAAACTTAAAGATACCTCTACCGGAGATTCTTTATGTAGCGAGGAGAGAAAAGTGGTATTTCCTAATATAGAGTTTCCTGAACCTACATATTCTGCCTCAGTTAAACCTAAGACTCGCCAGGATGAGGAGAAAATTTCCCAAGCCTTAGGTAAGCTTTCTTTAGAAGACCCTACTTTTAAAGTAGGAAGAGACCCTCAAACCAAAGAATTGATAGTCTCAGGCGTAGGAGAACTTCATATAAATGTGATAGTAGGAAGAATTAAGAGAAGATTTTCTACGGATGTAGAGTTAGGTAAACCCAAAGTGCCTTATAAAGAGACAATAACAAAGTCAGTAAAAGTGCAAGGAAAATACAAGAAACAGACCGGAGGCAGAGGTCAGTACGGAGATGTTTGGATTGAAGTAGAACCGATAGAACGAGGAAAGGATTTTGAATTTGTAGATAAGATTGTAGGAGGAGCAATTCCTAGAAATTTTATCCCTTCAGTAGAGAAAGGAATAAAAAAAGCGATGCAGGAAGGGTTTTTAGCAGGCTACCCCATAACTGATATTAGGGTTACTTTGTATGATGGTTCTTACCATCCTGTGGATTCTTCAGACATTGCCTTCCAAATTGCTGGAAGTATGGCTTTAAAGAAGGCTGTAGAGCAAGCAGGGCCAGTTCTTCTTGAGCCTATAATGAATGTAGAGATAGTGGTGCCTGAAGAATTTATGGGCCAGGTTACTGGAGATATAAATTCTCGCCGAGGCAGAGTCTTAGGGATGGAAGCAAAAGGTAAGAATCAAGTAGTAAAAGCTCAGGTTCCTCTGGCTGAGATGTTTAAGTATGCTTCAGATTTACGTTCGGTAACCGGAGGAAGAGGTACTTACTCTATGAGTTTTTCTCATTATGAAATAGTTCCCCAAAGAATTGCCCAAGGTGTTATTGAGCAAGCCAAAGAGGCAAAAGAAGAGAAATAGTGAAGATTGCTGTTTTAGGGTTTGATCTTCCTCTGGGCAAGATCAAATACCAAGATAGCCGACTCTTAGCAATAGAAAAAAAGAGCTCTCCTAAAAAAACCCACCCTTTTTTTGTAGAGTTTGTCTCAGACCTTAAGAGTGCAGATGCTGTTGTTTCTTCTAAAGATAGGAGTTTAGATTTATTTATTCCTGATTTGGAAAGAATAGAGAAACGCTTGACTTCTGCTGAAGAAGCTGAAAAAGATTTTCTTAAAAGATGTTGTGAGATTCTGGAGAAAGAAGTTCCTCTAAGGGAAGGAGGATTTAGCCCTCAAGAACTTACTCTTCTTAGAAATCTTGGTCTTTTAACTCTTAAGCCTACTCTTATTTTAGAGACTCTCCCCCAAGATCTTAACCAATTGATAGTTCAGGTTTTTAATAAGGCTGGGGTAATATTTTTTTATACTTTAGCAAAACTTGAGCTTAAGTCTTGGTTGATAGAGGCTGATACTCCTATTGTCAAAGCTGCTGAGAAGATTCATTCTGATTTAGCTAAGGGTTTTATAAAGGCTGAGGTAATAAATTTTGATGATTTTATAAAGGTTCATAATCTGGAAGAGGCCAAAACCAAAGGATTGGTTAAGGTAGTAGGTAAAGATTATATAGTTAAGGACGGAGATATTTTGGAGATAAAGTTTAAGGTTCAAAAGTAAATGAGAAGGTTAGAGGTAGTGGCAGGGTTAATCAAGAAGGAAGGAAAATTTCTTCTTTGCCAAAGAAAGGAAAACGATACTTTTGCTTTATTTTGGGAGTTTCCCGGAGGCAAAGTAGAAAATACTGAGACCCAGCAGCAGGCTTTAAGAAGAGAGATTAAAGAAGAACTGGGTATAGAGATAGAAGTAGGCAATTTAGTAAGGGTATTTAAAGATAGAGTTTCTTCTTTTGAGATAGAAGTCTATCTTTACGAAGTCTTAAGTTTTAGGGGAGAGCCTTCTCCTATAGAATGTAAAAAGCTTGGTTTTTTTAGTACGGGGGAGATAGCCACTTTAAATCTTGCTCCTGTAGATAGAAAAATCTTTTCTTTTCTTTCTCTCCATCTTTCTTAGGAGAATGAGAATAAGAAATTATACAGATGTTTTAAGGTATTTAAATTCTTTTATTAATTATGAGAGGATAGTAAAGTTTATCTATAAGAAATCTCTAAAATTAGAAAGGACTCATAGCCTCTTCAAAAATTTGAGGATAGAGCCCCAGGCTCTTAAGACAATCCATATTGCTGGGACAAAAGGGAAGGGTTCAGTTGCCCACTTTTTAGGTTATATTTTGTCAGCCTCAGGCTTAAGGATAGGCCTGTATACTTCTCCTCATTTTAAGGATTTTAGAGAAAGAATAAGAATAATTGAGAGTTCAAACTCAGGTATTTGCAGTAGGTTGATCTCTGAGAGGCAAGTAATAACCCTAGTAAGAGAAATGAAGCCTGCCCTAGAGAAGTTAAGATTCCATAAGAGGCTTGGCCAGTTAAGTTTTTTTGAAGTTTATACCGCCTTAGCATTTAAATATTTTTTAAATGAAGATTTGGATTTTGTAATTTTAGAGTGCGGTTTAGGAGGAAGATTAGATGCTACCAATTTATGTAAGAGCCTAATCTCAGTTATTACCAAGATAGATTACGATCATACCCAGCAGTTGGGTAAGACTCTAGAAGAAATAGCTTGGGAGAAAGCCGGGATAATTAAAGACAATTCTTTAGTAGTTTCAGCCCAGCAGAGAAGAGCTGTGGAGGAAGTCTTAAGGAAGAAGGCAAAAGAAAGAGATTCAAAAATTTATTTTTATAAAAAAGATTTTTTCTCTCAGAATTTAAGATTTAAGCCAAATTATACTTTGTTTGATTATTCATCCTTCTTAGGAGCTTACAAAGACCTTAAAATAAGAAATTTAGGAGAACATCAGGTAGAAAATGCTTCCTTGGGAATATTTTGTTTTCAACTTCTTAAGAGAAAGTTTAGGTTAGAAGAGAGGAACTTATGTAGGGGCCTAAAGGAGGTCTTTGTTCGGGGGAGATTCCAGATAATAAAAAAGGGCCAAACTGTCTATATCTTAGATGTAGCTCATAACCCTTTGTCAATAAAAGTAGTTAATTCTCAAATTAAGAGGTATTTTCCTTCTAAGAAAGTTATCTTAATTTTTGGTTGTTCTAAAAATAAACCTTCTAAAAAGATGCTTAAAGAAATTAGTTATGATAGAATAATTATTACCAAAGCAAATCATCCTAGAGCTTATAATCCTTGGGAGATTAAAAAAGAGAGTTCTCTTAAAGAGTGTATAATTATCCCTTCTCTTAAGGAAGCAATTAGAAGAGCGGAGGAATTTTCTGATTTTCGAAGTATAATAGTAATTACTGGTTCTTTCTTTTTGGTAGCTGAGGCCTTAACTGAGTTGGAGGAATGAAAGAACAATTTAGCCTGGATGATACCATTGCCTCTTATGCCTCCTTCCCCTCTAAGGCAGCGGTAGGGGTAATAAAAATTTCTGGTAGAGATTCTCTAAAGATCATCTCCAGAATATTTAGGCCTAAGAGGAAGAAAGACATTAGAAAAGTTAAGACCTACACTCTTCATTACGGCTGGATTATAGAAAGGCCGAAGGGAAGAGTGATAGATGAGGTTTTAGTAGGGCTGATGCGAGCGCCTTTTTCTTACACTCGGGAAGATGTTGTAGAGATATATTCTCATTCTGGTCAGTTGGTTTTAAGTAAGATTCTAGATTTAGTATTGAGAGAAGGAGCAAGGCTTGCCCAACCCGGAGAGTTTACTAAGAGAGCTTTCTTGCATGGTCGAATTGATTTATCTCAGGCAGAGGCGATATTAGATATTGTTGAGGCTAAGAGCGAGAAAGCTTTAGAGGTGGGGGTCTCTCAACTGAGAGGGGGTTTATCTAATTTACTTATAGAGATTGAGAATATTCTACAGGATCTCTGTTCAAAGTTAGAGGCAGAGTTGAGTTTTCCTGAAGATGTGGAGATAGAAGAGAGGAGCTTACTTGCAGATATTAAAAAAGTTGAAGTAAAGATTAAGAATTTACTGGAGAGTTCTCAAGAAGGACGGTTTCTAAGAGAAGGGGTTTTATCGGTTATCTGCGGGAGGACTAATGTAGGGAAGTCTTCTCTTTTAAATATGCTTCTTAAAGAAGAAAGAGTAATTGTTACTCCTCTTCCCGGAACTACACGGGATGCGGTAGAAGAGGATATTAGTATAAGAGGTCTTCCTCTTAAGATTTACGATACAGCCGGGATTTTAGAGCCAAGAGACTTGGTTGAGAAAAAAGCTCTGGAGAGTTCTTTGAGAAAAATAGAGGAAGCAGATTTAATTCTTTTAGTCTTTGATGGTTCTCAAAAATTGACAGATGAGGACTACTTCTTAATCAAGAAGACCAAAAAGAAAAAGGTAATTTTTGTGATAAATAAGATTGATTTATCTCAGAAGATTGAAGAGGATACCTTAAGAAAATGTAAAAAACCCATAGTAAAGATTTCTGCCCTCCTTTCCCGAGGATTAAAGGATTTAGAAAAGAAAATCTTAAGAACTATCTTGAAAAAGGGCTTAGATAAAAAAGAGGGTATTTTCCTTTCTAACATAAGGCATATAAATCTTCTTAAAGAAGCCTTAAATTTTATATGCCAAGCCAGAGATGATTTTAAGGAGGGTTATTCTTCAGAATTTTCTTTTTTTTCCTTAAGGTCAGCACTAGAGAAAATTTACCAAATTAGAGGCAAAGTCTTTTCTGAAGAGATTCTAAAATCTATATTCAGCAACTTTTGTATTGGGAAGTAAAGAAAGGAGAAAGGATGGATAAGAAAAAAATTGAGAGAGCAGTAAAGATGATTTTAGAGGCAGTAGGGGCTGACTTGCAGAGGAAAGATATTGCCTCTACTCCAGCAAGAGTAGCTGATATGTATGAGGAGATTTTATCTGGCCAGTTTAAGAAGCCTGAGGAGGAGCTAGAGGTTATTTTAGAGCAAAGGCACGATGAGATAATCCTCTTGAGAAACATACCTTTATACTCTTTATGTGTGAGCAGAAGGATGTGTGTATATACGAAAGAAG
>CAZSAI010000057.1:0-7499 GCA_964604895.1 uncultured Planctomycetia bacterium
AGGAGGCAAAATTTATACCCTAATATAACAGATAAAGTGAAGTTCCAGGGGATAGTTCCTGGCGCCGTACTTTGCTTCGGTGAGTCCTACCGAAACAGCCCACCTTAGTACTACGGACGCCAAGTACCAACCCGGCAGAGCTGCCTTACCCCCCATCTACCCCCCCAGCAAACATCCTAAAAGGTATCCCCCCAACACAGCGTGGAGGCGCCTTCTCCAAAGGCTGATGACGGTCGTAACTTCATCTGTTATGAGATAACATAGGAAAAAGAGAGAAACTAAGAAAGTATGAAGAAACGAAAAAAGCTCTCTATTCCATCCCTAAATCTTCTTTTAAAGCACGAGCTTCCTGAGGACTAATTATCCCATCATTGTCGGTATCATACTCTTCTTCTATAAGACTATCTACCTTAGCCTGGCCTTTAGTCTTTATCAAAATGTACCTATCTTTAAGAAGCTCTTTTACTTCTTCAGGCTCAAGCCAACCGTCATTGTTCACATCATATTTTGCCTCTAAAGCAGTATTAACCCGTGAACGGGCGTGTCTCCAGCAAAGCCTTCTTTCCTTAGGGCTAATTATCCCATCTCCATTTAAATCAATTCTTTCTCTCTCTAGCTTCCTCCATCTAGAAAGCTCCGCAGCATCCACTATTCCATCCTCATTAGTATCAGCTCTACTTTCCCACCAAGTATTAACTTTGCTCTTTTCTCTAACTTCCCAACGTCTCTCCATAATCATCTCTTTTCTATCTACTACTCCGTCCTTATTCTTATCAGCATGCCAAAAGCGAGGAGATTTAGCCTCTAAAGCACTTATCCAGAAAATAATAATCCCAAATAAAAGAAAAAAACTTCTCCAACTCATCTCCCCTCCTTTCTTTTGAGCTCTACTTATAAGGTATTACTATTTTAGAAACGGTCATTCTGCACTGAGCTAAACTGGAAGCTTCAGTCTTAGGAGAAATAACATACCTCTCCACAGTCAACAATTTAGAAGAATTCTCTATAGAATAAAGAAAGTTTATTATCTGAGTCATCTCTGCCTCACAACTTAAATTAATTAAAATATTCTTAAAGGGACCTTCTTCTACTACTTCTCCTGGCCTTATATACACAAGATAGACCGAAGATTTATTAGCAAGATTTTCTATCTCCTTTAAAATAGAGGTTACCTCTGCATCTAAATTTTTAGTTTTAGAGAAAAAAGGTTCATACTTTTTAGACTCTTCTAAAATCCTATCTTTTATAGATAAAATGTATAAATCTTTCTTAATGATTGTTTTCTTCTCTTCAATCTCCTCCTCCTGGGACTTCATCTTAGAAAAAGAAGGCCCGATCACCAATCTATCCAAGAGAAATAAAAAGATAAAAAAACAGGCAGAATAAAAAATCAACCTCTCCCTCTTAGAAAGTTTACTAAAGAAATCTTGAAATACTGAAAAATTTATCATTACTTCTTCTCTTTTCTAAAGGCGCCTCTGATTTCAAAATCAGTTATATCTCTATCCTTTTCTTTCCGTTTAGTAGTATACCTTGTCTCTACTTCTTTAAAATATTCAGACTTATTTAAATCTTCTACAAAAGTAAATATAGCTGTCATTGAAGAGGCACTTCCTTTAAGAGAAACTGTTCCTTTTCTATCAAACCTTAATTCCGAAATCTTAATCTCATTAGGCAAAACTTTATAAATTTCAGCTAAAATCTCTAAAGAATAACCTCTCCTTGATAAATAATCTTTTATAATTTTTAGACGATTAAAATCATTTTCTAAAAGCTCTGCTTCTTTATGAAGTTTATCAAACTTCTCATTCAGTCTCTTAAGAAAAATATCTCTCAGATAAATCTTCCCAAAGAAAAAGCTACAAATTACTACAAAGAAAACCAAGACTAAAATACCAAATTTTATAATCTCTCGACTTTTCTCCTCAAATAATCTTTTAAGCCTAGCTTCTTGAGGAGTAAGGTCTACCTTAATACTTTCGTAAACAAGGCCGGGGCTCATTACTCCAAAAAAAGAAGAAATCTTACTTAAAGAAAGACTTCTCTGAGCCTCTGAAGAAATAGAGAAGTAATTAAAATAGGGAACAACTTCTACAGGTATTTTTAAATAACTATTTAAAAAATCTACTAAACCTCTCGCCTCATCTATTGCTCCTGTAAGAACTAATCTTACTGGATAAGCTTCGATATCCTCACTTCTATAAACCTCTAAGGACTCTTTAATCTCCTCAGCAAACTTAGTCTGAGTATCTTGGCTTCTTGTAGTTAAGTGTTGAGTGCCTAAAGGAATACTCCTTACAAATATTACTCTCTCTTTTAGAAACACGCAAAAATCAGTAAAAGTGCTATCTATATGAATGAGCCCTGAAGGGGAATCCCCTTCTCTAAATGAGGCTAAAGCCTTAACAACTACCTCTGAGGAGAAACTCACTTTATTAGGCTCAAATCCTGCTCTTCTTAAAATATCAAATTGCTTTCTTACCATATCTCGATTAACAATTACTAATAAAATCTTAGTATAACTTTTACGGTAAACACCTATCTTTATAAAATCTACTATTATCTCTTCTCTACTATAGGGGGTGTGTCGAGAAGCTTGAAGATTTATAATATCTCTTATCTCTTTAGGGTCTTGGGAAGGGACTTCAATATTACGGGTAATGACCAAATGCGAAGGTATTATATAGAGAATACCTACTTTTTTGATCTTAAATCTGCTTAATTGAGTCTTTATAAACTCTATCATTTCTTCCTCAGAAGCACCTCCAATGTTTTTACTCACAAAATAAATCACCTCTTTTTTTAAAACCGAACTTTTAAGATAGGCTATCTTTAAATTCTCGCTATCAAACTCAAATCCTAAATAATCCTTTGTAGGATTTCTTAAAATGCCTTTTACCTTAAACATTGGACTTTTTATTTTCTTACCGCTTAAATCTCTCTCCAGGAAAGAATTCGTCCTCCCCTATCTATTATACAAATGATTTCTCTTTTAAAAATTGAACCAGGAATAAAAGCTTGACTCCTCACTTTAAAATAATAAGAACTAGTGGTAAAGACCCCTTGAGAGGTTAGGTTACTAAGTTGAGCTACCTCTTCAGATGCCAGGGGACTAAATTGACTTAATTTGGCAGTAATCTCTGAGGGAGCCTCAAAAAAATTATCATCAGAATTCCCCTCTATCCCATCATCTCCTCTCCTAAAAGAAAGAATTTTCTCTACTAACTCTTCTTCTAATCCCAAACTTAGAAGAACCTCCCGGGGAGCAGTATTTATATTTACTGAACCAGTCCCATATAGAGTGATAAAATCTTTAATACTTTCGAAAATATCTTTAGTCATTCCTTTTACTAAACCCAACTCCTCTATAACTTCGAAATTTGAATCCTTACAATCATAAGGCCTAATTAAATTCTGATAATATCTATCCTCAGCACTTCCTACAGGTATAGATAAAAAACTATCTTCATCTCTCCAATCTAGGATAGAAGAAGCTAATTCCTGAGAATTCATCTCATCTAAACCCGCTACTATCTCCAAAAGCCTCTTTATTACTGGATAATCTATCTTATTAATATTTATTTTCCTTTCCTCATCAATCAAACCATACCTCACTTCACCATCAGAAGTCTCATAAAAAACACTGAACTTTCCCAACCCAACTCTTACCTCCTTAAATACAGCAGGATTGTTACTCCAATTCTCTTTAAGAAAATCTGAAGGCCCCTCATCCTTAGCTAACTCTAATATTGCTTTCTTAACCCCAGCCTCAGCAATAAAAAGAAGATTGTCTCTAAAAGTAAGTCTATTAACTAAAGAAATCTTCTGCCTTATCCCTAAACTTAAATATAACCCTAAAAAAGAAAGAAAAGCCAAACTCCAGAGGACAAATATAAGGATACTGGAGCCTCTATTCGGTAGTGGGGATATTAACCGTCTTAGAAAAATCGTAAGTCTTTCCTTCATAGTTCAAGACCAATTCTATCCTTACTGCTAAGGGGAGGTTCTTATAGGAATCGACCCAAAAATAATCTTCTTTGTGAGGATCATAAAAATAATATTTAAATCTGAGAGATTCCACTCCCTCAAGAATAGTTCTCCTTTGCCCTTTACTTTTTCTATAAAGAGTGCTTAAATCTTTTTCTGTCCTCTCTATTTTTTTCTCTTTAGGATTAAAAACATAGCTCACCTCTCCAGGCTCAACTTTTAAAGAAGATAAATGGCCAGAAGAGGTTATCAAGGTAGGAAATTTTAAACTTTCTTTTTCTCCCAAAAACTCTATACCTTTATAAGAAAAACTTCCTCTTAGCTCTTTAGAAATCTTATCAAAAAATATACTTACATCTTCCTCAAGATAAGGCTTAGAAAGTCTCTTGAAAAGACTAATCCCACTATTCACTACAGAATATACTGCTAAACCCACTATCAAAATTAAAGAGGAAGTTATAAGAATCTCTACCAAAGTAAAAGTCTTATTTCTAAGGAACCTCATTTTTCTTTATAGAGAATGTAAGTTGCTCTCTTGCTCTTAATCCTCTTTAGACCCTCTCTCCAAGATACATCAAGAATCACTTGATAAATACTCATATTCTTTATACCCTCTATAAGTTCATAAGAAAGAGTCCAATCAAATCTCTTATTATTAGCGATGAAACTTCCAGATTTATCTTCTGTAAGCAAAATTTTGTAATGAGAAAGTTTATCTTGAATTTCCCAAATCTTCTCATCTATCCAGTTTTGAACAACAAGATAGTCCACGCAATAGTTATAACCACCCAAACAAGTAAGAAATCCTTGATAAATCAAACTAATCCCTAGCGAAAGCACCACCACTGCCAACATAAGTTCAATAAAACTTAAACTCCCTCTTAACTTAAACATTACTCCCAGTTAGTTATATCGTCTTCGCTCTCCCTCCCATCTCTTCCTAAAGAATACAAGTCGTAATCTGGGCGATGTTGACCCGGACATCTATACTTATATTCTCTTCCCCAAGGATCAATAGGTTTTTTCTCTAAATAAGGGCCATTCCAGTTTACTGCTGAAGGGGGCTTGTTAATAAGGGCTGATAAACCCTCCTCAGTAGTAGGAAAAGCTCCATTATCTAACTCATAAAGCTTTAGAGCAGTAGCAATATTTACATTTATGTCGGCTCTGGCAGCAGTCACCTTTGCCTGTTGAGTCCTTCCTACAAGCCGAGGAAAAACCATTGCTACAAGGGTACCAATAATTATTACTACCAGCATTATCTCAATAAGAGTAAAGGATTTCTTTCTCATCTCTCACCTCCTACTCCTTTCCTGAATAACTCTGCATATAGGAAAACCAAACCTCTTGAAGTTCTTCTAAGTTGTTAATAAGTTTAGGATAAGCTCTCCTTAAAGCAGAATCCAACTCTTGGCCTTCTTTTAAATTTCGGCAGAATTCAGTAAATCTACTGTTTCCATATTTCTCAATTAAAAAGCCCACCAAAGAAGCTGACTGAAGATAAAAAAGCTTTACTAAGTTATCCCCGCTTAAAAACATAATAGTTGGCTCTTTCTGAAGAGCATAACGAACATGGATAGAATCAGAGTTTTTAACTCGAGAAATATCCAATTTCATCATATCTCTTAAAGAAAGAACAGTCCCTTTATCAAAAGCCCGCTTCATAAGAGCCATAATCATTTTCCGGTCCTTTTCTTGAGCCCACTGAGCTACTCCCTCATCAAGCCATAAAGGAACCTTACTCTTAAACCCAATAAAATCCCGAAATAAAAGATGGGCTATTTCATGAGGAAGTAGAGACTCCAAAAAACCTTTTGCTTCTTTATAGGTTAGAATCTTCTTATTTGTATAATCAGCCATCCCTTCAGACCACTCAGGCTGAGAAGATTCTTTAAGATAACTTTTTTTATCAGGATAAATATAGATTCTTACCCTATTATCCCAAATCCAAAAGTTAGAATAGCGAGCATATCCTAAATAATTAGCTATATCTTGATAATACTTCTCAGCCTTCCTTAAAACCTCTCCAGAAAACTTATCTGGCTCTAAAGAATAAATTATAAAATGATCTCCTCTTAACTCTTTCCAATCAAAACCCTCTATCCCAAGATAGAAAAAACAAAAAAATAAAACTAAAATAAAAATTCCTCTTTTTCTCATTATTTAGAAAATCTAGACTCAATAACCCTATCTTATAATCAAATTAATCTGAAAAATAGGAAGGAGCATCCCTACTACCACAAAGCCCAAAATTACTCCGATAACCAAAATCATTACTGGTTCCAGAATCGTGGTAAAAACTTTTATCATCCTTTCGGTATCTTTCTCATAAGAGGAAGCTAACTCTTCTAAGGCTGAGTCTAACTTTCCTGATTCTTCTCCAATACTAATAAGGTTAGTCATAAATACAGGGAAAATCTTAAATCTCTTAAGAGTTCTTCCTAAGAAAGAGCCCTGTTTAAGCTCTTTATAGCCTTCAAGGAAATTCTCCCTTAAAATCTCATTGTCTATTATAGGAATAGTTAACTCTATAGCCTTAAGAATGGGTAATCCGCTCTTTAATAAGAGTTGGAGGCTTCTACTTAAAATAGCTAAGTCCCTCTTGAGAATCAGTTTCCCTAAAATAGGAATTCTCAACTTAATCTTGCTTAAAAATTTCCTTCCCAACTTAGTTTTAAATTGTCTTCTTAATATAAAAGTCAATATAAATATACCTACTAAAATAAAAATCCCTTTTTGAGAAAGACCTCTACTTAGAGAAATTAGTATCTTGGTAAAGAGAGGGAGATTCTGACCTAAGTTTTCAAACACTCTCATAAGTTTGGGAACTACAAAAATAAGCATAAAAATAACCGTAGCTACCCCTACCAAAAACATAATTGAAGGGTATATCAAAGCTAACTTTACTTTAGAAAGAAGCTCCTCTTGAGCCTGGCGGTAATCAGCCAACCTGAATAAAACTTCATCTAAGTTCCCGCTACTTTCTCCAGCCTCTACCATAGCTATGTAGAAAGAGGAAAAAATCTTAGGATATCTACTTAAAGCTTGGGAGAATTTGCCTCCTTCTTTTAACTCTTGATAAATACTACTAATTACGTTCTTAAAATAAGGATTATTAGTCTCCTCAGAAAGAATACTTAAACCTCGTAAGATAGGCACCCCGGATTTAATAAGAGTAGCTAGCTGACGAGAGAAAAGAGTAATTTCTTGAGAACGAATCTTCCCTCTTCTCTTTCCAAACCCTAAAGGCTCCTCTCTTAAGACTTCTTCTACCTTTATAGGGAAATAACCCATCTCTTCAATCCTTCTAATAGCTGCTTCTTCAGAAGGAGCCTCAACCTTTCCCTCTATTATTTTTTCTGGTCCATCTTTTGCTTTATATCTAAACCAACCCATACTTTTCCCTCACATATAAACGTTTCTCTTAACTCAACATCCTAAATACAGCTCTTACCATTAAAACTTTACACCTCATAATACAGAAAGCAAGGTTTTAACCAATAGACTCATAT
>CAZSAI010000058.1:0-7041 GCA_964604895.1 uncultured Planctomycetia bacterium
AAAGGAATGGCAAATTCTTCGATTTTCTTCCCCTCTTCAGTTTTTAATTTGATCCTTTTGGGAACTTGTTTTTTATAGAATCTAAACATATTTTCTATTGCAGTTTTTAAAGCCAGAATTAAAGAAGAATCTAAACCTTGAAAAGAAGCATTAATCTCCTCTTCCGTTACTTTTAAATTTTTGGAAGAAAGTTTTACTTTATCAAATTTCTTGGTATACTCAATTAGGGCAGAATCACCTCTTAACCTAACATCTTCAACGATTTTGGAAACTCTCTTAGATATTTTCTTTTTAAAAGAAGTATTCCTTTCCAGTAATTTATGAAAAAGTTGAGAGTCTTTCTTTACTAATTTCATAATCTAAAAGTTTCTTTTAAGACATCTAAAGTTATTTCTTTTAGTTTACTTAGGCCTATTTTTTTCTTAATCTTTGCACCTCCAAATGCAAAATCCTCTCTTCCTCCAGCCCAACCCCCTAATCTCTGAGCTATCTTTAAACAGATTTCTTTAGAAGATAACCCTTTATTAAGCAAATCCTGAGTAGAACTAACATTTATAACGAGTTTCTCTTCATCTTGAATAAACCCTAAGAATAAAAATCCCTCTTTAGCTTTTTTCTTTAGAATATCTAAACAGTCTCTTAAGAGTTTAGTATCATTATATTTAAAATCAAAAATTATTATCTTAAGTTCCCCGAAAAAAAGAGGATTCTTAAGAAGAAAATCTGCTTCTACCTTTTCAAAAAGTCTTCTTCTTAAAGAATAAACTTCTTTACTAAGATTTTTATTAGCAGAGATTAATTCTCCTAAATTTTTCTCTAGAGCTTCTTCTGGGGTTTTAAGAAGCGCACAAAATTTCTGAAGATTTTCTTTTTTTTGAATTAAAAATTTATAAGCTTTCCTACCTACCAAAGCTTCTATCCTTCTTACTCCACTAGAGACTGAACTTTCTGAGGTGATAACAAACATCAAAGCTTGGGAAGTATTCTCAAGATGAATTCCTCCACAAAGTTCCTTACTTACCCCTTTTACCTCTACTACTCTTACTAAGTCTTGATATTTCTCTTCAAAAAAAGCCAAAGCCCCTCTTTTTTTAGCTTCAGAGAAAGGTAAATAATATTTGTCTACTTCCAAATTTTCAGCAATATAATAATTTACCTCTTCTTCAATCTGAAGTAACTCCTGAGGCTTCACGCCTTTAAAGTGAGAAAAATCAAACCTTAAATAATCTTCATCTACTAAAGAACCTTGTTGCTGGATATGTTCTCCTAAAATCTTTCTTAAACTAGCTTGAAGAAGATGAGTAGAAGTATGGGCTCTAGCTAGGGCTCTTCTTCTTTCTTTATCTATGTAAGCTAAGGCTTGAGCATCTTTCTTAATTAGTCCTTTCTCTAAAAAACCTATGTGGAGAATAACTTCTCCTATTTTTTCTGCCCTTTCAACTTTAAATGAAAAACTTTCTTTTTCTCCTTTTATTATCCCTTTATCTGAAAGTTGGCCTCCTCCAGTAGGGTAAAATATGCTTTTATCTAAAACTAAAGCTATCTCTTCCTTACCAGAGGAGCTCCACATTTTGAGAGACTCATTGTTTTTAATTATCCCCTTTACAATTACTTTTGAAGATTCCTTATCATAGCCTATAAATTCGGTAGAATAATTAAGAGGTAACTTTTTTTCTACAAAAATAGTATCTTCAAATTTGCTTTTTATGCGAGAAGTTTCTTTTTGCTTTTCTAAAAGAAGATTTACCTCCTCTTCATTAAATTTAAGAGCCTTCTCTTTAAGAATAAAAGAGGTAAGTTCCAGAGGAAAGCCATAAGTATCGTATAATTTAAAAACTACTGAAGAAGGGATTTCTTTTTGATTTTTCTCTAAAGCTTCTTTAATATAAAAGAATAATACCTCTTTTCCTCTTTCTAAAGTTGCTAAGAATTTTTCTTCTTCAGCCAGAATAACTGAGGATGTAACTTCCTCTTTTTGAGAAATTTCAGGATAGACCTTCTTCATGAGTTCCCCTACTAAAGAGACTAAGCTATAAAGAAAAGGTTTCTTTCTCCCTAAACTAAAAGCAAACCACAAAGCCCGTCTTAAAATTCTTCTTACTACATAACCTCTTTCTTGATTAGAAGGATAAATCCCATCAGAAACGGCAAAAACTACTGCTCTTAGGTGATCAGCTATAGCATTTATTAAAGTTATATCCTTATTCTTTAAGAGACTTGTGACCTCATTCACCAAAGGTTTAATTATATCTATTTCAAAATTAGTCAATTTTCCTTGAATTACTGAACTGATCCTTTCTAGGCCCATACCCGTATCTATATTTTTAGTAGGAAGGGGCTCTAATTTATTAACTCCTGTGCGGTTAAATTGAGTAAAAACTAAGTTCCATATTTCTACAAATCTCCCACAACTACAAGAAGGATTACAATTTGGTCTTTGGCAGCCCACTTTTTCTCCCCAATCAAAGAAAATTTCCGAGCAAGGACCACAGGGCCCATTCGGACCATCTTCAGGAGCATTAGAGGGCCAAAAGTTTTCTTTTGCCCCAAATTTAAAAATTCTCTCAGTAGGTATTTTAATTTTTTCTTTCCAGATAGCGTATGCTTCTTCATCATCCTCATATACTGAGACCCATAAGTCTTTCTCTTTTAATCTTAATACTTCTGTAAGAAACTCCCATGCCCAGAGGATTGCTTCCTCTTTGAAATAATCACCAAAAGAAAAATTTCCCAGCATTTCAAAAAAAGTATGATGATAAGGAGTCTTTCCTACTTTATCTAAATCTGCAGTCCTTAAACATTTCTGGCAACTAACTGCTCTTTTAACATCTTTCTTTATTCCCAAAAAATAATCCTTAAATTGATTCATCCCTGCAGAGGTAAAGAGCAATGTAGAATCTTTAGGTACTAAAGAATCTGAGGGAAAAATCTTATGAGCTTTAGATTCAAAAAAAGAAAGGAATTTCTCTCTTATTTGATCAGTATGCATCTTCCCAGTTCTTTAGAGCTTGAATCACTTCTTCATAAGAAAACCCTCTCCTTACCAGGTAAGAAAGGAGTTTTCTTTTTGTGTTAAAAATACTTTCGTCTTTATATCTCCTAGCTCTTTTTTTTATTAGCTCTTCTATTTGAGAAAGAATATCTTCCTCTTTCTTAAAATTATTTATTAACTCTTTAACTAAATCTTCTCTAATCCCCTTCTCCTTTAACTCTTTTTTTATCCTTAAGAATCCGTACCCTTCTCTCAGCCTTTTTCTTATCCAGCTTTGAGAAAATTTCTTATCATCTAATAGAGACAAACTTTTGAGTTCTTCTAAAATCCTTTTTATAATCTGAGAAGAAATCTTCTTTTTCTTTAACCTCTCAATAATCTCTTTCTCTGAACGGTCTCTATACTTAAGTAATCTAAACGCTAAAATTCTTCCTTTTTTTAGCTCATCTTTCACTATTCTTCTTTAATTACAAAAAATCCTCTATTGGTTTTTACTAAACAGTCTCCTTTTAGATTCTGAGTTGCCTCTATAAAATCTCGCTTATTCTTTATTCTCTTTCCTTCTATGCTTAATATTATGTCTGAGACAACAACCCCAGCCTCATCAGCAGGAGAGCCAGGCTTTACATAGGTTACAATTACCCCCTCCTCTCTATAGAGACCGTATTTCTCTCTTAGAGTAGGACTAATATCTTCTACTTCCATCCCTCTAAATTTAGGAACTTTAACTCCAGCTAAAAGTTCTTCCTCTTGAGGTCTTTCTCCCAAAACTACTTCTATATTTAAATATCTATTCCTTCTTAATATCCTCAAGGTTAACTCTGTGCCTGGTTCTTTTTCACTTACTAATCTTACTAGTTCTGAGCTCTTCTCAATCTTTTCTCCATCCACCTCTAATATCAAATCTCCTTCCTTTAGACCAGCTTTCTCAGCTGGAGAGTCAGAAAAGACTTTTACTACTATTACACCTTTTTCCTCTTTTAAACCAAAATAATCTCTCAAGTCCTCGTTTAAGTTCTGAATACTGACTCCTAACCATCCATAAGTTATCTTTTCACCTCTTATCAATTTTTTAAGAATTCTTTTAGCTTTATTTATAGGGATAGCAAAGCCTAAACCCTGATATCCTCCTGAAGTAGAGATTATAGCTACATTTATTCCAATAATTTCTCCCTTCATATTTACCAAAGGACCTCCGGAATTACCAGGATTTATAGCTGCATCGGTCTGGATTAAATCTGTATAGCTTCTGTTTCTAGCTCCTAAAGCTGGAAGGTCTCTATGAAGCGCACTTATTACCCCTACTGTAACTGTAGGCTGGCTTCCCTCAATCACAAACCCAAAAGGATTACCAATTGCTAAGACCCACTGGCCAATCTTTAAAATATCAGAATTTCCTAATTCAGCTACTGGCAAATTATGGGCTCTTATTTTTATCACTGCCAGGTCTGAGCGTTCATCTTTACCCACAACCTCAGCCTTAAATTCCCTTCCATCAGAGAGTCTTACTTTTATAATATCAGCTGAAGATATTACATGTTCATTAGTAAGAATATAACCCTCTTTATCAATTATCACCCCACTTCCTAATCCCATTCTTTTAAATTCTCTCTCAGGTATTCTTCCAAAAAACTCTTCAAAAAATCTTCTAAAAAACTCATCTTCAAAATCACTAAAGGGAAAGGGATAATATCCTCTTACTGTTTCTTTAACTTCAACCTTAATAGTAACTACAGCTCTACCTACTTCTTTAGCTACTTTTATAGTCTGAGCTTCTAGAGGTATAGAATCTCCAAAGGTATATTCTTGAGCCCAACTAACTCGATAAAAGATAACTAAAAGAAAATTTAAAAAAATAATAAAAAAGGTACCTCTTCTTTTTATCTTCAATTTCTCCTCCTTTCTATTTGAAAAAGGAAATTAAGAAGAATAAATGTTCTCTTCTACTTTCTTAGCAATCTCCTCTAAGAGGCTAGACTCTTGAGAAAGTAAATTTTTAACTGCTTCTTTTCCTTGTCCTAACTTTCTCTCTTGATAAGAGAACCAGCTTCCACTTTTAGCAATTATCCCCAACTCTAGAGCACAATCTATTATATTACCTACTTTAGAGACTCCTTCAGTATGAGTAATCTCAAATATAGCCTCTTTGAAGGGAGGAGCTACCTTATTCTTAACTATTTTTGCCCTTACCCTTGCCCCAATAATTTTATCTTGAGAAGAAATTGTTCCTATTTTTCTCAAGTCAATTCTTACTGAGGCATAAAATTTAAGTGCTCTTCCCCCAGGAGTAACCTCGGGATTCCCGAACATAACCCCAATTTTTTCTCTTATTTGATTTATAAATATTACTGTAGTCTTAGACTTACTTATTGCTCCTGTAAGCTTCCTTAAAGCCTGAGACATGAGTCGAGCCTGAAGCCCGATTTGAGCTTCTCCCATTTCTCCTTCTATCTCTACTCTTGGCACTAAAGCTGCTACTGAGTCAATCACTATTAAATCTACAGCGTTAGACCGGACTAATGTCTCAGTTATCTCTAAAGCTTGCTCTCCAGTATCAGGCTGAGAAATCAAAAGCTCTTTTAGATTTACTCCTATTATCTTAGCATAAGTAGGATCGAAAGCATGCTCAGCATCAATAAAAGCGGCTACTCCTGCTCTTTTTTGAGTCTCAGCTATTATACTTAGAGCCAAAGTAGTTTTTCCTGAAGCCTCAGGTCCAAAAAGTTCAACCACTCTTCCTCGAGGTAGGCCCCCTACCCCTAAAGCTTTATCCAAGGTAAGAATCCCTGTAGGAAGAGCCTCTACATCTAACTTTACTGAATCTCCTAGTTTCATAATTGAACCTTTTCCAAACTGCTTCTCTATTTGAGATAAAGCTAATTCTAAAGCTTTTTTTCTTTCTTCTGCTTCTTTCTTCATCCTTACTCCTTTCTTAATCCTAACTAAATAAATTAGGAAAATAGATAAGAAGTATTATACCAGATGAAACTCTATTGTCAATTTAAGGATATGAAGAAATCTAGAGGAGATAAGGGCAAAAATGAAACAAGCCTTTGCTCAACATTTTAATATGGCGGAGGGCAAGGGATTCGAACCCCCAGGGGCAAAAGCCCGGCGGTTTTTCCGCCCAAAGCGGATCCACCTCTGGTGGACAAAGCCACTGCCTTACCAATTGGGTCTAGCCCTCCAACAATATTGCTTTTTTGAGCCATTTTCTGCCTTGGGCCAGTTTTGAGAAAGTCAAGAAGAGCCTTTTTCTTTGTTATTTTTACCACATTTTTGTATTTTCTACAATATTAAAAAAATAAATACTATCTAGACCAGTACCTCTTTATTTGCCGCTGTACTTCCCTTTTTTGATACTCTTCTTTTATCTTCCGGCGTTTATCAAAAGCTCTGCGTCCTTTTGCTAAAGCTAACTCTACTTTGACAATATTCTTTTCATTAAAATATACCTGAAGGGGTATTAAGGTGTATCCTTTTTGAGAGATAAGTCCTATGAGATGGGAAATCTCTCTTCTATGAAGCAAGAGTTTTCTTGGTCTTTTAGGTTGGCTTTTAAAATAGGAAGATTTCTCAAATTCAGAAATATGCATATTGTAAAGAAAGAGCTCTCCCTTCTCTGGGCGAGCAAAACTTTCATCGATACTACATTTTCCTTGTCTTAAAGATTTAACTTCATCTCCCCTTAAGGCAATCCCTACCTCCAGGCGTTCAAATAATTGATAATTTCTTCTTGCTTTTCTGTTGGTAGCCACTACTTTCTTATCCATACTATAAAGAATATTTTGAGAAAAAACTTAACCAAAAAGGTATTGTTATTAAAGAAAATATGTGAGTGAAGAACACTACCTGAGAGGTGAATCTATAGTCAGCCTCTTTCCATTTAGTGAGTATAGGAAGAGACACCGCTGAAGGCATACAAGCCTGCAAAATTATAAAAAAACCTAAGATGGGGGAAGGTTTAAATTTACCTACAAAAATGAAGAATAAAAAAGGTATTATTAAAAGTTTAACTATAGATATTGAGATGATATTAAAAATTACTT
>CAZSAI010000059.1:0-6927 GCA_964604895.1 uncultured Planctomycetia bacterium
TAGTAGGAGATATGGCTCATGAGGTAAATAATCCTTTGATGGTTGTTTCAGGAAGAGCCCAGCTTTCTTTGATGGAGGAGGTCTCTCCCTCTCTAAGAAAGAATTTAGAGATTATAATAAAGGAATGTCAGCGAGCCAAAGACATTATCCAGAGACTTCTTACTTTTTCCCGTCCCTCTAAAGGAGAGGTACAAAAGATAGATATTAATAGAAGTATTGAGGAGGTATTAGGGCTTATTGAGCACCAGTTTAATTTAGCTAATATTCAGATAAAGAGAAATTATGCTCAAGAGCTCCCCCTAATAGAGGCAGATGAGAAACAGCTTCAGGAGGTGTTTATTAATTTTTTAAATAATTCTAAAGAAGCAATGCCCAAGGGAGGTCTAATTGAGATAATTACAAAAAGAGAGGGTAATTTTTTGCGGATAGACTTTAAGGATACAGGTCAAGGTATAAGCCCAGAGCAGTTAGAGCATATAACTGAGCCTTTCTTTACTACTAAAGAAAAAGGAACAGGCTTGGGTCTTTCAGTATGTGAAGGAATTATCCGGGCTCATAAAGGAAAACTTTTTTTTGAAAGTAAGGAAGGAGAAGGTACAACTGCTACTGTGCTTTTGCCTTTAAGAGAAGGGGGTGGGGGTGGTTAAGAATCATAGGATTTTAGTGGTAAATGATGAACTAGAAATTTTAAAAGTGATAGAGGAGTTTTTAACTAAGCAAGGGTTTTCTGTGTTGACAGCTTTGGGTTCAGAAAAAGCTTTGGAAGTTTTAAGTCCAGCCTCTAATATAGACTTGATTATCGTAGATTTAAAGATGCCTAAGATGGGTGGGGTTCAGCTTATAGAAGAAATACGTAGGCTACGAAAGGATATCCCGATTATCGTCTTGACTGGTTCAATCTATATAGAAAAATATAGAAAAGAGTTAGATAGACTGAACTGTAAAGACCTCCTCCTAAAGCCTATAGATTTAAATTTACTTTTAGAAAGGGTAAAAAAGAGACTTTCTTAAATCTTTTACTCCTCTAGAAGGGGGTGATGAGGTATGCTGGAGAGGATTTTGGTAGCGGATGATGATATAAAAGTAAGGGAAAGATTCTATGAAATACTTTCTTCCTTGGGTTATAAAGTAACCTGTGTTCCTTCTGGAGGGGAAGCTCTTCTTCGGCTTACTGAGGAAAGATTTGAGCTTATAATCTTAGATGAAGAAATGCCTGATTTATCTGGTCCCGAGACTGTAAAAAAGATAAGAGAGTTTGACAAAGATACTAAAATTGTAATTCTTTCTCAAGGGGAGAAATCATTTTCTGGTCTAAATATTCAAGCTGTAATTAAGAAAGATTTTTCCACCCACTTTATGATTAAAAAAATTTTAGAAATTTTAAAAGAAAAAGAAGCCCCCCAGAAAGAACAAGTCTTGAAAGAGCAATCTAAGGGAAAAATCTTAGTAGTGGATGATAGCCCTGAGATAAGAGAGTTGCTTTGGGTATTTTTAGAAAAGAGGGGCTATAAAGTGTTTGTTTCTTCTTCAGGAGAGGAGGCTCTTATAAAGGTAAAGACAGAAAAACCCAAAGTAGTCTTTTTAGATATAAGGATGCCTGGGATGGATGGACTTATGGTGCTTAAGAAGATTAAAGAAATAGATCCTCTAATTAAAGTAGTTATGCTTACTTCAGCTCAAGAAAGATATATGGTAGAGGAAGCAAAGAAGTTAGGGGCAGACGATTATTTGACTAAACCTTGCGATCTTAAAGAACTGGAGGCGGTCCTTCTGGCTCTTCTTGTTTCAGGTAAAAGATAAATTTTACCTATGGAGAACACTCTTAATAGAGAGTTAATAAAAAAATATCTCTGGGCAGGGAAAATTAGGTTTATTAGTGCAGTTATCTTTTTTACTTTCCTTTTCCTTCTTAAATTCTTAGGGGGCTATTCTTATCTTAATCCTTATCTTATTTCTCTCTTGTTAGTTGAGGCTTTCCTAAATCAGCCCTATAAAGTTTTTCTTAAAAGAGTAGGAGTCTTTAGATTTCAGTTTTACCAAATATTAATAGATCTAATAGTTATTAGCTGGTTTATCTATTACTTAGGAGGCCTGGAAGCAAAAGTAGTCAGTTTAGGTTATTACGCAGTTATTCTCTGGGCAGGTTTTCTCTCTGGTGTAGAAGCAGTTATTTTTGCTACCTTATCTTCAGCGCTTTTATTTTCTTTTATAGTCTTAGGTAGTTTTTTTAGGTTCTTGCCCTCCTTAGATTTTTTTAAGAGTGAGTTAAGCTGGGGGGATACTTTCTCTTTTCTTTTTGGAAATTTAGCCTTTATTTTTGCTTTTGGTTATTTTAGTGCCAAAAGTGCTTCTCTTATAAAGGAGTTAGAGAGACAGCGAGTTAAAAATTTTCTAAATTATAATAATAAACTTTTGGTTATAGGTCATCTTTTATCTGGGTTTGTACACGAGACCATAAATCATCTTCTAAGTATTAGGGGCTATATTAGGCTTCTTTATGAAAAATACGGACATTTAGAAGAGTTAAGAAAGATAGAAGAGCAAGAAGCAAAGATTAGAAGGTTCTCTTCAGGAATATTAGGTCTTTCTCAAGACTCAAAAGAGGAGTTTTTAGCAGTTTCTCCTAGCCTGGTAATTGAGGAGGCCCTAGAGTTGGTCTTTCCTCTTTTAAGGATGTATAATATTAAGATAGAGAAGAGACTCGAAGCAAAAAAAGAAATTTTTATTAAACCAAGGGCTCTAAAAGAAGTTTTTGTGTCTATAATTTTGGAGTTAACAGAAGAGATAGGCAAGAAGGGTTTAATAAGAATTGTTGTTAAAGATCAAAGAGATTATTTAGAGATAATTTTTGAGAAAGTTAAGAAGGGTGTTAGTCTAAAGAGAGAAGAGAAATTTTCCTGGAGGAGAGAGGATTTGTTTTCTTTTAAGAAAGAAGGGATTCTCCAGGTACTTTCTCAATTGCAGGCAGAACTAAGAGAGAAAGAAAGTAGTCTAATAATTAGACTTAAAAGAAGAAGTGAAGAAAGTTTTAGTAGCTGATGATGAACTTCAAGTAAGAGAGCTTCTTAGGGTTTTTTTGGAAAAAGAAGGTTTTTTGGTTAAGGTGGCTTCCAGTGTTGAAGAAGTTAAAGAATTATTAGAGAAGGAAAAGATAGATTTATTGCTATTAGATTATAATCTTTTTGGGAAAAAGATAGAGGAACTAATAAGCAAGGCTAAGTTTTTAAATAAAGATAGTAAAATCTTTATTCTTTCTGGATTTAACCCCGAAATTTTAGAAAAAAGTTTGGCCTCTAAAGAGTTAATAGAGGGTCTCTTATCCAAAGCTGAGGATATAGATAAGATTTTAGAAAGAATTATTCAGGCTTTAAGTTAAAAGTCCGGAGGTTTTAAGATGGAGAAAAAAGTTTTAGTAGTTGATGATGAAGTTGAAGTAAGAAATTTACTTTATGATGCTTTAGCTAAGACTGGTTATAAAGTGATAACCTCAGGTGTCTCAGCTGAAGCCCTCTCTTTAATTAGAAAGAGTAAGCCAGATTTAGTTCTGTTGGATTTTAAAATGTCTGGGAAAAACGGTTTAGAGGTTCTTAAGAAGATGAAAGAGTTTGATACTACTACCAAAGTAGTAATTCTTACTGGCGTAGAAGATAAGGATTTAGAGAGGCAGGCCCGTCTTTTAGGGGCAAGTGGCTTTTTAAGAAAGAGTTTAGGGATCGAAGCCATTATAAAAGCCATAAATCAGATACTTAGCCCTCAGGCTTCTTATCAAAAAGAAAAGATTTTAGTAGTAGATGATGATAAATCAATTTGTTCTTTAATAAAAGATTTTTTAGAAAAGAAAGGCTTCTCAGTAGAGACCGCCTATACTGGCGAGGAAGGTTTGGAGAAGTTTAGGAGGATCCACCCCATACTTATCCTCTTAGATATAAGGCTTCCGGGGATGGATGGGCTTCTTACCTTAAAAAAAATTAGAGAGATTGACCAGAATATAGGGGTTATAATGATTACTGGGCTAAAAGATGAGGAAACTGCCCAAAAAGCTTTAGAGTTAGGGGCTTATGAGTATATAGTAAAACCTTTTGATTTGAATTATCTGGAGTTGTGTGTCTTAACCCGGATATGTATAGTTTCAGGATTAATAGAAAGGTAAATAAAAGGAGGTAGGATGTCTCCCCAGTTAGTCCATCATCGAGTTCAATGGAAGTCTCATATTGGGTTCTTATTGGCAGCAATTGGCTCCGCTATTGGCTTAGGAAATATCTGGAGGTTTCCTTATCTCTGTTATAAGAATGGAGGAGGGGCATTCCTTATACCTTACTTTATTGCTTTATTTATAGTAGGCATACCCTTAATGGTTTTAGAGGTGGGGTTAGGCCATAAGATGAGAGGCTCGGCCCCAGCTTCTTTTGCTACTATAAATAAACATTGGGAATGGCTTGGTTGGTGGCAGATAATCTTTGTTATGTTTGGGATTGTTCTTTACTATTCAGTAGTAATTGCCTGGTGTCTTAATTTTTTCTTTTTTTCTTTTGGGCTTTCTTGGGGAGCTGACCCTAATAATTTTTTCTTTAAGGAGTATCTTTCTGTAGGTTCCTCGCCTTTTCAGATTGGGGATATAAGGGCACCTATCCTTTTTTCTTTAGCAGTAATTTGGTTTTTGAATTGGCTTATTGAATTCTTAGGAGTTCAGAAAGGCTTGGAAAGAGCGAATAAGTTTTTTATGCCTCTTTTATTTATCTTAGTAGGGGTATTAGTATTTTGGGGATTGAGTCTTCCTGGGTCTAGGGGAGGTCTAAGTGTATATATTAGGCCAGATTTTTCTAAACTTAAAGACCCTGGCGTCTGGATAGATGCTTTTTCTCAGATATTTTTTACTTTAAGTTTAGGTTTTGGAATTATGATTGCTTATGCTTCCTATCTTCCTAGGAGAAGCGAGATTGTTAAAGATTCTTTCACTATTAGTCTTGTAAATTGTCTGTTTTCAGTGTTTGCTGGGGTAGGGATATTTTCAGTTTTGGGTTATATGGCTTCTGCCACCTCCCAGTCAGTAAGTAAAGTGGTGAGTCAATCCATAGGTTTGGCTTTTGTAGTCTTTCCTAAAGCAATAAGTCTTCTTCCTGCCTTTTCTCACCTGTTTGGGGTGTTATTCTTTGGGAGTTTAGTTATTGCTGGGCTTTCTTCCTCCATTTCTATAATTGAAGCCTTTAGTGCAGGGATAGTGGATAAGTTTCATTACCCTCGGAGAGTTGTAATTTCTGTACTTTCTATAGTGGGGTTTTTGGGGAGTATGATTTTTGCTACCCAGGCAGGCTTGTTGTGGTTAGATATAGTAGACCATTTTCTTACTCAATACGGTTTAGTTATTGGAGCAATTTTAGAATGTTTTCTTGTAGGTTGGCTTTATAAGACTCAGAGATTGAGAGAACATATAAACCATATCTCTACCTTAAAGCTTAGAAAATCCTGGGATTTTTCGGTAAGGATACTTATTCCTTTAGTCTTAGTACTTCTTCTTATAAACTCTTTAATTAAAGAATTTAGTTCTCCTTACGGAAGTTATCCCCTCCTTTCTTTAATCCTTATCGGTAGAGATTGGCTTATCTTTACTTTGTTTTTAGCTTTAATAGTCTCAGCCCGCTCCTGGAGAATAGAACCTCACCAGCGCCCTCAACACTGATGAGAGCTCAAGTGCGTAAGAGCTTAGGTGTATAACTTATTATTTTTCTTTGGTAAATACTTTAAGAAATTCCAAAGGTAGAGGAAATACTATAGTTGAGGAACGCTCTGAAGACATCTCAACGAGAGTCTGCAAATACCTCATCTGTAAAGCAATAGGATGTTCCTCTATCATCTGGGCAGCTTGTTTTAACTTATCCGCAGCTTGAAATTCTCCTTCCGCAGCAATAACTTTTGCTCTTCTTTCTCTTTCAGCTTCAGCCTGGCGAGCCATTGCCCTTTGCATCTCTGAGGGTAAATCTACATGTTTAATCTCCACCACCGATACTTTTATTCCCCAAGGATCGGTTTGGTTGTCAATTATCTCTTGGAGAGAGGCATTTATTTTCTCTCGGTTAGATAAGAGTTCATCCAGTTCTACTTGGCCTACCACGCTTCTTAAGGTAGTCTGAGAGATTTGAGAAGTGGCAAAGTCATAATCTTCAACCTCAATAATCGCCTTGATAGGGTCCATTACTCGATAATAAACCACTGCATTTACCTTTACTGAAACATTATCTTTGGTGATTATGTCTTGAGGGGGGACATCTAAAGTAACTGTTCTTAAGGAGACTTTTATCATTTTATCAATTGGCCACAACACAAAGAATATCCCCGGTCCTTTAGGCTGTTTAAGTACCCTTCCTAACCTGAAGATTACCGCCCGTTCATACTCCTTTACAATCTTTATACAGCTTGCGATATAAAAAAATCCTAAAATTAGAATTAGTCTAAACATCCTCAGCCTCCTTTCTTTTTACTTCTAAAGTTAACCCCTTTATCTTTACTACTTCCACCTCCTCTCCTTTTTTAATTTCCTCTTTACTCTTTGCTTGCCATATCTCCCCATGGATAAAGACTTTGCCTTTATTAGATATATCAGTAAGAGCTTGGCCCCTCTCTCCTATCAAAGCTTCTTTGCCAGTTTTTGGCTTTTTCAGTCTTATCTGGATTACTTTTCCAAAGATGAATATACTCCAAGCTAAAATTGCTAAACCTAAAGGAGTTATTATCTTAAGAGATACTTTGAATGTAGAAGGTTCTCTAAATAAAAGTACTGAGCCTAAGATAAAAGAGATAATCCCAGCTAAGCTAAAAACTCCAAAGGTAGGAGTAAAAGCCTCAACTATAAAGAATATAAGTCCTAAGATTATCAGGGCGAGGCCTGCATAGTTTACTGGTAGGATAGAGAAGGCATATAGAGCCAAGATT
>CAZSAI010000060.1:0-6877 GCA_964604895.1 uncultured Planctomycetia bacterium
ATAGAAGAGCAGAAGCAACCCAGTTTTTCAATTTACAAGAATTCTTGGATAAGTTTTCTTCAGATTTTCTTTCCAGTTATTTGTTTGAGCAAGTAGGGACTTTTAGATTTAAGGCAGATAATAGGTCTTTAGATTTTGTGAGTACTTCTCCTCTAAGGGCCCATCTTAAAGAAGGAAAGAATACTGATTTAAGAAAAATAAATTATTATTTAGCAAGAGAAAGCGATGGTTTATATTCTCTTTTTAGAACCGAAAGAGACCTTTTCTCTTCAGAAGAAAAAACAGAAGAGAAACTCTTAACTTCTCTATCAAGCCTTAATTTTTCTTATTTTGATGGAAAAAACTGGAAGAATTCTTGGGATTCTCCTAAGGATTTGCCTCTGGCAATAAAAGTTTCAATAAGGCTGAAAGAGGAGAATGAGGCCTTTTCCACGGTTATAGAGAGGTTTTAATGAGAGAGGTATTTTTAAAGAGAAGGAAGAGTTCTGTATTGGTTATTATTCTTTTTCTTATCTTTTTTCTTTCTGTATTTTCCCTCAGCTTAAGCTATTCTCTCCGTCTTAAGGTGAACCTCTTTAAGAGATATCTGGAAAGATTGAGTTATCTTTACATAACCAGAGGTATTCTTAATTTTGTAATTAAAGAGTTAGAGAAAACTACCCAAGAGAGAGATTATGACTTCTTAGGGGAAGAACCCTTCGGGAGGTTTGAAGAAAATAGACTTTTAGATTTTTACGATTTTAAAGGAACACCTATAAGAGATTTTAAAGTCTATATCTTTGATGAGGAGGCAAGGCTTAATATAAATACTGCTTCCTCAGAATCTCTTAAAAAATTCTTAGAAAATTTCCCTAAATTAAATGCCCAAAAGTTGGTAGACCAGATATTAGCTTATAAGGATTCTCAAAAGGCTAAGTTATTTTATAGTATCTATGAACTGGCTCTTCTTTCTGGGGTAGATAAAAATATTTTTTATGGAGAGGATTTTAACGAGAATGGCTCTTTGGAGGCTTGGGAAGATAAAGACGGAGATGGGAAGTTAGATTTAGGAATAAAAGATTTTTTGACTATCTATGGGGAAGGCAAGGTTAATATAAATAATGCTTCTTTAGAAGTACTTAAAAGTATTGAAGGGGTTTCTTCTAATTTGGTTGAAGAGATAATAAAAAAAAGGCCTTTTAGGAGTTTAGAAGAGCTAAGGGATAAATTAAATTTATCTGAGGAGGAGTTTAATAAACTGAGTAAAAAAATAAAACTAAGATCTAATTATTTTAGGGTAGTAGTCAGTTTCTATGAGGAAAATTTTTCCCAAGAAGTATTAGCGATTCTCAAGAGAGATTCTTCCCAAATAGTCTATCTTCGTCTCTTCTGAGAGAAAAGTGTTTTAAATCAATTTTCTTTTAGGAGTAGAGAAGGCTGGCATTTTTTTTGGCTTTCTTTAAAGCAAACCTAAAAGAGATAATACTTATAGGCAAAAGAATTACCCAGAATAGAAAAAGCATTGTGAGCTCAGGTATTAACTCTTTTAAAGAAGTACCCAGAAGAATACTCTTTCTTAGAGAGGAGAGACCGTAAGTTATAGGAAGAAGGTAAGAGAGTTTTTCTAAGAAGGGAGGCATTATCTTGATTGGAAAATAGACCCCTCCTAAGAGTTTAGAGACTCCTTCTATAAGCCAGTTGATAGGGTCTGCTCTCTTAAAAACCAAGATAAAACTCGCTGAGATAATTCCTAAATTGGCAAAGGCTCCTATACTTAAAAGAAGAGTTATAAGGCAGGAGAGAAGGTTTATCTTATTGAGGCTGAAACCAAATATAAACCAACCCAAAAATAAGTAAATTAATACCCTTAAAGAAACGAATAAAAAGTTCCAAAGCGAACCTAAGATTAAAGTGGTAGATATTCCGGTAGGAGAGAGGAGAAGTATCTCTAGTGTTCCTTCTGACTGTTCATAAGAAATAACCTGACCAAAACTATTTAGTCCTGCGGATAGGTATCCACTAAAAGCAAGACCAATAAGTACAAAGGAAAAATAGTCTCCTCCAAATTCTTTAAGATAGATGGAGGAACTTTTTCCAAATAGTTTGGAGATGAAGAAAAAAGTGGTGATTGAGGCAAGTATAGCGAGGAATTCTAAGAGAAAAGAGAGCCTGTAGCTTGAGTGAATAAAGAGGTCTCTCTTTAAGAAAGCAATTATCTTTCTAAACATTACTTTTTTGAGAGAATTTTTCAAAAGCTTCTTCTAATTTTCCTTTGAGTTTAGAGGTTTTTTCCACTAACAAAATTTTTCCTTTATTTATAATAGCTATCCTTTCAGAGATTTCTTCTGCCTCTTTTAAAAAATGAGTAGCAAAGAGAACGGTTTTTTTAAGTTTTTTGGATAAGTTCCAGATAAATTCTCGCATCTTTTTGCTAGCTAAGGGGTCTAAGTTTTTTGTGGGTTCATCCATTATGATGATGTTTGTCTCTATCATCAAAGTTCTCAAAAGAGAGAGCCTGTGTTTTAGCCCAGTAGAATAGTGCCAGAAAGGTTTATTTAAATTATCTATTTCTAATATTTGAGAGTATTTTCTTATCCTCTTTTTTATCTGGGAAGGAGTGAGGTTGTAGATTGTTCCAAAAAATTCTAAATTTTGTTGAGCAGTAAGCTGAGGATAGAAACCAGGTATTTCTCCAGATAAGTAACTAATTCTGCCTTTTAGCTCTATTTTTCCTTTATCTGGTAGGATTAGGCCAGCAACTATCTTAAGGAGAGTAGTTTTTCCTGCACCATTTGGTCCTAGGAGAGCAAAGATTTCTCCTTCTTCTAAAGAAAGAGATACCTTATCTAATACCTTAAAACTTTGAGGTTTAATTTTTAAGGAAATCAAGCGGTTCAAAGAAAGAGGAGTTCTGAAACTTTTAGTAATTTTTTTTACATCTATTACTATCATTCTTTTTACATATTAGCATAAGGGTTGTTTTACTTCAACCTCTCTTCTTTGAAGAGATGATAAACCTTAAAATATAGAGTTTTATATTGACATAGATTTTAGAATATGGTAAATTAACCACAAGAGAAAATGAAAAAGCCTTTTATCTTTAGTCTTTTTTTCTTCTTAGGGTGGTTATCTGCGGGAGTAGTTTTTCCTTCTCAGGTTAAAGAACAGGCTAAGCTTTATCGAGAAGAGGGCTATAGAGCCCAAATTAAGGGAGATTTAAAAACCGCCTTAAGTTTTTATCTTAAGGCTTCCCAGATAGACCCTCTTTATAAAGAAGTTTATAATGATTTGGGAGTAGTTTATGAGACCTTAGGAGATTTAGATAAAGCTGAGGAGATGTATTTAAGAGCAATTGAGATAGACCCTAATTATCCTGCTCCTTATACTAATTTAGGATTTCTCTATGAGAAGAAAAATCAACCTAAGCGAGCTATTTTTTACTGGAGGAAGAGGTATAGATTAGCTAAAGAAGGAGATTATTGGAGAGAAAAAGCTCGTCAGCATCTTTTAAAATTAGGAAGCTTTGAAGAGCTAAGAAGAGAAGAGTTAGAGAAGAAAGCAGCCTATCTTTCAAGAGAGATAATTTATAAAAAGGAACAGGGGCGTCTGAAGCTTTTAGAAGAGGCAAAACTTCATTTTGATTTAGGTTTTAAGGCCTTAACTGATAAAATGTATAAGCAGGCTCAGGAAGAGTTTGGAAATGTGCTGAAGCTTAACCCTCCGGATAAAGAGTTGGTATCCAGAGCTAAAGAATATTATAATATAGCTAAGGAGCAGGCTTTAAGAGAAGATATTAAAGGCTACCTTGAGAATAGCCTAAATTATCTTAAAGAAGGTGATTACCTCTCTTTAATCCAAGAATTGAGGAAGGCTACAAGGTTAGTCCCAGAAATCCCAAGGAAGTAATTCTTTTAAATCTGTCAATTGAGGCCACCGCCAATTATCAATAAAAAACTTTCTTAAATACAATAGTATGTAGCCAAAATTCTTCTGGTAGATTCTTTAGTCTAGAGGAGATTTATAACTCATAGGGCTTTAGAGAGGAAGAGAGTTTTCAGATTTAAGATACTGTGATGTAAAGATGTTAAGAATGTAATTTTTAAATCCTCAAGCTCGACCTTTGTTCTTATAATTTATCCCTTAAAATATCAGGATACAAACCTATAAAATAGATGTTTTCACTTTCTAAGATAGGGAAAGAAATAGAATCTCAGAATATCTTGTATCTTATTGATGGCTCCAGTTTTTCTTACCGAGCTTTTTTCGCTATAAGAGGTTTAGCTACATCTGGAGGTTTTCCTACAGGAGCTATTTTTGGTTTTTTAAATACTTTAAGGAAAATCTTGAGAGAGTTTAGCCCCAAGTATTTAGCAGTGTGTTTTGATGTATCTCGGAAGACTTTTCGACAGGCAAGATTTAAAGATTATAAAATTAGGAGAGCTCCTCTGCCCGACTCTTTTAAAGTTCAGATTCCTTGGATAAAAGAATTGATAAGAGCTTTTTCTATACCTATAGTAGAGTTGGAAGGTTTTGAGGCCGATGATTTGATTGCTACCTTAGCTGAGAGAGCAAAAGAAGAAGGTTTTAGGTGTTTGATATTTAGCTCTGATAAGGATATTTTTCAAGTTATAGAGAATAAAGTAATTATGGTGTATAATCCCCATAAAGATATTCTTTATGATGAAGAGAAAGTTATAGAGAATTTTGGAATAGCTCCCAAGAATATTCCTGATTTATTAGCGCTCTGTGGAGACTCTATAGATGATATTCCTGGGGTAAAAGGTATAGGTCCTAAAAATGCTACTTTTCTAATTAGGAATTTTAAAAGCATCGAGAATCTTCTGGAAAATATTGATTCTCTTCCTAAAGAGTCTTTAAAAAAAGCGATTTTGAAATCTAAGGATTTAATGTGTTTAAGTAAAGAATTAGCAGTATTAAGAAAAGATGTTCCTATTGATTTAAATATAGAAAATCTTAAGATAGGAGAGCCTGATTATGGCCGACTTCGGAAGTTATGTAGAGAGTTAGAATTTAAGTCCTTGATTGAAGAGTTCTCCTCTAAATCTTTTAGTTTTAAAGAAGAAGTTTTTGTAAGGGGATTTCTTCCAGAGCTTTTTCAGAAGATAAAAGAAGAAAAAAAATTAATATTTTATCTTGGAGGAGATTCACTCTTTATCTACCATTCTGAAGAAATTTATAAAACCAATGAGATAAGTAGGTTTAAAGAATTGTTAGAAAGTTCAGAGGTAGAGAAAATTTCGTTTGATTTAAAAAGAGCGCTTTTAAAATTTGAAGCCTTTAACATAAAATTAAAGCCTCCCTATTTTGATGTGATGATAGCAGGTTATCTTCTGAAGTCTTATTTGCAGGATTTAAGCCTGGAGAGTATTGTCTGGGAATTCTTAGAAGAAGAACATTACAGGATACAGCAGGTCCAAAGGGTTAAATTCATAGCTCAGCTTTACTCCTTATTTAAAGATAGACTTAAGGAGGAGCTTCTGGAAGATATTTTTTTAAATATAGAGATGCCTCTTATCGAAGTCTTAGCTTGGATGGAGAGCTCTCCTATTAGGATTGATTTAGACTATCTTAAAGAGAGTTTTTCTCTTCTGAAGGAAAAACAACATCTTTTAGAAGAAGATATTTATGCCTTAGCTAAGGTAAAGTTTAATCTTAATTCTCCTAAGCAGCTTGCTGAGGTCCTTTTTGGGAAGCTTTCGCTTAAACCAGTTAAGAGAACAAAAACTGGCTTTTCTACTAATGAAGAGTCTTTAAATAAGCTGAGAAAAGAACATCCTATAATCGAGAAGATTTTAGAATATAGGAAATTAACTAAACTTCTTTCTACTTATATAGAACCTTTTATAGCTCAAGCAGAGGAAAACTCCGGTAAGATTTATCCTCAGTTCAGTCAGGTGGCAAGCACTACGGGGAGGTTAGTTTCTTTTTCTCCTAATCTTCAAAATATCCCTATTAAGGAAAAAGAAGCAAGAAAGGTAAGAGGAGCTTTTGTCTCTTCCTTTAAAGAAGGAGTTATCTTAAGTGCAGACTATTCTCAGATAGAGTTGAGAGTCCTTGCTCATATTTCTCAAGACCAAAATCTTATTGAGGCTTTTAGAGAGGGAAGGGATATTCATAAATTTACTGCATCTTTATTATTCTCTAAACAGGAAGAGGAAGTCTCTTCCAGAGAAAGGGAGTTTGCCAAGAGAATTAATTTTGGGATAGTCTATGGGATGAGTCCCTATGGGTTTTCTAAAGAGTTGGGAGTTTCTTTAGAAGAAGCTGAGAGTTTTATCTCTGAATATTTTTTCCGTTATCCCAAGGTCAAAGAGTATATTGATAAGACAATACTTCAGGCTCAAAACCGTGGCTATGTTAAGACTCTCTTCGGCAGAAGAAGGGTTTTAGAGAATATAGCCAGTCCTAATAAGGCTCTTAGAGAGTATGCTCTTCGTCAGGCAATAAACGCTCCTATTCAAGGTACAGCTGCCGATATTATAAAGTTAGCAATGATAAGAATATTTAGAGAGTTTAAAGAAAAAGAATTTAGCTCCCATCTCCTGATTCAGATTCATGATGAGCTTGTTTTTGATATTGAGCCTCTAGAGTTAAAGAGGATTTTGCCTTTAGTAAGAGAAATAATGGAAAATGTTGTGCGATTAGAAGTCCCTATAAAAGTAAATATTCAATGGGGAAAGAACTGGTTAGAAGCGACTAAATAATAATCTTTTTAGGCGAATATATTCGAGCATAATTGTACAAAAAAGGAATAGGGGAATATAGGAGCAAAAGTACTTTTAGGGTTAGGGTTTGATAGACTATTTTCTATAAACTGACTGATCCTATTAACTTAAAATGAAACCCTTTAAGGCCCATCTATCTGGTAAAACAGGCT
>CAZSAI010000061.1:0-6642 GCA_964604895.1 uncultured Planctomycetia bacterium
CCTGGGCCTTTTATACATTCAATATTAGTCTTTACAAATTTATGAATATAAGGTTGGCGATTAGAAACCACTACAAAGAGATAGTCAGAAAGTTTTTCTTTTACCAAATCCAGAACCGTTTTTTTACTCCAAGCTCTAATCATCTTCAGTAACCTCTTCTTTTATCAGCCTCAAAATGATACAGCCTCCAGACTGAATCATTGAGGCATATCTTAACTAATAAATTTCTTATATACTGAGAGGGTCTGTTGAGTAACCCTCTCTTTAGTATATTGGGTCTCTACAATCTGTCTTCCAGTATAGCCTAATCTTATCCTCAACTTATAATCTTCTATAAGCTGGATTATCCGATGAGCTAAAGCCTCAAAATCTCTTATAGGCACAACAAACCCATTTATCCCATCTTTTATAATCTCAGGCATTCCTCCAGAGTTAGTAACTATCATTGGTTTACCCGAAGCTAAAGCTTCCAACATAGTAAGACCAAATGGCTCACCAACCGAAGAAGGATAAACACAAACAGTAGAGACTCCGTAAAGCTGCCTCATTTCCTCAAGGCTATAAACATCAATAAGAACATTCTTCTCCAACTTAAAATGTTTAATAAGATTGACAATATAAGCGATATCTTTTTGCTGAGTTGCCCCCCAGTCGATGATGTTTTTAGAGCCAGCTAAAACCAATAAAACATTGGGGATTCTTTCTCTCACTAAATTCATAGCCTTAACACTGATATCGCATCCTTTAGCCAGACCTATTCGAGCAGGATGAAAAACCACCGGCCTATTTTTTAGTTGAGGATATTTTACAATTATCCTTTTTATGTCTATGCCTGGCCGAAACTTCTCTTCATCTATCCCATGATGGATAACCGTTATATCTTGATCATCTATTCCCACACCCATAAGCTCTCTTTTTATAAAGAAGCTCACAGCTATTATATGAGTCCAGGAAATTTTGTGAGCCAACTCTAAAAATAAAGAATCATCCCAACTGTTATGAGCAGTAAGAACTAAAGGTAAACTTTTTTTCTTAGATATCTCCTCCAAAATTTGGGCATGGATAAGACTAAAATAATGCATATTATGGGCATGAATTATATCCGGAGAAGTTTTCTCAATAAAATTATTAAAGAGGGACTCAACCTCTTCTTCTAAACCTTCTAACCCTCTCTTATAAAGCCAATTTAAATCCATCAAAGGTGTACGAAATATCTCCACCCCCTGATACTTATATCGACACTTTACTCCTTCTACAGAACCAGTAAGAAGACTAACCTTATGACCATATTTTACCATCTGAGGAAGGATTATAGTCAAATGAGTCTCTACCCCTCCAATTATAGGAGGAAAACCCCAATGCAGGTGAGCAACGCTTATTTTTTTTCTTCTCATCAGTAATAAACCTCCATTTTTTGAGGATAGTAAGCTTCTCTCTTAAAAATATAAACTCTATTTGGTCTTATCTTATAGTTTTTGCCAAAGACCGCCATCTCTAAGGGGGACTTTTGCTTAGATCTGAAACTAGTCTCTATAAGAGAATTAGAAATCTTTAATTTTATAAGCCTCTGTCTATAAATTAAAGAAAAACTTATTCTCTTCCAACGATGAGGAAGGTTAGGTTCTATATATAGTCTGTCTTGTCTGAGCCTTAATCCACAAAACCCAAATACTACTGCCTGCCAGGTTCCTCCTAAGGAAGCAGCGTGAATCCCTCCGTTAGTATTCCCATAGAGGTTACCAATATCAATTCTCAAAGAAAAAACAAAAAAATTATAAGCACATTGTAAGTCTTTAACCCAGGAGGCTACTATAGAATGAACAGAAGGACTTAAGGAAGACTTATGAACTGTACGGGGAAGGTAAAAATTATAGTTTACTAACTTACTCTTATAAGAAAAATATTCTTCAAGCAGATAAATAAGCATTAAGACATCTGCCTGTTTTATTATCTGGGTATATTTTAAATCTTTGATTTTTAAATTATGAGGGATAAGAGGAATACCGTACTCATCAGTCTGGGAAGGTAGGATTTTCTTGAGTTTAAAATATCCATCAAATTGCTCAATAAGACCTTCCTTTTCGATGTTAATAGAAATTTTAGAAGCCATTTTTCTCCAAGAAACAGCCTCTTTTTCTCTCAGGCTTAATTTTTTCTTTAGGTTATTAAATAATCTACTCTTTTTCTCTTTAAGCCAGATAAAACTTTTATAAGCAGTAACTAAGCACCATTTAACCATCATATTAGTATAAGCATTATTGTTTACATCTATATGAAACTCATCGGGACCGATAACATGATTAATCTCAAATTTATCTTTCTTTTTGTTATATTCTAAGCGACTGCTCCAGAAACGAGCAATCTCAAAGAGCATCTCATAACCACAATACTCCATAAATTTTTCATCCTTACTCCATTGATAATACTTATGGATTGCGTAAGCAATATCAGCACTAATATGCTCCTCCATCTTGTGAGTATAAATCTTTATAATTGAACCATCTAAATCTTTAGCCCAGGAAGGAGTTTCCTCTTCTCCTGTATAAGCTGACTCCCAAGGAAATTTTGTTCCTTTAAACCCGGCTTTTTTAGCCAGCTCCCTAGCCTTATTCAGACGCCGATAACGATAAAGAAGCATATTCTTAGCTACCTGAGGAAAATTCAAAAGATAAAAAGGCATAAGAAAAATCTCGGCGTCCCAGAAAATATGGCCACGATAACCCTCTCCAGAAAGAGTTCGAGCTCCGATACTGGAAAATCCATAATCATAGTTTGCACAGATAAGCATATGATAGATATTAAACCGTAAATTTATCTGAAGTTCATTTGGACCTTCAATTACTATATCAGCCTTCCTCCAAAGTCTTTCCCAAGCTTTTATATGAGAAGAAAGTAAAGTAGAAAACTTGGACTTAAAAGCTTTATTAAATATTTTAAAAGTCTCCTTCTTATAAGAAGAATGATCTTCTTTGTAAGGAAAACGTTTTATACAAAATATCTTCGTAAATATCACACTCTGATTTTTTCTAACTTTTAATCTAAAAATATTCTCTGGCCTATAGAATTTCTTCTTTCCTATCTCATAGTAAAAGCCACTCCAATAAACTACAGGATGCTTCCTCTCAAAAGTCTCTACCACTAAATAGCCGGCATTATGGGCCTGACCTAACTCTCTAATCCGAAAATGCTTCTTTCTTCCTTCGCTTAAAATAGTAGCATTAAAAACCGCTGTATCTATACCAGTATTTATATCTAAAGTAACGCTTGAGGTTAAAGGGGTAAAAACTATCTGCATCACCCCTATGTTCTTATTAGCCATAGAAATGAAACGAAGAGACTGATAATCATAGAACCGGCCTTTCGCATCCCTATAAAGAGTATGGCGCAAAAGTAGGCCTTTCTTTAAATTCAGAATCCTTTTATGTTCTATAAATTTCATAGCTATTAAGTCTAATTTTTCACCCTCTATCGTAAATTTAAAATTTATAGGGTTAGGCAAGTTTACTAACTCAGCCACTTGTGAGCCTAACCTATCGTAAAGCCCAGCTATATAAGTTCCTGGCTGAGCATCATAAGGGATTTCTTCTAAAACAGCCCTACTTCCTAAATAACCATTTCCTAAGGAAAACTGAGCCTCTCTTATATTCTGAAGAGCCCTGGAGAACCCATGTTCTTTCACCAACCAGAGCTCATCTTTTAAATATTCAGAATAAAGTTCCTTAACCATAAGTGCTCTGGTCCTGAGAATCTTTTAACTTCTCTTGGGCGTAAGTATAATTTACTATCTTGCTCTTACTTAAATCCAAATTAGGAAGAACTATAACTGATTTCTTATCACTACTTAAGAATTTAGACCTTCTTACCCCAATTTCTAAGACTACCACCTCTTCCCCAGAAGGAAGTTTAATTTTATCTCCAATCCTAAAGGGCCTATCTACCATAATCATAAAACCAGAGATAATATTAGCAATCGTATCCTGAGCAGCCAAGGCTATAGCTAGAGAGCTAACCCCCAAAGTGGCCACTAATGCACTTATATTTACCCCAAAAAAAGGAAGAATAATCAACAAAGCAATTACCCAAATAATTACTTTAGAAGCCCTACTAATTAAAGGTATTAACTCTTTATTTAAGGAAATAAGAGTTTTTTTCTCAACATCTTGAGAATACCAAACTAAAATCCCCGAGACCACTCTCTGGAGCAAAAAACTTACAATAATTACTAAAAAAGAGAAAAAATACTTTCCTACCTCTTCTTGAGCCTTAAGACTTAAAAGAGAGGCTATTCTTAGCCGATATATTACATAGATACTTAGAAACAGGCCAAATAGTACCAAAGAAGAGGCTATTTTCTTAAAAATCTGCCAGGAAATCTTCTTGGTGGCCATAGCTCTTACATTATAACAAATATTCTAGATTTTTAAAGGATTTTCTGAAAAGTAAGAGATTCTAAGAACTCTTTAGATTCCTCCTCTGGCAGAAATTCTTAATCCTGCATTCTTTACATCGAGGAAAAAGAGGAAGACAAATCTTCTGGCCAAAGGCTGCCAAAACAGTATTTATCTTTATCCAAAAATTCTTAGGAAATACTTTCTCTAAAGCTTTTTCAGTTTCTAAAGGAGAGCTGGTTCTTACCCAACCAATGCGATTAGCTATACGGTGGACGTGGGTATCTACACATATACAGGCAATTCCAAAACCTAACCCCAATACTAGATTCGCAGTTTTTCTTCCTATCCCTTTAAAGTCTAAAAGAAGCTCTCTATCTCTGGGAACCTCTCCTTTAAAATCTCTGACTAACTTTCTACTTATCTGCTTAATTACCTTAGCTTTATTACGATAAAAGCCCACAGGATAAATAGCTTTCTCTATAATAGATAAAGGAAGTCTTCCCATCTCATAAGGGTTTGAGGCTAACTTAAATAGCCTTTGAGAGGCTAAAGAGGTAGTCTTATCTTTTGTCCTTAAACTTAAAATACAGGAGATTAAAATCTTATAAGGGTCTTTATCCTGAAAAGATAGCTTAGAAACCCAGGGAATATTTAGATTTTTAACTTGGTTCTCTATAAGCCTGAAGACCTGAAGAGGAGGATTCTTCACTTAATAAACTAAGGTTTCTTCACTTCTTTAAGATAATCTCTTACTGAAATTGCAGCTGTAGTTGCCTCCCCAACTGCCACAGTAATCTGACGGATATTTTTAGAACGAATGTCTCCACAGGCAAAAATCCCTCTTTGAGAAGTCTTCATCTCTTCATCAGTAATAATAAATCCTTCCTTATCCAGCTCCAATAAGTCTTTTACAAAGTTAGAATTGGGAAGATAACCAGCGTAGATAAACACCCCTTGGACAGGAATTTGTCTAATTTCGTTAGTGGCTCTATCTTCTATCAATACTTTCTCCACAAAATCTTTACCTTCTATAGAAATAATCTTATGATTCAGAAAAAATTTCACTTTAGGGTCTCTCGTGATTCTTTCTTGAAGAATCTTCTGAGCAGTAATAAAAGGTAAAAATTCCACAAAAGTAAGAGATTTTACATACTTTAGGAGAGCCTCCCCCTCCTGAAGACCAGAATTCCCACAACCCACAACTACTACCTCTCTATCTTTAAATAAGGGACCATCGCAAGTAGCACAGTAAGAAACCCCTCTCCCCCTGAATTCCTCCTCTCCTTTTATCCCTAATTTCTTAGGTTGAGAACCTGTAGCTATTACCAAGGCATAGGTAAGAAAACTCTTCTCTTTTGTATAAACTTTTATCAACTCTGCTTGAGGTTCTATTTTCTCTACTTCTGTAAACTCCTTAATCTCTACACCAAACCTTTTAACTTGAGCCTTAAATTTTTTGAGTAACTCCTGACCAGAAATACCTTCAGGAAAGCCTGGATAATTCTCTATAAGGTGAGTAGAAGAAGCCAACCCTCCAGTAGCTTCTTTCTCTAAAATAAGAGTCTTTAGGCTCTCTCGAGAAGTATAGACTCCACAAGTAAGACCAGCACAACCTCCCCCTACAATAATAACATCATAAATCTCTTCCATTTTTTACTTTTAAACAATCCCTCTTATATTTAAATTTACTAACCCTAAAGTTCCCCTATTGTTAAGTCTTAGCTGGCTTATTCCCTCTTTTCCTGTTCCCTCTTCTGCATCTCAGTTAAAAATTCATCCAGATACTTTTCTGCTTCCTGCATAGTAGAAAAATAATACTCTGGCAGAACCTTTATAATCTCAAACACCTTCTTTACCTGAGGCTGAAGATTTATTATAGCAATAGTACCTGATTTATCCTCTAAAGCTTTTTTAATTCTGAAGATAGCACTTAAGCCCATACTACTGATGTAACTAACTTCCTTCATATCAAAAATGATTGCCTTTGCCTGCTCTAGAAGGGGGTTAACTTTTTCCTCCAGTAAAGAATAAGTCTGAGTATCAATGGAACCTGAGGGCAAAATCAAAAAAACCCCTTCTTCCTTTTCCTTTAATTCGATGCGTAAACCCATTCTTACTCCTTTCTAATTAGCTTTTACTTTCTTTATAAGTCTATCAATATCAATATATTTTTCCACTAAGGCTTTTACTATCTTTATTTTATCCTTATATTGGGGTTCTATCTTTACTATTAAATAATGAATTTTAGAAG
>CAZSAI010000062.1:0-6565 GCA_964604895.1 uncultured Planctomycetia bacterium
ATAACTATCTCTGCTAAAGATTTCTACGATAACACCCAGACTGATTATACTGGAATTATTACTGTAGATACTACAGGCACTGAGACTACTATTACTTGGGTAAAGGTAAGTGGGGCTGGTACCTTTACCGACGGTGGCCCAAGTTCAGATACCGCAACTTATACCTTTGATTCAGCTGATAATGGAGAGGTTGTTTTGTCTATAAATGATACTACCATCGAGACTATAAATATTTCAGTCTCAGGTGATGGCAAATATGATGATAATACCGAAGGTAATTTAGTGGTTAACCCAGCAAGTTTGGAATATTTTGTTATTACCCATGATGGTTCAGCGGTTCAGTCGGTAGGTGAGCCAATAACTGTGACTGCTAAAGATACTTATGGCAATACCAAGACTGATTATACTGGAACAATTACCTTGGATACCAATGGTGATGTAAATAATATTTCTTGGACTCTAAGTTCAGGTTCAGGTACCTTCACCGATGGGGGTCCAAGCTCAGATACCGCAACTTATACTTTTTCTCCTCAGGATAATGGCACAGCTACTTTTGAGATTACCGATGATACTGCAGAGACTATAAATATCTCAGTCTCAGGAGACGGAAAGACCGATGATGATACCGAAGGTAATTTAGTAGTTCAAGCTTCATCCACTACCATTGATGCTGTAGCTAACAGTCTTTCTTCTTCTTATGTAGGACCCTCGGCTTCTAATAGGTTAATTTTAGATTTAAACCTTACTAATAATAATGTGTTAAATTCTGATACTGTAGAAACTGTAACTGTAGATAATGTAGGTACAATCCCTGATAGTCAAGTCTCTTCTGTAAAATTATATTATGATAGTAACTCCTCAGGAAGTTTTGAAGAAGGTATTGATAATCAAGTAGGTTCAGGAACATTTTCTTCAGGAACAATTACCTTTAATAATGTAGATGTGACTATCCCTGCTGCTGGAAGTAGAAAGTTTTTTGTAGTTGTAGATTTGGCAAGTTCTCCTATTGATGGAGCAACTGTAGATGCTCAGGTGCCTGCTTATGGTTTAACTTTTACTAATTCTCCCGATGCCGAAGATTCAGCTCTTAACTCTCAAGGTTTATTAACTGTTGATTCAAGTAAACCTTCTTCAGTTTCTAATTTAGATAGTGTAAGTCATTCTCAAGCAATAGGTTCTTGGAACGACCCTCAATCTCAGGATAATACTGTTTATGTGAGCTGGTCTCCAGCTACTGATTCAGGAAGTGGACTTGATGGTTACTCTATTCTTTGGGATACAAATCCTACAACTCTTCCCGATGCTACGAAGGATATTGAAGAGACAGTTACTTCAGTGACTTCGCCAGCTTTAGCTGATGGGACAGCCCATTATTTTCATATAAGAAGTGTAGATAAGGTAGGGAATTTTTCAGATACTGCCGAGCATTTAGGGCCTTTTTATATCGATACTACCCCTCCTTCAGATTGTTCTCTCTATAATATTTCAGAGATTGCTGGTGGAGACTATCTCCACATTAGTGGAAATACTGTCTACTATTCAGGTTTAGGTTATTCAGCTTTTAAGGTTTATGTCTCTGCTTCTGATGCTTTATCGGGGCTTAAAGAAGCCCACTTTCCTACCACTACTAGTGCAGGAGGCATAGATTCAACTGAAGCTCAAGGTTCTTATAAGTATGAATACACTTATGAGGTAAGTTCAGCTGGTTCAGGTTACTCTAATGTAAATGTGGTAGTCTATGATAATGCTGGGAACACTACTAATGTGCCTTTTAGTGTAATCTTAGATGATACTGCTCCTTCTCAGGTTACTACCTTATCTTCAACTTCTCATACTCCTAACCAGTCTTCTTCAGATAATGACATAGTGATGACCTGGTCTGATGTGACTGATTCTCAGTCAGGGTTGGCTGGCTACAGCATTATAATTGATAATAATTCTAATACCACTGCTCCCAAATATAAGAATGTAGGGGTAGGGGTTGAGACTTATACTTTTTCTGATTTGGATAACGGTACTTATTATGTCCATATAAGGTCTGTAGATAATGTAGGAAATTGGGGCCTCACTTCTCATGCTGGGCCTTATATTATAGGAAGAGGCTCTTTATCTTCTTCCATTACTACATCTAAGAGTGTAGTTAGTACCAATCAGGAGTTTACAGTAACTATGACTGTCCAGAATACTGGAGAGGTCGTAGTAAATGATGTGGATCCTTCTCCTCTTACTGTTCATTCTACCGGTGGAGCCACAGCTACCACTACTTCTGATCCTTCGCCTCAGGATATTTCTGGTTCATCTCAGGCTCAGTATCAGTGGACCTATACTGCTGGGTCTTTACCCGGAACTATCTATTTTGAAGGCTATGCCCAGGGAAGTGATTCCGAAGGAGTTATCCGTTCTAATACTGCTAAATCTTTAGATGTGGTGATAGAAGAGAAAGCTAATCTAAGTGTAAATATTAGCTGTTCGCCTTCTACAGTGAATACTAATCAAACTATAGATATAACCGTTACTATAACTAATACTGGCCAAGCCGATGCCTTAGGTGTTACTCCCAGTTTGGTTGCCTCAGGTACAGCTAACCCTGTAATTGATTCTGGACCGTCTCCTTCTTCTTCTACTATTAAGGGAGGAAAATCTGTCCAATTTAGCTATACTGCTCATGGCACAACTGCCGGAACCGCTACTTTTACTGCTAACATTTCCCAAGGTACAGATGAGAATTCTGGAGAAAACCTCACCGCCTCTAACGCTCAAGATTCAGTAACAGTCCAGGCTCCACCTTCTTATGAACTTACCTCATCTATTTCTGCTTCTCCTTCTGTGGTTGAGCCTTCTGATACTATTACCGTAACTATGACTGTTCAGAATACTGGAGCAAATACTGTAAACAATATAAGTCCTTCTTCTTTAACTGTGGGAGGTAGTTCCTCTGATGCTATTTACTCATCTGGGCCAACTCCTTCCAGTGTGAGTAGTCTAGGGCCTGGTCAAACTCAAGAGTTTAGCTGGAGTTACACTGCTGGAACTACTTTAGGAACAGTGAACTTTACCGGATACGCCGATGGTCAACAGGCTGATTCAAGTTCAACTACTTCTAATGATGTAACTATTCAGGCTGAACCTGCAAATCTGTCTTGTTCAATTTCTGCTACCCCTGCTACTGTTCTTACTAATGCTGAGGTAACTGTAGTAATGACTGTTAATAATACTGCTGACACAGGAGGAGCAACAGCTGAAGGTGTTTCGCCTTCTATTTTAACTTTAGGGGGAACTAGTAGCGATGCTAATTTAGTCTCAGGGCCAACCCCAGTTTCAGCAGATATCCCTGCCGGAGACTCTCAAGAATTTACCTGGACCTATAAAGTAGGTTCAAGCCCTGGAACCCTTAATTTTACTGGAACTGCTACCGGCACAGACGCAAATTCGGGAGAGGAAGTCTCTACTACTTCCGCCACCTCTAATAACGTTACAATAAATACCTTAGCTGAGGAGTGGAAGTATCCTTCAGATACCAATGTAGTTGGTCCCATAAGAACAGTACCTATAGCTTATGGGGATAATATCTATTTTGGCTCAGACGATAATAATCTTTATGTGGTAGATGCTACCACCCATTCTTTAAATCTTTCCTTTACAAGTTCAGGTGATATAAGAGGTATACCTTGGCCTAATACTGAGGAGTATTCGCCGGGTGTTTTTAAAGATATTGTCTATTTTGGAACCTTAGGTAAGACTGTTTATGCTTTATGGGAAGATAATACATTAAAGTGGGAAAGAGTTATGGCTGAGGAGTTCTCTACTTCTGTTCTTTATGATTATTATGAGCCTGCCCACATCTATTTTGGCACTAAGGCTAATAAAGTCTACGCTTTAAATGCCTCCGATGGTTCTAATTATTGGACTAATTCCTCCTCGGTAGGAGGAGCAGTTGAGTCTTCCCCAACAATGATGTATGTACCTTCCTTATATTATGATGAAGTTTATTTTGGAGCAAGCGATGGAAAACTCTATGCATTTAAAGCTTCGGATAATACTGTCTCCCGGGTTTTTGATACTGGCTATGGTTCAGAAGGAGCTATTAAAACAGCTCCTTTTATTGCTCCTCAGGATCCTTCAGATCCTGATACCCGTTATCTCATCTTTTTTGGTACGGAGAATGGAAAGTTCTACGCGGTAAATATCTCTAATTTAAACACCTCCCAAACTGATACTGGTTGGTCTACAAACCCAGTAAGTTGTGGAGGAGCAATTTATTCTGCGCCTTGGGTGGATACTGAAACTGGTTATGTTTATTTTGGTTGTCAGGATGGGAAGCTCTACGCTTTAAGCTTAGCTGATGGTTCATCTAAGCCCAATTTTCCTGTAAATATTGGCTCACCAATTGATTCTTGGCCCTTGGTTTGGAATGGGGTAGTCTATTTTGGGGCTGATAATGGTAAGTTTTATGCTGTAGATGTTGAGACAGGAGAGATTCTTCCTGGCTGGCCTTATGATACTGGTTCGCCTATTAAGAGTGGTGTATCTTTACACTATGTTGATGAGAATAACATATATGTGTTAGTAGGTTCTGATTCTGGGAAGCTTTATTCTTTTAAAGTTGCTAAGTAATGAGATATTTTGAGGTTGATTATTGTTGCATTGAGAAGGGGGCAGTAAAATGAGAAAAATAGTTGTTTTTTTAGGAATGTTTATCTTAGGAGTTCATATTTTAGGTTATTCTGAGGATTGGCCTAAGTTTAGGAAAGACAATCTTAATTCAGGCTATACCCAAGAGAATCTTCAGCCTCCTCTCAAAATTAAGTGGAAGTTTAAGACTCAGGATAAGATAATCTCCTCCCCTGCTCTGGTAGAAGGGGCTCTTTACATTGGTTCAAGAGATAATTACTTATATGCTTTAGACTCAGCTACAGGCCAGCTTCTTTGGAAGTTTAAGACTGATGGATTCGTTGATTCTTCACCAGCAGTGGTAGAGGGGAAAGTTTATTTTTCCTCCCGAGACGGCTTTTTTTATTGTTTGGAAGCAGAAGAAGGAGAACTTCTATGGAAATATAACAGTAAGGGAGCAGATTCTTCTTCCCCAGTTGTAGATAAGAATAAGATTTTTGCAGGTTCAGGTTTTCCTAATAAGTTTGTTTATTCTTTAAATTCTGATAATGGAGAAGAACTTTGGAGATTTGAGACTGAGCAGATGGTCTATTCATCACCAGCTATATACGGAGATAAACTCTATATTGGAGCCAACGATGGCAATATTTATTGTTTGGATAAAGAGACAGGTAAGCTTTTGTGGAAGTATCATACTCCTGGAGGGATGGATTTTTCCTCTCCAGCCCTGGATAAAGATAAACTCTATATAGCTCCAGGAAATTTTGACTGGTCAGTATATGCATTAGATTTAAATACAGGAAAATTAGTTTGGAGATATATTATTGAAGACAGAACCCCAACCCCTAACTATGTCTCTTCACCAGCAGTAGAAGAGGAAAGGATATTTGTAGTTTGTGGGTATAGAGAACAGTATCTTTATTGTTTAGACAAAAATAAAGGCGCTCTTTTATGGAAACATAAGTTAGCTTCTGCCTCAAGGCTGGGTTTTTCCTCTTCTCCAGTGGTAGCTAAAGGCATAGTTTATGTAGCCTCAAGAGATGGCAAGCTTAAAGCTTTAGATATTGTAAAAGGTCAGCTTCTCTGGGAGTATGATTTAGGTGAGGAAGTTTTATCCTCTCCAATAGTCTCGGATGGTATTCTTTATATAGCCACCTTAAAAGGAAACATCTATGCTTTATCCTCTAAGTGATACTTACTTATTTAGGAGAATCTTTTAACTCCCCGGATGCAGGAGATACCTAAGGAGATATTAGAAGAGGAAGGGCACTTCGCACACCCTAAGGCATTTATCTCAAATATGTCTTTAGAAGAAATTTTAGGTGGCTTATAAGGTTTTTTTCTTTTCTTTTTCTCTTTCATCTTTTTTAATTATACCAGGATATTTCCTTCAGGCAACTAATTTTTATTTTTTTGAGGAGGGCTTCTTTTTGGTGTAACCTACCACTTCTTTTACAGTGTTTTTAATCTCTTTTTTAGTTTGAGCCTGTTTTATCTTTTCTAATTTTTCTTGAGGAGGTGAGGTTATCTTTTTTATATCCTTTTCTCCTTCGATTATCTTGGGAGTTAAGAAGATTAAAAGTTCTGTTTTTAAGAGAGTAGTTTTTGTCTTTTTAAAAAGGTTGCCTAAGAGAGGTATATCTCCCAAGAGGGGAATTTTGTCTTCTATCACGCTATTATTATCTCGCATAAGCCCGCCTAATACTACCGTATAGCCATCAGGAACTATTACTGTAGCATCAGCCTCTCTCTTATTTATGATACTGGCATCATAAAGGGTCTGGGGACTTAAGTCTTTAAGCTCAGCATGGACGGTAAGGTTTACTATCTTATCTTTGCTAATTCGAGGAGTAACTTTTAATTGTAAACCTACATCCTCATATTTATAGTTAACCGTCTTTACATTATTTACTAAGTCTACTACTGAGGATTCAATTATCGGTACTTCTTGGCC
>CAZSAI010000063.1:0-6424 GCA_964604895.1 uncultured Planctomycetia bacterium
CCTCTATTTTGTCAAACTCCTTCCAATAAAAGCTTCTAAGCTCTTTTCTGCTTAGTCTATGAGATAAAACTTCTAAGGAACCGTTATCTTTGGGAGAGATTATTGGATCAATTATATAATTAACTCCCAGCTTATTAGCAAGCTCTATAATCTTTGGATACTCCTTGAAATTTTCCCTCATCAAAGTGCATTTTATATGCACTGCTAACCCTTTCTCTTTTAAGACCTTAACTGCCTCTAAGGTCTTATCAAAAGAGCCAGCCCCTCGGGTTATCTTTTCATGAACTAAAGAGCTTGCTCCATAGAGGCTTATCCCAATTTCACTAGGATAAATCTCTTTAAGTCTCTCAGCCAAGAAATTATCAATAAGAGTGGCATTAGTAATTATCTTTAAATCAAAACCCAAGCCTTTTAAGAAAAAAAGTACATCTAAAATATCTTCTCTTATAAATATCTCTCCTCCAGTAAGTGTTAGAATTAAAGTACCTGCCTCTCTCAAATTAAAAGCTATCTTCCTTATCTCAGAAAAACTTAAGTTTGCTTCATCCTTAAGATTATAGCAATGGATACAGTTAAGATTGCACCTCCGGGTAAGTTCCCAGACTATACTTAAAGGAATAAGATTCTTCTTAATAGATTCTCTTGTCTCCTCCCAAATATCTATCATAATTAGTTAAAAATAACCAGTTCTTTCTCTCCAAGCAACTCTATAAAACTCTTTATATCTTGAATGGCCTTAGCCTCATCTATCTCATATTCTTCTAAAATTAACTTTATAATATCTTCTAAAGTCTTAGAAGAAGACAAATGTTCCCAAATACTTACTCCACTTCCCGAAAGAATATGCACTTTCCTCTTCTGAGGATTGATTACTACTATCTTGTCTTCTATCCTCTGCCAGGCTATTTTAGGATTACGGGATATTTTAATTTCCGAAAATTTTGACATCTTCAAAATTAGCTGATATATCTACCTTGCCTATAGGGAAACTCTCAACCAAACCTTTAGCAATATCTATAATTTTTTCTATATATACTTTATCCTTTAAGAAGAAAAAGGTATTCTCTAATATACCTATGAATGCCTTGCAAGGTCTTTCTCTTTTATAATTTGAGTCTCTCTGTCTCTTTAAAAAAAACACTTTCTTTAAAGGAACTGATAAATTCTTCACTTTGGCTCTATACTCTCCCCCAAAAGGCGTGGAGAAAATATAGAATCTCTCCTTTAGTCTTCTTACTATAACCAACTCATCACTTAGCACAGAAAATCCTTTTATTTTTTTAGCAAGAGTAGTCTTCCCTGAAGAAGAAGGTCCTATAAAAATATAACCTTGGTTATCTTTAGCTAAACCTAAAGAATGAAGCAAAACCCCTCTGTTTAAGACTAAAAGCAAAGAATAAAGGACTCTTAAGAAAGTATCAAATACACCTTCTCGATAATCAATATTTACATAGGCTGAATTCTTTCCCCTGTTAAAAAATCCTCTAAACCCTTCTCCCCCCAGAGAGAAAACATTACCTCTGGCTTTTTTAATAAATATATCTTCACTGACTTTGAGTTTAGAGTGAGAAATAAACACTTTGACCTTATCTTTCAAGAAACCATCGACCAAAAAGGTTTCATACTCTTTTTTGAGAGAATTTATAAAAGTGGTTTTTTTTTCTTCAATAAGAAGAGAAATTCCCCCTATTTCTAAACTCATTTTAGCCATATTAACCTGAATAATCTTTTAAAGACATAACCAATAATCTTGAAAGAACGAAAAATGTAAGAAAAAAAGTTAGGCTTACAAGTTAAAGGGAAAACCTCCTCCTTTAGAAGGAATACCTCCTTAAGAAAATTAAAACGCCTCTTAAGGCCCTTCAAGGAAAATAAAAACAATAATTCTCCACATAATCTATCTCTCTTATCCGAGATTAAAAGACTAAGACTCTTCCTTTCTAAGAGGTTTAAAGAACATCTTAAAAAATCTTCTTCTTGAGTCAAGAAGAGTAGTCTTTTTTCTTTTAAATATTTTACCACAAAATAAAGAGATTTCTTAAGATTAAATTCTTCAGCCCTCTCTTCTAAAATCATCCAATTAAACCGAGTATCTATAGATTTAATGAGTTTAACTATATCTATAAACCAAATAAGCCGAGAAAAAGAATGTTCTTGAAGATGCTGACAACTACTAAGGATCGAATCATAAATATCAAAAACTCTTATATTAGGGAGATTATCCCCCAAAGTATAACTTCTTTCATATACTCTCTTATCTTTAATAGTAAAAGCTGAAGGCCAAGAGCCTATCCGCCAAAAACCGGGTTTGTCCAGATGTAAATCAATATAAAAACTATCTTTATAAAAAAAGAAGGGATATTTCTCAAAACATCTATATTCTAAATCTAAAAGAACTCTTTTAAATTTATCTAAGTCTTCCCTAAATATTATCAAATCTACATCTACCATAGGTCTTAAGCCCAAATCTAAATATAAATACTTAGAGAAGTAGGCCCCTCGATTAAGAAAACAACTCAAGCCTTCTCTCTTGAAAGTCTCAAAGATATTATCCAACTCTTGGTAGATAAAGATATTTCTTCCTAAATTAGTAAGATAAAAATTCTCTAATTTAGAGAGAACATCTTCAGGAAAGAAATCTCTTAGTCTAGAATTTTTTAATTTAAGAAATATCAGGCCCCCTACACCTTCAGAGAAAACTCCCTTTAAGAAAATATTCCAAGAAATTGAAGAAGTAAGCTTCTTCATCTCAGATAAACTTAAATTTTCACGAAGGATAGAAAAAATTAGGGAATCCTCTTTCACTTTTTTCTCTTTGGAACTTTTATCTTTAATTCATTTCTGTATTTACCTATAGTTCTCCGAGAAAGATAAATACCATACCTCTTTCTAAACTCTTCTCCTATCTCTTCATCGCTTCGGAAAGAAACCTTCTCTAAAAGTCTCTTAAGGAGGTGTATCCTTACTAATTTAAGACTGGGAAAGAAAAATCTTAAAGGAAACTCCTCTCCCCAGGGGCTCTCAAGGCTTCTATACTTTACAGCTCTACTTACGGTACTTAAAGAAAGAGAAAGGGCCTTAGCAGTCTCTTTTTGAGTCAAGGGAGTAAGATTTTCCACCTGAGAAGTCTCCAGGAAAGAGTTTTGCTTCTTAATTATAAAAGAGATTATCTTAAAAAGGGTAGATTTTCTAAAGTTTATTAAAGTGAGTTTCTCTATAAGGGAACCTATTTTTTTAAGCTCTTCTTTAGAAAAGACTTTTTCTTCTTTTAGCCTCTTAAGTTTATCATAGTCTATCTCATAAAGGCCCCGAGCTAAATCTAAATTTAAAAACTCGATAAGAAACCCTCTTTTTACTTTGACTAAAGAAGCTACCTTAGTATAAGAGAGGCCTCTACTCTTTAAGGAGCTCTGATAAGGCTTTGCTATCAAAAAAACCTTATCAACCATATCTATTACTTCTAACACTTCTTTTTTGCTCAGTCTGCATCTTTTGGCTAATTCTTCTAAAGGCAAATCAAACTCATTATAAAGAAAGTATTTTTTAAAATTATCCTTTCCGATTCTCTTAGCTATTTTAAGAGTATTCTGATAAGAAAAAAGAACCTCCTCTAGGTCCGAAGAAAGCCCTCCTTCTATTACTCCTTCACAGAATTCAAAAAAATTAGGCTTAAATCTACTCTGAGGAAAACGTCTATATTTTATAACTTGAAGAGAGAAATCTCTTAAAGGATAGGTAAGCTTCTTAAATAAATCATCTTTTTCTATCTCCTGGATTAGCTGAGAAACCTCCTCCTCTTTAAGCTCTAAGAAGTTAGAAAATTTAATCTGAAGAAAAGGTTTAGTTTCTTGAACCCCAGAAAGTTCCAGGCTTTGCTTCTCTTCCCACAACATATCTTAAGATTCTTCTTATCTTTCTTACAAACGGGAATAGAGGAGAAATAAGAAGAGTAAAACAAAGAATAAAAAATCCCCAATAGAGGTCAACTCTTTTATCTACTTTTATAAGCCTTCCTTTTCTTTCTATAGCTACTACTTTACCCAGAAGATACTTCTCCTCTAAAACATAGTCCAGACCAAAAAGACTATCCGCCTTAGTTTGAAAAAACTCTTTTCTTTTTCGGAAGAGACGATGACAAAGAAAAAGATTATCTTTTTTAGCTAAGACTATCTGGCCTAAAGAAATCTCCTTTAGCTTTGAGGGCCTAACCAATACAGTATCTTTATCCCTCAGAAATGGCCACATAGAATTTCCCTTTACTCTATATACTATAAAATCACTCAAGTTCAGTTTACTCCTTCTCTAATATGTTCTCAACCATCCTCATATTATTCCTAAGAGCTTGATTATTAGGAGCCAACTTTAAAGCTTCTTGATAATAACTCAAAGCTTTCTGGTAGTCTCCCTTCTTAAAATATACATTCCCTATATTTTGGAGAACTCCTGCATCCTCTCTATTTATGCTTAAAAGTCTCTCAAAATAAATAAGGGCTTTATCTAATTTTTTCTCTTTCACATAACTAAAAGCCAGTTGATTAAGACAATCTAAATCTTGAGGATTAACTTCCAAACCCTGAAAATAATAACGCCGGGCTTGGTAGATTTTACCCTGTTTTTCTAAAACCAAACCTAAATTACAGTAAGGGTTAGAATCCTGAGTAGATAATCTTACAGCTTTTTCAAAATATTCCTTTGCTTCGGAGAGTTTGCCCTCTCTCAATTTTATTACTCCTAAATTATTATAAATCCCTGAAAACTCAGGATAAATCCTTAAAAGTTTTAAATACTCAGCCTCAGCAGAAAGGAAATCTCCCTTTTTAGCCAGAAGAGTGGCTAAATTATAACGGGCTTTAAAATAATGAGGGTTTATCTTAACTGCTTCCTGATAAAACTCTTGAGCTTCTTCTAAATCTTTTCTTCGTTCATAAATTCTTCCTAAGTTATTGTAAAGACGGGAAGTCTTTCTAAACTTTAGATTATACCTTATAAAGTCTTCTTCTCTCTGCCACTGAACCTGATTGTAATAAACAGTAAGAAGGGAAAATATAAATATAACCGGCAAAAGCAGTTTTAAAAAAGCCCGGCCTAATTTTTCCTTAAGATAAGCTAAGACAAAAATAAGTAGACCTATTTGGGGAAAGTACAAGAAATGTTCACTGGCTAAATATTTATCATCTACCATTAAAGGAACAATTTGAGAAGTAGGCAAAATCCCTAAGATAAACCAGAAAATCCCCCAAGAATAAAGAAATTTTTTCTTGCGGAAATAAAACCCTAAATATACCAAGTAAAAGAATAAAAATACTCCTCCTAAAAATTCTAAAACAAAAAAACTATCCTCTACTGAGATAAGCCTTTCAAAATGAAGCCCTACCGGGAACAACACCACTCTTATATAATTGAAAAAACTGACAAAGAAAACCAGCACCCTCTCCCCAATCTTACAAAAAATACAAACTTCTTCAATCCCCCAAAGGGAAAAAATCTTAGACCTTAATAAAAGGTAGAAAAAAATTAAAAGAAAGAAAGGAACTAACTTGAGCAAAACCCCCTTAGAATCTTTCCCAGCAAGATAATCATAGAGGAAAAGTAAAAAAGGAAAAACCAAGGCCACCTCTTTAGAAAGAAGGCTCAAAGAAAAGAATAAAAGAGATATTAAATAACCCCTCTTAAGGTAGAAGATAAAAGAAAGAAGGAGGAAAAACACTAGCAAAAGATTAGGCCTATTGGAGATATAAGAGACTGTACTGGAATTTACGGGAATAACCCCATAAATAAAGGCTATTCCCCAAGAAAGAAGATAATCTTTAAATAATTTAAAGGTTAAAGTAAATAATAGTAAAATATTTAAGAGGTGGAATAACAGATTAGTAAGATGAAATCCCCAAGGATTATCTTTCCAGAGAAAATAATCCCCACTAAAAGAAAGAAGAACTAAGGGACGAAAATAATCAGACTGGCCTTTTCTTATGCCCTTACTCCCTAAACTGAAGAAAGGCGAACTAAAAAACTTAGGAAGGTATTTAAGGCTATGAATATAATCGTTTTCTAAGATAGAAATCTTATCATCCCAGATGAATTCTCCCTTTAAAGAGTTAAAATAGACCAGAGAACAGGTAAAAATAAGCAAGATATTTAAGAAAATCTTATTTTTAAGCATAAAATTACCCCTTAAATTATACTTTGTTGGAGAACAAAAGTAAAGACTCAAAGTAACTCCTTCTATAGAGAAAACTTGGGGCTTTACCTTTAGAGTTGAGAAGAAGATTTCTAAGGATTATGCCTTGCCCAGTATTTACAGGAGCAAAGTAAACCCTTACTTCTATCTTAAGAAGCTTTCTTTAGAAGAACCCTTTAGAACTTAAAAAGATTCAAAAAATATGGTAAACTTTAAAATGGGTTGTTATGGAGAAAAAGGGGTTTA
>CAZSAI010000064.1:0-6354 GCA_964604895.1 uncultured Planctomycetia bacterium
GGTTCCTTTATCTGAGTTGAGAGAGTTTTTAGAGAGGGCCGAAGCTAAGATTAATTCTGGTTTAAAAGATATAAACCCCAGAAATATACCTACCTATTTTATAAATAAGGTTTTGAAATATCAAGAAAGAGAAGGCTGTATCTATCCTCTAAAGTTTAGACAGATAAGACTTCCTCTTTTCTTAGAGGGTTTTGTAAGAGGGATGAAGGTATATTCTAAAGAGAACTGTAAGGTTATTTATAAATCTTTAAAGGGAAGTTCTTTGTATGATAAAAAATTGAAGATGTATAAGATATCTTCTTCTCTAAAGAAAGCCCCTTTGGAGATAGGTAGGATTAGGGTGTTTAGTCCTGGTTGGCTTGAGAATGAGTCAGTATGGGTTCATATGGAATATAAGTATTTATTAGAGTTAATAAAGTCTTCTCTTTATGAGGAATTCTATAAGGAATTTTTTAACTGCTTTATTTGTTTTCTTACTCCCCCGATATATGGTAGAAGCATTCTAGAAAATTCTTCTTTTATAGTGAGTTCAGCTCATCCTAACCCAAAGCTTTGGGGAAGAGGTTTTGTCTCAAGACTCACCGGGGCAACTACTGAAGCAATAAATATATTAGCTCTTATGTGTGTAGGCAGAACTCCTTTTTATCTTAGGGAAGGTAAACTCATATTAGAATTTAAGCCTGTATTGAAAGATTCTCTTTTTACTAAGAGAGAGGAGAAAGTGTTCTTATTAGAAGAGAGAGCGACTCAAGAGTTAGTGCTTCCTAAGAATTGTTTTGCTTTTATGTTTTTGGGAAAGACTTTAGTTATTTACCACAATCCTAGAAGAGTTAATACTTATGATTCTAAAGTAAGGATTAGAAGGATACTTATTAGATATAGAAATGGAGAAGAAGTAGCAATAAATTCTTCTAAGATAGAGCCCCCTCACTCTTTAAAGATAAGAAACCAAGAGGCTAAGATTATAGAAGTATTTATTGACTAAACTTGCTCTCTCAATAAAAGAATTACTTATATAAAATAAGAAGTTATGAGGTGGTTTAGAAGAGGAGGAAGAGTTTTATTTGTCTTTATTTTAATCTATTCCTTTCTTTTGAGTATTAAACTTATTGGGAAGGGAGCTCATTTTTTAGGAGAAGATTTTGCCCGGAAACTTATCTCTACTACTTCTGACCCTTTTATTGGTCTTTTTATTGGTATTTTAGTTACAGTTTTAGCTCAGTCATCTTCTTTAACCACCTCTTTAGTTGTAGCTTTGGTAGGTGCAGGAACTTTGAATATTAACTGTGCTATTCCTATAATTATGGGAGCAAATATAGGAACAACTGTTACTAACACTTTGGTTTCTTTAGGACATATTTCCTGGCGAATAGAATTTAGAAGAGCTTTCCAAGCAGCCACAGTCCATGATTTTTTTAATCTATTAACAGTCATAATACTTTTTCCTCTCCAGCTTAGATTTGGTTATTTAACGAAAATCTCTCTATTCTTTGAGAATGTATTTGAAGGGATAGGAGGGGTAAGATTTACTTCTCCTCTAAAGATAGCCCTTCATCCTGTAGTTTCTCTTTTTAAGAGGATATTCTTAGATTATTTTTCTTTGCCTGAGAAGTTAGGAGGAGCCTTATTTATCCTTTTAGGATTAATTTTGTTATTTTCCTCTTTATTATTCTTGGTGAGGCTTCTGCGTCGTTTATTTATTGGTAAAGCAGAAGTTTTAATAGACAAGTATATATTTAAAAATAACTTTATTACTATGGGTTTAGGCTTTTTTATAACCGCGATAGTGCAGTCTTCTTCTTTGACTACTTCTATAATGGTTCCTTTGGCTGCTGCTGGAGTCTTAAGCTTAGAGAAGGTCTTTATTTATACTATGGGAGCAAATATAGGGACAACCTTTACTGCTCTTTTAGCTTCCTTAGCAATTGTAGGAGAGGGGCGATCTTCAGCCTTAGCGGTAGCCTTAGCCCATCTATTTTTTAATCTTTCAGGGATAATTATGTTTTATCCCTTCAAAAAGATAAGGAGAATGCCAGTTATTTTAGCAAGAAGATTAGCTCTCTTTTGCTATAGAAGGAGGTACTTTTCTTTGGTATATGTCTTAATTGTTTTTATAATTTTACCTTTGATTTTTATCTTGATAAGAAAGATTTTAATATTAAATTAAAAATGGGGGTGAAAAAATGTTCAAAGATATTTTAAGTTTATGGAAAGGAGAAGAATTCTTAGGAAAAGTAGTAAGAGATTTTGGAAATATGCTTAAAGAAGCTCAAGAGATCTTTGATAAAGCTACTGCTGTATTTTGGAAGAAGATTCTACCTTCAGAGGTGCATGCTCAAATCTATTCTAAGGATAGGAAGATAAATGAAGAAGAACAACGTATAAGAAGAAGACTTATTGAGCACCTGGCTATTAATCCTCGTAAAGACTTTACTGCTTGCCTGGTCTTTATGAGCGTGGTAAAAGATGCAGAAAGAATCGGTGATTACTGTAAAAACATTTTTGAGTTAAGTTATATTTTGAAATCTTCTTTAGATGATGATCTAAGTAAGAGTTTTAAAGATTTGGAGGCTCAAATTAGAGAAAATCTAGGTGAGATTTCTTCAGCCTTTATTTCTGCAGACAATAAAAAGGCTATAACCCTTATGCAGAGACATGGTAAGATTTCTTCTCAGTGTGAGAGTATGATTCGGTCAATGATAAATCAGGAGCTCTCTGTAGATAAGACAGTTTGTTATACTTTGCTTTTACGTTATTATAAAAGAATTAGTGCTCATATTGCTAATATTGCCTCAGCTATTGTAAATCCTATAGAAAAGATTGATTATGTAGCTGAAGGCCTGCTTTAAAATTATTAGTTCTTTTGTTCTATTGTTCAGCTGTTCAATATAAAAGATAAGGGGGGTAAGATGTCTAAGAGGAAAAGGAGAGGAAAACTCTCTTGGAGAACTAAAAAAGCTAATCATGGAAGAAAACCCTGTAGAGGCTAACTCCAACCAATCTTCTATTCTAATGAACAGATACGTCGAACTAAAATTTAGAGTTGGTAGGGGTTATCTAAGTCTCGCCAGGCAGTAATTTGAACTGAAGCATCTATTCCTAAGTCTTCAATTGCTGACATATAAGTTTGATTATAGGCAAGATGGGCGTTACCATTTATCCTTACTTCTTGAGCCCAGACTCCTCCATCTACATTTAGACCTCCTCCACCACCATTTATCCGGAATTGACCCCGGGTATAGATTACTCCGTCAATCTGACCATTTCCATTAATTACTATATCATCAGATTCATCAGGATCAGTTATAATGTCTCCTACTACTACAAAGAAACCTCCGAGAGTTCCGATATTGCCGTTAAGCTCTAAATCAGTAGTAACATAAACCACATTAGGTACTCCTTCAGAGTACCAGAAAGAAGATGGGAAACTATCTTCTCCGTTTTTTACTTCTTGGAGACGAGTCTCATCATAGATATTTCCTTGGGAGGAGGCAATATTATAGAGTTGTTGAAAGTCTAAGCGGGCTAAAGGAGAAATGGACTCATCTTGTTCAATTTGACCAGTTATATTTTCTGGGTGTTCAACTTGGTATTCTCCTGAGTATATTAAGGCTTCATCCTCAGGAGGAGGTTGGTTGTTTACTATAGAAAAGGAATTTCCGTTTATGTCCACATTTCCTGCGCAGTAAACTGTATAGTCATAAAACCCTGGAGGTATAAATTTGGACATTATAGCTTTAATTGTCCGTTTTATTCGGTAGTTTGTTTTAGAAGGGATATATCCTGAACTTAGGACTTCCCGACTCTTAGAGTCAATCACATTAACTATAATTTCATAGCTCCCATCTTCTCCCTCTTCTCCTGTCCAGTTAAAATTATCTCTTAGTTCTTTGAGGGCTTTATTTATTCCAGCTTCAGCTATCCAAAAGGCTTGGATAGAATCTTTGTATCTCTGAGTTAAGTTTTTTTCCGATATACTTTGAAAAAGGCTTGCCCCACTAAGGATTAACAGCACAACTATTATTACAATTACTAAGAGTAAAGAATAACTTTTTTTCATTACATTTCAATTATACCATAGACCTAAAAGTTTTACCAATTTATAAAAGATTTATTATAGGCTGTAGGGGTTTTGTTGGTCCTGCCAGACTTGGATTGTGTATTTTCCGGAAGAAGTGGTTATATTAGCTAAGGCTTCATCATAGTGGATATCTCCGTTGCCAGTGACTTTTACTGTGTCACCTACTACTGAGCCGTATATATCTCCATTTCCAGTAATTTTTACCCCTGTTTGAGGAGCATAGATTGCTCCATAGAAGTCGCCGTTTCCACTAATTTCTACACCATTAGTGTTTCCAGAGTAGGTACTATAAATTTGAAGGTTAGAAGGGGTGGTAGTGTTGTTTACTATCCCGTTTCCAGCAATTTGGCATTTCCCATCAGTATAGATAGTTAAACTTGAATCAGAATTAATAATTATCTCAGCATTTGCTGTTATGTTTAGGGCAGTAGAAGAACTGGTAATATAGAGCACCACATCTCCCTCTATATATAGTTTAGAATTTGCGGAGAGAGATATTGAGCTATATTTTCCACTTTCACTAATAGTATCACTGCTATTTCCCGATAAGGAGTAATTCCCCTTATCGGTTAGATTTTGAGCTGAGGTATAACCGTCCATACTACTTACTAAAGGAAGCTCTCTATCTATATTATCAGTAATTTCTCCTGTTACTTCTGCGTTCCCGGATATACTTACAGTTCCTCCTTCTCCAGTCCCAGCATCCCCATTTACTTGAGCATTGCCACTAAGAGTGATTGCACCTGCTGAGGTTCCATTAGTGGCTACATTGCCATTGGAGCCAACGTTGTCTCCACCGTAAGGGCCCTGAGAAGAGTCGTAGCTGTCAGTTTTGCCATTACCACTCATACTTAAAGAAGTGTTTCCGAATCCAGCATGGGTAAAGAGAGGTTCGGTTTGCTGAGCTACTTTTACAAAAAGACTTCGGAAAAGGGTGCTTTCAGTTACTGTGGGGATATGGCCATAGGAGGTAATCGTAGGCTGGCTACTTACAAGACCCGAGACAGTAACTGAGAATTCTCCTAAGTCTCCTAAAGGACAAGAAGCTAAGACTTTATTTCCTTCTTCACCTTCTTCCCAACCGCTCCAATCTCCATAATTTAACTCCCAGAGAGCCTTTTGAATACCAGCCTCAGCTAACCAGAAGGCTTCTACTGATTCCTTGTATCTTTTAGCTAAATTACTTTCAGAGATAGTTCTGGTAAGGAGAGCGGTAGAAAATAGAGCTAAAATAGTAATAATTAGAAATACCAAAATTAGACTAATCCCCTTTTTCTTCATAGCCCCACTATAAAGTATAACTTAAAGTAGGAAGATTTTCCAATTTTTCTACCCCTTCAAAAAAAACCTTTAATTTCTTAGCTTTATCTTCTCCTTAAGAACAAAGCTTAAAGGGGTCTGCCTTAAACTCTTAGAGACCTGGAGAGTAATAGTAAGGGTATCTCCCGAGAGTGAAAAGTCTAAGGAACTCACATTGTTCCCCAAAATCTTGGTGGTGCCTTCAGGATATTCACGGATAATCTGATTAGAGTTTGTGTCTAAGTAGTAAGTAATATCGTAGGTTCCCCCGGATAAATCAGGGATAGAGAAGGAGATATTTTTTCCTCCGTTAGTAATATTTATACTGGAAGATTGAGCTTGTCTCAACTCTCTGCTCATTCTATCCATAGCTAACCTTGCTTTTTGCTGTAATTCTAGAAGGATTGAGCCTCTCCTCCAGTTTAAATCGCCTAAATATAAGAGTGAGGTTACTGAAAGGACTATAATAGCCAAGATAAAGACACTTACTAAAATTTCTACTAAGGTAAGGGAAGTTTTATTCTTCATTTAAGGCTGAGCTATATAGGTTTCTAAACTTATACTTCTATTTCGCAAGCCTCTATCTTTCCAGGTAACAGTAACTTTTATATCTAAGAGAGTAGTTCCAGTTACAGCTGTGTCTATATTTTCATTATTTAGAGGGATTAAACCCTGGGAAGCTATTTCTGAAGAGTTCCAATCCCAGTCCCCATTATTTATCTTAGTTTTTATATCATCAAAGTTAGTATTTTTTATATCTTCCATCACATATTGAGCATGGGTTACCGCTACAGTTAAATTTCGGTTAGCTTCATTAAGAAGAAAGCACTGGACCAAAGCTAATAGGATCGTGCCTAAAGCCATAGCCATTATAGCCACTGCTAGAAGAAGCTCAGAAAGAGTAAAGCTCTTTTTATCTCTCATTATTTAAAGTATAACACCTTATTCTTCTCTAAGCAAATGAGATTGTAGAT
>CAZSAI010000065.1:0-6341 GCA_964604895.1 uncultured Planctomycetia bacterium
GAGGCTAAAGTAAAAGAGAAGAAATAGTAAGCTCTTTCTTAATAATGGAGAGACGGGTAGTCGTAACTGGATGTGGGATAATCTCTCCTTTAGGGTTAAACCTTAAAGAGAATTTTTCTGCTCTTATAGAAGGAAGGAGTGGGATAGATAAGATTACCCAGTTTGATGCTTCTTCTTTTTCTTCTCAGATAGCTGGAGAAGTAAAAGGATTTAATCCAGAGAAGTTCTTACCTTCTAAAGAGGTAAAGAGAGTAGCCAGGTTCGTTCAGTTTGCTATAGGAGCCTCATTGGAGGCAGTTTCTGAGAGCAGGTTAGATTTTTCTCAAGAAGACCCTTATCGGGTGGGAGTAATTATTGGTTCAGGGATTGGAAGTCTTCAAGATATAGAAGAACAACATAAAAATCTTCTGGAAAAAGGGGCCTCCCGGATCTCGCCTTTTCTTATACCTCTTTTAATTACTAATGAAGCAGCGGGACGAGTAGCTATTTATTTTAAGCTGAGAGGTCTAAATTTTTGTACAGTTACTGCTTGTGCTTCGGGAGCTCATGCTATTGGCGAGGCTTTTAGAGCCATTAAGTATAATGAGGCTGATATAGTAATTGCTGGAGGAACTGAAGCTTGCATTACCCCCATGGGAGTAGGAGGATTTTGTGCTCTGAAAGCCTTATCTGCTCGAAATAACGAGCCTCAGAGAGCATCCCGTCCTTTTGATAAGAATAGAGATGGTTTTATTATAGCTGAGGGGGCAGGAATTCTGGTTTTAGAAGAGCTAAATCATGCTAAAAGAAGAGGAGCTAAAATTTGGGCAGAGATTTGTGGCTACGGGGCTACTTGCGATGCTTACCATATTACTGCCCCTGAACCTTCGGGAGAGGTTCCGGCTAAAGCAATGAGGTTGGCTTTAGAGGAAGCAGGAGCTTCTCCTTCTGATGTAGATTATATAAACGCTCATGGGACCTCTACTCTTCTAAATGATAAAACTGAGACCAAAGCTATGAAGATAGCCTTAGGCACTTGGGCGAAGGAGGTTCCTATAAGTTCTACAAAGTCGATGACTGGCCATATGTTGGGAGCAGCAGGCTCAGCAGAAGCGGTTTTTTGTTGTTTAAGTATAGAGAATAAATTAATCTTTCCTACTGTCAATCTGGAAGAGCCCGACCCTGAGTGTGATTTAGACTATACCCCTAATAAAGTAAGAGAGAAAGAATTAAATTTAGTTCTTACCAATTCTTTAGGGTTTGGTGGGCATAATGTAAGTCTTGCCTTTAGAAAATTTAAAGGTTAACTTAAGATAAGCTTTTTATTTATGGGGCTTACTTTGGCTGAGAAGATATTCTTGAGACATTCTTCTAAGAAGAGGTTAGAAGATTTTATATATGCAAGAGTGGATTTTGCTTTTGCTAACGATGTAACAGGTCCTCTAACTGTTAAGCAGTTTTATAAAATTACCGATAAGAAGGTATTTAATCCTAAAAAAATAGCATTTGTCTGTGACCATTTTACCCCAGCTAAAGATTTAAGTTCGGCTAACAATGTAGCTCTGCTTAGGGAGTTTTCTTTAAAGTTTAAGATTCCTAATTTTTTTGATATTAATCATTGTGGGATAGAGCATGTTTTTTTAGCCGAGCAAGGTTTTATTAAGCCAGGAGGTTTGGTTATTGGGGCAGACTCTCATACTTGCACTTTTGGAGCCTTAGGGGCTTTAGGTTTAGGAGTAGGTTCTACAGATTTGGCTTCAGCCTTTGCTACTGGTAAGTGCTGGTTTAGAGTTCCTAAGAGTTTAAAGTTTATTTATAAAGGGAGACTCTCTAAGTGGGTATTTGCTAAAGATTTAATCCTTTATACAATTTCTAAGATTGGAGTTGATGGAGCCTTATATGAGGTAATGGAGTTTTCTGGAGAAGTGATAAGAAGAATGGAGATGGATGGGAGATTTACAATCTGTAATATGGCGATTGAGGCTGGAGCAAAGACAGGAATAATTGAACCTGATGAGAAGACTTTTCGTTATCTTAGAAGAATTTCTCCTCTTAGGATAAAAGATTTAAAATCAGATAAGAATGCAAGGTATGAAAAAGTCTATGAATGGGATGTTTCTAAGCTTCAGCCTCAAGTAGCTTCTCCGCATCTTCCCAGTAATGTTAAATCAGTAGGAGAACTTAAGTCTGTTAAGTTAAATCAAGTAGTTATTGGTTCCTGTACTAATGGGAGGATATCTGATTTAAGAATAGCTGCTAAGATATTGAAGAATAGAAAGGTAAAATCAAATTTAAGAGTAATAATTATCCCCGCTACTCCTAATATTTATAAGCAGGCTCTAAGAGAGGGTTTAATCAATGTTTTTATAAACGCAGGGTGTCTAGTATCTCCTCCTACCTGTGGACCCTGTTTAGGTGGACATATGGGGATTTTGGGAGAGGAAGAAGTAGCCTTAGCTACTACTAATAGGAATTTTGTTGGAAGAATGGGGCATCCTAAGAGTTTTGTATATTTAGCTTCTCCAGCGGTAGCAGCAGCTTCAGCGGTTAAAGGAAGGATTGCTCATCCTGAGGAAGTTTATAAAGTAGTGTAGGCTTTGGGGTTGGGATTTAAGGCTTATATTTTTAAAAAGAGATGATTATTCAAGGTAGAGTTCATAAGTTTGGAGATAATATTAATACTGATGATATTATTGCTGCTAAGTATTTAGATTCTCAAGATGCTATTTTTTTAGGCTCAAAATGTATGGAAAATATCGACCCTACCTTTTCTAAGAAGGTAAGAGAAGGAGACATAATAGTTGCAGGAAAGAATTTTGGTTGTGGTTCTTCTCGAGAGCATGCTCCTTTAGCTATTAAAGGGTGTGGGATAAGTTTGGTAATAGCTAAGAGTTTTGCTCGGATTTTCTTTAGAAACAGTATAAACATAGGCTTAGCTCTTCTTCAATGTAAGGATGTAGATTCAATAGAGGAGGCTGATGTATTAAGGGTTGACTTATCTCAAGGTGAGATTAAAATATTAGACAAAGAAAAAAGCCTTAACTCCGAAAGATTTCCTTTGTTTTTACAGGAGATTATCAACTCGGGAGGACTTATTCCTTGGAGCAGGAAGAAAATTAGGAAGAATAAGTTAAAAAATTAAATTAAAGGAGGCTTGGATGAAACCGACAGTAAAGAGTAAAATAGTTATTTCTATGCCTGGGTATAGGATTGAAGGTTATATTTCTTTACCTGAAGGGCTGAGATGTTCGGACTTTTTGAATTCTGAGAGGAATGAGTTTATTTCTTTAACCGAGGTAAAGATTTATGACTGGCAAGGCCAGTTCTTAGAAGATAAAGACTTTATAGCAGTCAATAAAGAAAAAATCTCTTGGATTGGGGAGTTTTAGAAAGGAGGAAGACTTGAGAACCTATAGGATAGGGGTAATTCCTGGAGACGGTACAGGTCCAGAGGTAATAAGAGAAGGTTTAAAAGTCTTGGAAGCATTAAGTTCTAAATTTGAATTTAAGTATGAGAAAATAATCTATGATTTTGGTGCTGAGCGATATTTGAAGACAGGAGAGGTTCTTCCTTCTGGGATTGTTAAAGAGTTGAAGACCCTTGATGCTATCTATTTGGGAGCGATTGGAGATCCCCGGGTTAAACCTGGAATTTTAGAGAAAGGAATACTTCTTAAACTTAGGTTTGAGCTTGACCAATATATAAATTTAAGACCAATAAAGCTTTATGATAAGCGGTTCTGCCCACTTAAAGATAAGGAGGAAAAAGATATAGACTTTGTAGTTGTAAGGGAAAATACCGAAGGTTTGTATTGTGGAAGCGGGGGTTTTTTGAGGAAGGAAACACCTTCTGAGGTAGCAGTCCAGGAGAGTATAAATACTTATAAAGGGATAGAGCGATGTATAAGGTTTGCTTTTGAGTATGCTCAGAAGAAAAAAAGAAAAAAAGTTACTTTAGTTGGTAAGACTAATGTCTTAACTTATGCTTTTGATTTGTGGGAGAGGGTTTTTTATAAAGTAGCAAAGGATTTTCCTGAGATTCAGACTGATTATGCTCATGTGGATGCAACCTGTATGTGGATGGTTAAGAATCCTGAGTGGTTTGATATGATTGTTACTGATAATATGTTTGGAGACATAATTACTGATTTGGGAGCAATGATTCAGGGAGGAATGGGGATAGCTTGTGGAGGAAATATAAATCCCCAAGGTGTTTCTATGTTTGAGCCTATTGGAGGGAGTGCTCCTAAATATACAGGCAAAAATGTAATAAACCCTTTAGCAGCTATTTCTGCTTTGGGGATGCTTCTTGAAAATATGGGCGAAGAGGAAGCTTCACAAGCTTTAGAGGAGGCAGTAATAAGAGTAGTCAGGGAAAACTTACAGAGTCTTTCTGCAGGTAAAATGGGCTATTCAACTTCGGAGGTGGGAGATTTAATAGTGAAACTTCTGGATTGATATAACAATGAAGAAGTATAATGTAGCAGTAATAGGAGTAGGGGCGGTAGGAAGAGAAATCCTGCGTTGTTTAAGGGAAAGAGATTTTCCTCTTGGAGAATTAAAAGTCTTTGCTCGTAGTTGCCGAGATATAGAAATTGAAGGAGAGACTTTCCAGGTTAAGGCTATGGAAGAAGCAGATTTTAAAGGGGTAGATATTGCTTTATTTGCTGGAACCGAAGGAGAAAAGGGAGCAGCTGTGTTATATGCTCATAAATTTATAGAAAAGGGAGCGGTAGTAATTGATAATGGAGCAGATTTTAGGCTAAAGGAAGATGTACCTTTAATTGTTCCTGAAGTCAACAAAGAAAAAATCTCTCAACATAAAGGGATAATTGCTAACCCTAATTGTACCACTATTCAGATGGTAGTAACTTTAGCCCAGATTTATAAGAGGTTTGGTCTTGAGCAAATAATTCTTACAAGTTTTCAAGCTGTCTCAGGCGCAGGGGCTAAGGCTTCTGAAGTTTTATGGGAGGAGACAAAAAAGGTAGTGGAAGAAAATAGAGATGCTTCTCTTTTTTTAATAAATAAGAAGATAAAGAACTATCAATCAGAGATTTTTTCTTCTCAGATTGCTTTTAATCTTATTCCTCAGATTGGGGGTTTTAAGGATTATGATTATACTACTGAAGAGGTGAAAACAGTTAAAGAGACTTATAAGATATTTAGTGATACATCAATTAAAATTACTTCAACTTGTGTAAGAGTACCTGTCTTTATTTCCCATTCTGAAGCAATCTACTTTAGAACTAAGAAAGAGGCGAGCTTAGAAGATATAAAGAAAACTTTAGAGGAGTCTGAAGGAGTAATTTTTGAAGAAAACCCTCATAAATTTTTCCTTCCTTTGGATGCAGAAGGTAAGGATGAGGTTTTTGTAAGTAGATTAAGAAGGGATCCTTTTAATGAAAATTCTTTTTGGGTTTGGTCAGTTGCTGATAATCTTCGTAAAGGAGCAGCTTTGAATGCTGTGCAGATAGCTGAAAATCTAATACCCCTTCTCTAAAAACCCCTCTATGCTTAGAAATATTTATTTAGAAATAGAATACGATGGGACTAATTTCTTTGGTTGGCAGATACAAAATAAAGTTCAAAATTCAAAGCTCAAAGCTCAAAGTTTAAGGACAGTCCAAGGGGAGGTTGAGAAAGCGATAGAGAAGCTCTTTAATAAAAGAATAAGAATTGTTTACTCAGGAAGGACCGATAGGGGAGTCCATGCTAAAGCCCAAGTCATAAATTTTAAGGTAGAGACCCACCTTTTACCAGAAAGTATTAAGAAAGCTTTAAATTCGTTCTTACCCGAAGATATCTATATAAAGAAAATAAAATTTACAAGTTTAGATTTCCATTCGCGGTTCAGAGTAAAATTGAAAACTTATCGTTATTTAATCCTCAATAAAAAAGAAAGGGATATTTTCTTAAGAAATTATACCTGGTGGGTTCCTCAGAAGTTAGATATGGATTTAATGAGGAAAGCCTCTTATCTCTTAATAGGAAAGAAAGATTTCTCTCTTTTTTCTAAGCAAGCTTCTAAATATAAAAGTTGTTTAAGGACAGTTAAAAATATAACTATCAATAAGAGAGGCTCTCTACTCATTATAGATATCTCAGCAGAGGGATTCTTAAGGGGTATGGTTAGAAATATTGTAGGATTCTTGACAAAGGTAACTTTAGATAATCTTTCTCTTAGGGAAGTAAAAGACTTCTTAAAAAAAGGTAAAAGAGCCCCTTACATAAAACCCGCTCCTCCTCAGGGTCTTTATCTTTACAAAGTATTTTATTAGTCTAAGAGCGAAAGAAGTTAAGAGCGTAAGTTAAGAATTTTTAATTTCTAATTTTAAATTTTTATTGAATTTTCAATTAAA
>CAZSAI010000066.1:0-6278 GCA_964604895.1 uncultured Planctomycetia bacterium
ACACCCAGTAATACCGAGTAACGCTAGCCACCTCCGTATTACCGCGGCTGCTGGCCCCGTACCATTAAATGGACGGTTTTTGGACTATCTCATCATCCCGGTACATTACCGGGAGCCTCGCGTATAGTCTCTGAGGAGCCCCTTGACATTTCAAAGTCAAAGGTTTCCTGCTGATTGTCCTATAACCTCTACCGGGCAGCCGAACCTTCATAGGTTATAGGAGTTCCCAGCATATAGCGAGGTTTTCTCGTCCGATGTTACCACCGGACCTCCGCGCCCCCAGCCCTTCTCATACCAAAAATTGGTACGGGGCTGGCACGGAGTTAGCCGTGGCTTATTCGTCAGGTACCGTCAAACCCAATGATTATTCACCATCGGGATTTCTTCCCTGACAAAAGGGGTTTACAACCCGAAGGCCTTCATCCCCCACGCGGCGTCGCATCCTCAGGCTTTCGCCCATTGGGAAAGATTCTCGACTGCAGCCTCCCGTAGGAGTCCGGGCAGTGTCTCAGTCCCGGTGTGGCTGACCACCCGCTAAGGCCAGCTACCCGTCATAGCCTTGGTAGGCCATTACCCTACCAACTAGCTGATAGGACGCGGGCTCCTCCTAAGACAGCAGCATCCCGACGTAATGCCAGGATTAAGCCACCTTTCCCCCATACCACGTAGGGTATAGGGTGTACGAGGTATTACTCCTGCTTTCGCAGGACTATCCCTCATCTTAGGGTAGATAACCCACGCGTTACTCACCCGTTTGCCGCTATCCCGAAAAACTCCCTTCTATCCCTTTCTTCCATTCCGACTTTCGTCGGAACTTCCAAAAGTTCAAGAAGTTCGTCCTTTCAGGATCGCTCGACTTGCATGCCTAATCCACGCCGCCAGCGTTCACTCTGAGCCAGGATCAAACCCTCCAAAAGGCTTTTTATTCCAAAGAACAATCGATAAAAAAAGCATCCCGAAGGATGCTTCATAAAGACCCTTCTTTAAAAAGAAATTACTAACTTGTATCTAAATTACAAAATATAATCAAAGATACACTCCTCTAGCAGGAGTAAATATAACATATCTCTACTTTCTTGTCAAGAGGATATAAATATACAATATCCGTTAATTTTGTCAAGCATTTTTACTACTTTTCTATCCGTAAGAACTTCTTTTTCCCTACTCTTAAAATACCTTCTTTATTTATCATAAACCTCTCATCTAATATTTTTTCTCCTTCAAATTCCAAGGCTTTTTGTCTTATTAACCTTCGAGCCTCATTTCGAGAATTAACTAAACCTCTCTCAAGAAGCAAATCTAAGATATTTTTCTCTTCTTTAAGGATGTAGGTGGGAAAAGTTTGTCTATCTAACTCTTTCTTAGAAAAAATTTCGCTGAATCTTTTTTTCTCTATCTGGGCAATCTTCTGGTTATAGAACCAAGAAACAAAATTAAAAGCTAAAATCTCTTTGGCTTCTTTAGGATGCATCTTTCTTACTTCTTTTAAGTCAAAATCGGTAAGAAGCTCAAAGTAGTGATACATGACTTCATCAGATATTGACATTGCCTTTCCAAAAATCTCTGAAGGAGGCTCCTCTATCCCAATAAAATTACCTAAGGATTTAGACATCTTCTTTTTCCCGTCTAAACCTAAAAGAAGAGGGAGAGTAATTATTACTTGAGGTTCTTGTTTAAAAAAAGCTTGGAGATGTCTTCCTACAATTAGATTAAACTTTTGGTCTGTGCCTCCTAATTCAATATCTGCTTTAATCTTTACTGAGTCATAACCTTGCATAAGAGGATAAAAAAACTCCAAAATTGTAATTGGCTTATTCTCTTTTATTCTTAAAGAAAAATCGTCTCGCTCAAGGAGTCTTGAGACCGTATAACTTTTAAGGATAGGGAAAAAATCTTCTATCTTTAAATCTTTAAACCATCTACTATTAAAAATAACTTTAGTCTTTCTCTTATCTAATATTTTAAAAGCCTGAGCAGTATAAGTCTTAGCATTAGCTAAGATTTCCTTTTTACTTAAAAGGGGCCTTAATTCACTTCTTCCAGAGGGGTCTCCAATTCTAGCAGTAAAATCTCCTATAATAAAATAAACAATATGGCCTAAATCTTGAAAAGTTCTCAACTTCTTAAGAAGAACAACGTGACCTAAGTGGATATCTTTAGCCGTAGGGTCAAAACCTACTTTAATTCTTAAGGGTTGATTCTTCTGGAGAGACAGCTTTATTTTCCTATAGAGTTCTTCTTCAGAAATTATTTCTACAGTGCCTCTCTTTATAGCCTGAAGTTGACTAAGAATCCTTTTCTTGAGGCTCATCTATTTTTGCAGAAAGCCCTATTTTTCTATTCTCTATATCAACTTTTATAATCTTAGCCTTAAGTTTGTCTCCTACCCGAAGGTTTTGTTTAAGAGAAGGCTCAATCTCGTCTTCAAAAATCAATCCTTCCAACTCCTCTTCTAATCTCACAAAAATTCCAAAATCGGTAATCTTTACTACTTCTGTATCTATTACTTTCCCTATAGGATAGGCTTTAACAATTCTAGGCCAAGGGTCTTCTTTTAACTGTTTCAAACCTAAAATAATTCTTCTATTTTCTCGGTCTACCTCTAATATCTTAAACTCATAGATATGATTCTTTCTTAATATCTCTTGAGGCCTATTTATTCTCTTGGTCCAGGATAAATCTTTAGTATAAACTACCCCTTCTATCCCGTTAGATAACTCTACAAAAGCTGCATCCTGAATAAACCCTACTACTTTACCTTTCACTTTAGCATCTTTAACTAAACCCTCAGGAAGACTCTGCCAAGGGTCTTTCTCTAGCCGCTTAATACTTAAAGAGAGTTTTCGATTTTGAGTATCGATATTGATAACTTTTACCTCTATTATATCCCCAATTGCATAAGAATGTTGCACTTCAACTTTTGTCTTAGACCAAGAAAGTTCAGAGACATGAACTAGACCTTCAATTCCTTTATCTAACTCTACAAATATTCCGTAATTCTGAATATTTACTATTTTACCTTTTACTACTGAACCTACAGGAAATCTTTCCTCAATATTAGCCCAAGGATCAGGCATAAGTTGTTTTCTACCTAAAGAAAGTCTCTTAGCCTCCTTATCAATATTTAAAATCATCACTTCTATCTCATCTCCTACTGCTACTATTTCCTGAGGATTATTCACTCTCTGCCAGCTCATATCAGCAATATGCAAAAGGCCATCCACACCTCCTATATCTATAAAAGCACCAAAATCAGTAATACTTTTAACTCTTCCTTTTACAATTTGGCCTACTTTAAAACTCTCCCAAATCTTCTTCTTCTGAATCTCTTTCTCTATCTTTAACGCGTCTCTTCGAGAGACTACAAAGTTTTGTTTAAGCTTACTTAACTTTATTATCTGAAAAAGAAACTTTCTTCCTATTACTTCTTGCTCAGGAAGTTCCTTAAAAGTAGAAAGGCTTCCCGGAAGAAACCCTTCCACCCCAAAAACCTCCACCATAAAGCCACCTTTTACTTTCCGGCTAACTATTCCCTCTACTAAATCTCCCTCTTTATACTCATTGATCAGCCTCCGCCATCCTAAACTCTTCTTTGCCTTCTCGTAAGATATTACTAAGCGACCTTCTTCATCCTCCACTTTTTCTACCAACACTTCAACTTCTGTACCCACAGGAGGTACTCCTCCCGGAGAAAACTCATCCCTGGGAACTATACCCTCTGATTTATATCGTATATCTATAATCACCTCCTTAGGCCTTACCTCTATAATTTTACCTTTCACTATATCTCCATCGTTTAATTCTTTAATAGAAGAAAAATAAGCCTCTTCTAACTGTGAACTTAAATTTTCTCTATTCACTTCTTATCCCTTCCTTTCTTTTTAAACAATTGGGGTAAATTATCTCTTATTTTTCCAGCTATGTCAACCCCTAAATTAAAATTTATAAAGATTTTATCTCCTTGATAATCTGAGAAGTAATCTCCTCAGAAGTAGAGGAAGAAAAAATAAGGGGTCTACCAAAAACAACTCTAATTTTTCTAAAACAAGGAAAAATCTTTCCCGGAGGAAGTACTTTATCGGTATTATAGATTTTAGAAGGAACAACTTTTACCTTTGTCTTATTTATTAAGAATCCTACCCCTGCATAAACTTTCTTTTCTCTATTTAGACGGCTACCCTCAGGAAATATTACTAAACCCTGATTCTGATTTAGTTTCTTAATGCTCTCTTTTAAAGCAGAAACATCTGCCTGTCTCCTCTTTAAAGGCAATGCTCCTAGACGAGAAATCAAAAAGGAAAATAAAGAGATTTTAAAAAGTTCCTCTTTTGCTAAGAAATGAAGCTTTCTTGGAGAGGCAACACCTAAGACTATTGGATCGAGATTACTTAAATGATTTGAAGCTATAATAAAACCCTCTTGAGAAGGAATATTCTCTCTGCCTTCTACTTCTATTCTAAAAAATACCTTAAATAAAACTGCAGCGATAAACCTTAAGATGCTATAAAGCATTAATTATCTCTTCTCCTTGTAAAAGAAGTCTTTGAGCCTCTCTCTTAGAAGGAGCCTCAGCATACAATCTTAAAATTGGCTCTGTGCCCGAGACCCTAAACATAAGCCAAGATGAGGAAGTAATTATTTTAACTCCATCTAATCTATTAACTCTTTCTACTTTTCTTCCCAGAAGTTTTTTAGGAATTCTAATTTTATCTAAAATAGACTTCTTAACTCTCTTAAGAGGTATAGCTTTTCTAATATAGGACCATTTTCCAAAATCTTTCTCTAACTTATTAATCAACTCTTCTAAAGTTTTATTTTCTTTGCCTATCATCTCTAAAAGAAGCAATCCCGCCATGGTCCCGTCTCTTTCTGGGATATAATTCTTAAAGCCAATACCACCAGCCTCTTCTCCTCCAATAAGAATATCTTCGCTTTGAAAAAGTTTAGAGATATGTTTAAAGCCTACTGGTGTCTCATAAAGAATTCTACTTAAAGACAAACTCACTGAATCTATAAGATTACTCCCTACAATTGTCTTAACAATACCACCTGAAAGTCTCTTATTCCTGGCTAAATGTAATGCCAACAAAGGAAGAATTATTTGAGCATTTATATACCTTCCTCCTCTTAAAACACAAGCAATCCTGTCTGCATCTCCATCTAAGGCTATCCCTAAGTCAAAATCTCCCTTCTTCATCTGAACTCTCAACTCTTTAAGATTTTCTTGGGTAGGTTCTGGACTCCTTCCTCCAAAAGAAGGGTTAAACTCTCTATGGAGGTAGCTGAATAATACTTTATCTTTTTCTCCAAAAATCTCCTCCATATAAGAGTCTCCTGAACCGTACATCAAATCAACTAATATCCTAAGCTTTCTTTTTCTGATAAGAGAAGTATCTATATATTCTTTAATAAATTTTATGTAGTCTGGAGAGAAATCTTTAATTATTAATAGCTCCTTTTTTCTTGCTTCCTCTTGGGATATAAAGTGTACTTTGTTTTTAAACAAAAGTTTCTCTATTCTATCGGTTATCTCTTTATCGGCTGCCCCACCTTGAGGGGTTTTAATCTTAAGCCCGTTAAAATAATAAGGATTATGAGAAGCAGTTATCATAATCCCTAAATCTGATTTAGATTTTTTAGTAGTAAAACTTAACAAAGGAGTAGGAAGAGCTCCTGAAGAAAGGAACACCCTAATTTTATTAGCACAAAGTACACAAGAGACCTCATAAGCAAATTCTTTAGATAAAAACCTACAATCATAACCCACTGTAACCTTTAAATCCCTTCTCTTATTAGCCTTAAGATAATCAGCTATTGCTTGGGAAAGAATCCTTATATTTTCAAAAGTAAAATCTTTGCCTATCACAGCTCGCCAGCCATCAGTACCAAACTTTATACCCATTAACAGCCTCCTTGCTTTTATCTATAGAGTTTGTTATGGTATATATACTTTCTTACCTCCTCCGGCACTAAGTATTTTATAGAAATACCTCTCTTTACTCTTTCTCTAATAAGAGAGGAGGAAATTTCTATCTGGGGCATATCAAGAGAAAGGACTCCTCTTTCTCTCTTTCTCAAAGGAGCTCTCTCTACTACCACTAATTTAGCCAGCTTCTTTATCCTTGAAGGCTTATACCAACTAGAAAAATCCTTATATAAATCTGAACCAATTATAAGGAATAACCTGGCTTTGGGATACTTTTTCTTAATAATTTCCAAGGTATCTACAGTGTAAGAGATGCCTCCTCTTTTTATCTCCAAGTCACTTACTTGGAAAT
>CAZSAI010000067.1:0-6120 GCA_964604895.1 uncultured Planctomycetia bacterium
CTTATATTTACGGCTGATTTTTAGAAAAAAATCATATCTTAAATTTCGAGCAGTTTGCTCTAACGAATCTCCTTTATAAAGATTTTTAACATCTTTTTTCTCACTTACAAACTTTAGCCCCATACTTTGGGTGATTTTTTTAACAAATTCCTCTTCTTTGTCAGCTTCTTTTCTTAAAGAGTGATTAAAATGAGCAACTATAAAATCAATTCTTTTAAATGGTTTTAATCTATAAAACATATGTAGAAGAAATAAAGAATCAGGACCTCCAGAGACTCCTAAAATCACCTTATCTTTATCTTTCAAGAGTTTATTGGTTTCTATGAATTTTTTAAATTCTTCAAAGATTTTCTCCATTGAAATAACTCCAAGCTTTATAGGAAGAGCGGGTATAAGGAGAACTCTCTACATGCCTAAACCCTAAGCTTTCAGCTACTTCTTTATATTCCTTAAATTTTTCTAAAGGTACATATTCTTTTACTTTTATATTTTTTGGGGAACTTTGGAGATATTGGCCGATGCTTAAAAAATCACAGTCAACTCTTCTTAAATCTAAAAAAGTTCTGAAAATTTCTTCTTTTCTCTCTCCCATTCCTAAGATAAGAGCACTTTTAGTAAAAATCTTTTTATCTTCTTTCTTTATTAACTTTAGAAGCTCTAAAGCCCTATAGTAGGAATTTCCTGATTTTATTAGAGGATAAAGTCTTTCTACAGTTTCCAAATTGTGGCCAATTATTTGAGGCTTAAGCTTTACTAATTCATTTATTAGTCTTCTATCTAAAGAGAAATCAGGGATAAGTAACTCAATAATTATTTCAGAATTTACTTTGCGAATTTCTTTCATTGTTTTAAGAAATTGTCCTACTCCTTTGTCTTTTAGGTCTTCTCGGCAGGGACTGGTTAAAATCACCCACCTAATTTTTAAAAGTTTTACTACTTGAGCAATCTTCTGAGGTTCTTTAGGGTCAGGTGGGAGGGGGTTACCCTTTTCAAGGGCGCAGAATCGACAACCTTGAGGGCATCTATTGCCTAAAATTAAAAAAGTGACTGCTTTCTGAGAAAAACATTCGGAAATATTAGGGCAACGTGCTTCCTCACAAATGGTATAGAGATGAAACCTTCTAAGTATCTTTTTTAATTTAAGAGTCTTCTCAAACTCTATTTTTTTTCTAAGCCAGAAAGGCCTTCTCAGGGAAATTTGAGGGGAGTTTTCTGTGAAAGTTCCATTCTCTACTTTCATATTTTCTAATTAAAACTTTAGATAGTTCTATCTCTTCCTTATTAAAATAACTTTCTTGGAGTTTGCAATCTAATGTTTCCTGAAAGGAATCTTTTAAGAAGAAACTTAATTCTTCAAAACTTACTTCTCTTTTTAACAATTCTTTAAGGCCAATGCAACTTCTTACTATGTCTTTAACTTCCTTCTTAAGAAGAGAGCTTATTTCTCCAAATTCAAGGTTAAGGAGAATTATCCCTTGTTGAAGAATTAAGTCTTTTCTTCTTCTTTGAGCAAAACCACCTATTTTTTTCTCTTTAACCAGAATATCAAAGGGTTCTAAATTTAATAGACAAAGCCAAGATTTTCTCTCTTTTGAATTTTTTTTAAGATTTTTAGGATAGCGGGGCTTAAACCCTAATTTATCATAAAGTTTAAAGATAAATAAACTAAGACTCTTAATTAAATTCTCTTTAAAGTTATTTTTTAGACCTAAGTCAAATCTTGAGCAAACAATGCTGTAAGTAAGTTCGGTTTTATGAGGGATTAGTCCTCCCCCTGTAGGTCTTCTTACAAAAAAGACATTCCTCCTTTTGCATTCTTGCCAGTTTAAAATCTCTAGAGGATTCTGAAAATAGCCTAAAGAAAAACTCAAAGAGTTGAATCCATATATTCTTAAGGAGGGTTTATTTATTCTTTTATAATTTATTAAGAGAGCCTCATCGTAAGCCATATTTTGGGAAGCAGAACAGAAGCCTGAGGAGATTAACCTCCATACCTTCATCGTAGAGAAAGAATTATCCGTTGGTTTCTAAGAATTTTTTATATTCTTCAAAATTCAAAAGATTCATCTTCTCTTTGGGGTCTCCTATCTTTAGAATCAGAATCCATCCTTCATTGTAAGGAGATTGATTGATTAGTTGGGGGGCCTCTTTCAATTTTTCATTTATTTGGATTACTTCTCCCGAAAGAGGGCTGTGAATATCTACCACTGCCTTCATGGCTTCTATTATCATTAGTTTTTCAAATTGTTTTATTTTTTTTCCTATAGGAGGGAAATCTACAAATTTAATCTCTCCTAGGTGAGATTGAAGGTAGAAACTTAACCCTACCTTAGCGGTATTATCTTTTATCTCTACCCATTCGTGGGTTTTTGTATACAACAGATCTTTAGGGAGATTCATAAAAAAATTATAACACAGAAAGAAAAGTTTTCAATTTTTTAAAACCCTGGATATAATAAAAATATGAATATCTTGGCTGTCAATCCTTGGATATATGACTTTGCTGCTTACGATTTTTGGCTTAAGCCTTACGGTTTTTTGGTTATTTTGACTTATTTAAAGAATAAAGAGCCAAATATTAATATAGAATATATAGATTGCCTAAGAACAGAGAAAAAAGGCCATTACGGAAGAGGTAAATTTTTCTCTGAAATTGTACCTAAACCCTCTTTTTTAAGAGAAGTCCCTCGTTATTTTAAAAGATACGGGATAAGTTTGAAGGAATTCAAAGAAAAAGTTAAAGGGAGAAAATTTGATTTTATCCTTATTAGCTCTTCTATGACCTACTGGTATCCAGGGGTGATAGAGGCTATAAAAATCTTAAAAGAACTTTATCCTAATGTCCCTATAATTTTGGGAGGGATTTATCCTACCTTATGTTTCAGGCATGCTAAGAAGAATACTCAGGCTGATTTTATATTTAAGGCAGAGCAAATTGGTGATTTCTTTAAACTTTTAGGTTTGGAATATAAACCAAAGGAGTTGTTTTCTACTCTACCTGAGTATTTTTCTTTTTATCCTCAGGTTGGGTATATAGTCTTACGAACTAGTTGGGGTTGTCCTTTCTCCTGTAGTTACTGTGCTATAAAAAAACTGTTCAAAGGATTTTTTAGATTATCTTTAGAGAAAATACTAGATTTCATAATAAAATATTATGAGAAAGGAATAAGAGACTTTGTCTTTTATGATGATGCTTTATTGTATGAAGCTTCTTTTATAAAAAACTTCCTTTATGCTATTAAGAAATATAAACTTTCTTTAAGATTTCATACTCCCAATGCTCTTCATTTAAGGTTTTTAGATGAGGAGATAGCTTCTCTTTTGAAAGAGACAGGTTTTATAAGTCCTCATTTTGGGTTGGAAACGCTCCAGGCCCATCTTCAAAAAGAATGGGGAGATAAAGCAAATTTAGAAGATCTGATAAAAGCTATAAGGATTTTTAAAAAGGTAGGTTTTAAAAAAGGGGAATTTAGCGTATATCTCCTTTTGGGTTATCCTGGCCAAAACTTAGAAGAATTGAGAAAAGAAGTAAAATTTCTCCATAAACAAGGAGCCAAGGTATCCTTAGCTGAATTTTCTTTAGTCCCAGGGACTAAGTTATACAAACGCTATAAAAAAGATTTTTCTGAGCCGCTTTTTCAGAATAATTCCCTCTTTTCTTTTTTGAATAAAGAAAGAATGGAAGAAATTTTTGAAATAAAAAATTATACTCGAAGGTTAAATAAAAGTTTAATTTCTACTTAAGGGATACGAAAGGATTATCTTTAATATAAAATCTTAAAAGCCAGTCTTTGGCTTCTTTAGCATAGTCAACCCCAACTCTTTTTGTTTTAATTATCTTATTTTTAGGGAGAGGTGGTTGATTTAGTATGTAGATTTTTTCTCCATATATTTTTTCTCCTAAAAAATTTTTGTTTATCCCAAAACTTTTAGTCCAACGGCACGGACCATTAGTTAAGGTAAGTAGAGTTCTAGCTTTTTTATTTTTCTTTTTCATAATTTCTATCCCTTTTAGGGGCTGAAGAGCTCTTATAAATACAGCTTCAGGAACACCCCTTCTATTTGCGACTATATTAAAACAAAAATGTATCCCATAAATAAGATAAACATAGATTAAACCGCCTTCTTCATACATTATTTTATTACGGAGGGTGATTTTCCCTTGGTAAGAATGAGAGGCAGCATCTTTTATCCCTAAGTAAGCCTCTGTCTCAACAATCTTGCCTACTAAAGTCCCTTTCTTATCCTTTAGTATTAAAAGTTTACCTAAAAGTTTCTGGGCTAGAAGTTCTGCATTCTTAAGATAGAATTCTCTTTTTAATTTAAGGGTAAAATTCAATTTTCTTAAATCCTACTACTCTGTCTCTATCAAAATATACCTCTAAAGCTTTTTCCTCGTATCTATAAAATTCCCATCCTTCCAGAGTTCTTCCTATATAGGAAGGTTTTCCTAATTTTTTCTCTACAATTTTTTTAGTATCCCCTTTATCAATAACTATATTTTCTACTACTATGTAATTTTTAGTTGGTCTGCCTTCTCCAAAGGGAAAAACTAAATTCATTCTTACAGCTCCTTTTTCAGCTGAGAAGTAATCCCTTGCTTTTATACACCCGCTACTTAAGATAACCATAGTTAATATAGTGACTAATTTAAGCATTTCTTTTTTGAAGAGATAAGAATTCTTTAAGTTCCTCTTCTTTGATTAATCCCTTATCTTTAAGAACTTCTCCTAGAGGGAGTGTTTTTTTAAAATGGATATCTAAAGCCTCCTCCAAACTAAGAGAATCGATTTTTCCTTTATCCAAGAGGAGCTGACCTAATGGTAAATAGTTGTTTCTCTTGAAAGATGAGATTCGAAGATGGGAAGAGGTTAACGTTTGGGGTTTTCTTCCTTTTTTTCCTTGGTTGAACTTTCTTCTCTCACTCATAAACTTACTACCGGGAATTTTCTTAAGGTAGGATTTTAATTCAGCTAAAGCTTCATTTATTTGGATAATATTGTCAAAATCTCTGTACTGGTTGTTAACTATCGCTATAGATACACTCATAAGAGGAATTTTCTTGATTTGATTTGAACGATCCTCAACTTCAATATAACCTTTAATTCTATCTTCTTTAGGATAATGGAAAGGGATAAGTCTATCAAACTCAGAGACAAATTCCGAAGAGATAATCTTCTCTTTATCTGGAGAGGTGGTAAAGACAAAGTCATCGCCTCCGATATGGCCTATAAAGTCTTTTCTATTGCCGTATCTTTTTACAGTCTGATAAAGAATGTAGGCTGTCTGAATAATAACCTTATCTCCTTTAAGATAGCCGTACTTATCATTAAAATACTTAAAATTATCAATATCTATATGAGCAAAAGAAAATGCCTCTTTATTAGATATCTTTTCTTTAAGGATTTCCTCTATGATTCTCCCTCCAGGAAGATTGGTCAAAGAATTAGTATAAAAACTATATTGAGTTCTTCTTAAGGCCATTTCTATCCTTACTCTTAAATCTAAAGGGTCGGGAGGCTTTAGAAGATAGTCATCTATGCCTTGTTTAAGAGTAAGAAGGTGTTTCCTTAATTGTTTTTTATCAATAAGAACTATAAGAGGTAAAGAACTGGTGGCAACATCATCTTTAATCTTTTTGCAAAGGAGAAGATTTTCTTTGTAAGAAGCTGGGAAATCTAATAAAATTAAATTTGGCTGTCTTCTCTTAATTTCGGTCAAATCAGGCCTCTCTTCTAACACACTGACTTCGTAACCCCATCCCTCAAGGCAAAAATATATTATCTCAGCCAAGTTTTTATCCTCGGCTATTAAAAGAATTTTCTTAACTTCTTCCATCCTTTTCTAAGATGAAGATTAAGCCAGTTATAACTACCCTCCTTTTTAAAAATTATACCAGAATCTTTTTAAAAATAAATAACTTTCAGTAGTGCCTCTTTAATGTAGGAGAGATTTTTGTGGAAAACCAACTTCTCAAAAAGAAAACCTCCCCTTAAAAGAGTCTATCTTAGATTTAATCCCTTAAGCTTACAAAGAATACAGCCATCAAGGGATTATCTATCTCGTAAGCCTCAGAGGCTGAGAAATGGTCCATTGCTCGTTGAGGTCTAATCTGTTCTT
>CAZSAI010000068.1:0-6118 GCA_964604895.1 uncultured Planctomycetia bacterium
AAATCCCGCCCTCCCGACTAAAATTACTATGTGGATAATTTATTTCTAAATTTTTTAGAGTCCAAAAAGGGGGTTAATAATGGTTTATCAGGGTCCAGAAAGAAGAAGATATCCGAGAATAAAAGCAAGCTTTGTAGTAAGTTATAGACCCTTAGAAAAAGAAGAGACAGCAGATTTAACCCAAACTAAAAATTTCTCTCAAGGAGGAATGCTTCTTACTACTAATAGAGCCTTTCCTGAAGGAACCATCTTAAAAATGTTTATAAGAGTACCTCTAATAAGAGACAAAATCCATCTTATAGGAAAGGTACTGGAATCTAAAGAAGTGGTTAAAAATCTCATCTATGAAACAAGAATAGCCTTTCAGAATTTAGAAGAGGAAATAGAAAGAGTCTTAAAAGACACAGTAGAGAAGTTTATCGAAGGAAAAAAATAAAAAATGCTTAAAAGAAGAATCGGCCTTATCGGAATCGGTACAGTAGGAAAAGCTTTTCTTCAGGAATTTAAGAAGAACGCTTCTTTTATAAAAAATAACTTAGAGTTGGATCTAGAGATAGTTAAAGTTTGTGATATTAATCCTAAACTCCGAAGTTTTTCTCACAAATTAGGTTTCTCCTTTACTACTGAGGCTTGGGAAATCATTAAAGACCCTCAAATAGAAATTTTAATTGAGCTCATTGGAGGAATAAATCCTGCAAGAAAATTTATAATTTCTTCTTTAGAAAATGGCAAAGATATAATCACTGCAAACAAGGCTCTTTTAGCTACCTGGGGAAGAGAGATATTTAACTTAGCATACAAGTTAGGAAGAAGCATAAGATTTGAAGCTTCGGTTGCCTCTGCTATTCCTATAATAAAAAATCTCTCGGAAGTATTAAGGTTTGGGAAGATAAAAAGTGTGTATGGTATTCTAAATGGTACGACTAATTTTATTTTAACCCAGATGCAACAACATAGAGAACCTTTCTCTAAAGCTTTAGAAAAGGCTAAGAAAAAAGGGTTTGCTGAAAAAAATGCTTCTTTAGATATAAAAGGAGTAGACTCTCTCCATAAAATCTCTGTACTTTGTTTCCTCTGTTTTGGAAGATTTCCTAATCTAAAGGGTGTTCTTACAGAAGGGATAGAAAAGATTACGCTCCAAGATATAGCCTATGCTGAAGAATTAGGCTTCCAAATTAAACTCTTGGCTATAGCCAAGAAAGCTAAAAAAGATATTGAAGTAAGAATCCATCCCACACTAATTCCTCAAAATCATCCTTTAGCTAAAACTAGAGGGGTATATAACTCCATATTTGTAAATACTGAAAGAGGGGGGGATTTCCACTTCTTAGGTTTAGGAGCAGGAGGAAGACCTACCGCTTTAGCCCTCTTAAGCGACTTAATAAATATCTGTCAGCAAAAAAGTCCTTGGCTTCTTAAAGAAAGAAATCTAAAACTGAGATTTAAGAAGAAGGAAGAGTTATATTCCCGATATTATTTAAAATTCTTAGCTTTAGACCAGCCTGGAGTTTTAGCTAAAATCTCTAAAATTTTAGCTGAGTTAAAAATAAGTATAGCTTCTGTAACTCAAAAGGAAACTACTACTTTAAAAAGTAAATTTGTTCCTATTGTTATGCTTACCCATAAAGCAAAAGAAGCTGATGTAAATAAAGCCAGAAAAAGAATAGACAAACTCTCTATAATAAAACCACCAACCCAGCTAATTAGAATAGAAGACTTATAAATGAAAATAGAAGAATATAGAGGTCTAATCCATAGATATTTTGAATATCTGCCGGTAAACAAAAATACCCCTATTATAACTTTATTAGAAGGTAATACCCCTTTAATCTTCTCTGAGAAGCTCTCAGCAATTTTAGGAAAAAATTTTGAGGTTTTTTTAAAATATGAAGGCTTAAATCCTACAGGCTCTTTCAAGGATAGAGGAATGACCGTGGCTGTATCTAAGGCTAAAGAAGAGAAGGCCTTAGCAGTAATCTGTGCTTCCACTGGCAATACTTCGGCTTCAGCCTCAGCCTATGCAGCTAAAGCTAACTTAAAATCAGTAGTCTTAATTCCTGAAGGAGCAATAGCTTTAGGAAAACTTGCTCAAGCCTTAATTCATCAAGCTCTGGTTATCCCTATCAAAGGAAACTTTGATATTGCTCTTAAGTTAGTAAGGCAAATATCTAATAATTACCCAATATCTCTAGTAAACTCTTTAAATCCTAATCGAATAGAAGGTCAAAAAACTGCTTCTTTTGAAATATGCGATGTATTGGGTCAGGCTCCTGACTTTCAAATAATGCCTGTGGGGAACGCTGGTAACATCACTGCCTATTGGAAAGGTTATAAAGAATATTTCTCTTTGGGGAAAATTAGTAAACTTCCTATACTCTGTGGTTTTCAAGCAAAAGGAGCTGCTCCGATAGTAAAAGGTCATCCTATTAAAAATCCTAAAACCATAGCCACTGCAATTAGAATAGGTAATCCTGCTAGCTGGCAAAAGGCTCTTAAAGCTAAGGAAGAATCAGGAGGGCTTATAGATACTGTAACCGACAAAGAAATCTTAAAAGCCTATAAATTTTTGAGTAAAGAAGAAGGAATCTTTGTTGAGCCTGCCTCAGCAGCTTCAGTAGCTGGCTTATTTAAACTTAAAGAGAAAGGCTTCTTTAAGAAAAGGTTGAAATCTCTAAGAAGAAAAACAGGAAAAATAGTTTGTATCTTAACTGGCCACGGCTTAAAAGACCCAGATATTGCTATAAAGAACATAAAAAAACCAAAGGCGATTGAGCCTAACATTAAAAAAATAGTAAAATTCATAGGTCTAAACTAGCAAAATCAAAGACGATGAAGTACATAATAATTGTCCCTGATGGTGCAGCAGACTATCCCTGTGAAGAATTGGAGGGAAAAACTCCCCTGGAGGTAGCAGAAACTCCTAATATGGACTATTTAGCCAAAGAAGGCTTAATAGGAAGAGTAAGGACTATCCCTAAAGGGTTTAACCCTTCCAGTGATGTAGCAAACCTTTCTCTCTTAGGGTACAGTCCTCAAAAGTATTATACTGGAAGAGGACCTTTGGAAGCTGCAAACATGGGTATAGAACTCTCTTCCAAAGATGTAGCTTTCCGATGTAATCTCATTACTGAAGTAGACGGGGTACTCTCCGACTACAGTGCAGGCCATATCAGTAATCGAGAAGCCCATATCTTAATAGAGACCTTAAATAAGCATTTATCAAATTCTCAAGTAAGATTCTTTCCGGGAGTAAGCTATCGACATCTTATGGTATTTAAAGAGGGTTTTGAACTTGAACTCCATAAGTTAAAGACTTATCCTCCCCATGATATAATGGGTTCTCCCACGGACAAATTTTTACCTAAAGGAAAAAATTCTGAAATTATAATTGAATTTATTCAAAAGTCAAAAGAAATACTTTCTACCCATGAGATAAACACAGTCAGGCTCGACTTAAAAGAAAATCCTGCTAATATGATTTGGCTCTGGGGTCAAGGGATAAAACCTCAGATGCCTTCTTTTAAAGAAAAATTTAAAAAATCAGGGGCGATAATCTCGGCAGTAGATTTGATAAAAGGAATAGGAAAAATCATTGGGTTTAAAGTAATTGAAGTAGAAGGGGCCACTGGTTTTTACGATACTAACTATCAGGGGAAAGCTAAATCTGCTCTCAAGGCTTTAGAAGAGGTAGACTTAGTCTATATTCACATTGAAGCAACTGATGAAGCAGGACATAATCAAGATTTAAGAATGAAAATAACTTGTTTAGAGAGGATAGATAAACTTGTCTTAGAGACTATCCTAAAGGAAAGAACTTTGCAAGATACTCGTATTTTAATAGTGCCAGACCATTTTACTCCTTTATCCAGGAGAACTCATACCCCTGAACCTGTACCATTTGTAATCACTGGAGCTGGGATACCCAAATCTATGATTTCTAAATTCTCTGAAGAGGAAGCTCAACGTTCCAATCTTTATTTTGAGGAGCCTTCTTTACTTATGGAATACTTAATAAAAGAATAATGAGCAATACCTTAGTATTTATAATCTCTCTATTGGCATTTTTCTTAGCCTATAAATTCTATGCTTCTTTCATTTCTAAGGTAGTAGGAATAGACAATAAAAATATTACCCCTGCACATAAGAAATACGACGGCATAGACTATGTTCCAGCTAAACATTGGATGATTCTTTTTGGTCATCATTTCTCCTCAATCGCTGGGGCAGGTCCCATTGTAGGGCCAATTCTTGTGTGTATATGGTGGGGTTGGCTTCCAGCAATACTATGGGCAATTTTAGGTTCTATATTTATTGGGGGAGTCCATGATTTTTTAAGCTTAGCTATATCTTCGAAAGAAGGAGGCTCCTCTGTAGGCAAAATCTCAGAAAGAGTTATCTCAAAAGTAGCTGGGCTAATCTTTCTAATTTTTGTTTGGCTTGCTCTTTTATTGGTAGTTTCTGTCTTTGCTTTAGTATGCGCCAAAACTTTTATTGAAGAACCAAAAATAATACTGCCTTCTTTAGGGATAATACCTGTAGCTTTATTAATAGGTTTTTTAATCTATAGATTTAATTTAAATCTTTTCTTAACCACTATTATAGGATTGTCTCTCTTAGGCTTATTTGTAGTTTTTGGGCAAAACTATTATTTTAGTCTATCTAAAAATACTTGGATAATTATTCTCTTTGTCTATGCCTTCTTTGCTTCTATAACCCCAGTAAATATATTACTTCAACCCAGAGATTACCTCTCTAGTTTCCTTCTTTGGTTCGGACTTATTACTATGAGTATAGGAGTATTGTTTTCTCCTCAGGAAATTAACTATCCCATGATTAAATCATTCATCTCCTCAAAAGGAGGTTGGCTTTTTCCTATGATGTTTATAACTATGGCTTGTGGAGCAATCTCAGGATTTCATTCTTTGGTAGCTAGCGGAACTACTTCTAAGCAACTTCCTCAAGAGACAGATGCTAAAAAAATAGGTTATTTAGGGATGCTTACTGAAGGACTTTTAGCTATACTGGTAGTACTCTGTGTAACTGCTGGGATAAAAGCCCTTAATCTTAATCTTAGTAATATTTCTTCTACTTACGCTATAAAAATATTTTCTCAAGGTTATAACTTTCTTACTAATAATTTCCTAAAAGGTTGGGGTGGCTTTCTAGCCATAATTATCTTAAATGCCTTTATTCTTACTACCCTAGATACAGCTACAAGAATTACTCGTTATGTAACCCAAGAATTGTTCAAAATAAAAGGGAAGATTTTAAGTACATTTATCGTTCTTTTTGTAGCACTGGTAATTCTTCTCTCTGGAAGTTGGGAAAAACTCTGGCAACTTTTCGGTGCATCCAACCAACTCTTAGCAAGTTTTACTCTCTTTGTTGTCTCCACCTGGCTGTTAAGTAAAAAGAAAAGTTATATGTTTACCTTTATACCTGGAGTATTTATGTTAATAATCTCTATCTCAGCTTTAGTCATAAAAGCCTTAAGCTTTCTTAAGCTAGACAATAAAAATTATCTCCTTTTCTCAATAACTATCATCTTAGCAATATTAGGAATATTTATGTTTATAGAAGTAATTAAGAAAAGAAAAAATATATTAAATAATGAGCAACAAAGCTGGCTTAATTGTTCAAAAATACGGAGGAAGCTCAGTAAGTAACATTGAAAGAATAAAAAAAGTAGCCCAGAAGATAACCTCTTATAAAAGGAAGGGCTTCAAAATAGTAGTGGTGGTCTCTGCTATGGGTGATACTACCGATGAACTTATAACTTTGGCTGAGAAGATAAATCCTTATCCTTCAGAAAGGGAAATGGATATGCTTATCTCTACTGGTGAACAAATATCCTCAGCTCTCTTAGCTATGGCTCTTCATAAGAAGGGGGTAAATGCAGTCTCATTTACTGGTCCCCAAGTAGGAATAATTACTGACAGAGTTCACACTCAAGCAAAAATCTTAAAAATAGAGACAAGAAAAATCAAAAAGGCTCTAGAAGAAGGAAAAGTAGTAGTAGTAGCAGGATTTCAGGGTCAAACCCCTGAAAAAGAGATAGCTACCTTGGGAAGAGGAGGTTCAGACCTTTCAGCCATAGCTTTAGCAGCTGTCCTAAAGG
>CAZSAI010000069.1:0-6001 GCA_964604895.1 uncultured Planctomycetia bacterium
TTTTAGTTAATAGAGGGTTATTTATAGTTCGAGCATCAGTCAAAAGATATACCTCATCAAAAAAATTCTTCCACCAATATTTATCTACCCTCATTTTTAGACAAATCCGAATAGCCCATCAGAAGCAATAAGGGCTGGTTTTCCTCTCCAAGGAGAGAGTCTTGCGATTTCTTCCTCTCCAGGACTTATTTGCACATATTCTTTGAGTTTTCCTTCCAAATAAAGCTCTTCTAATTTTAAGGCGTCTTTCCAGAGATTTCGAGCATAACTTTTAAGTTGAGTTATATGATGAGGGCTTATAATCCTTGGTCTTAAGGTATTCATAATTGGTCCTAAAAGGTAGACATTACCCATTTTAATGGACTTCTTATCTATTTCCTTCTGTAAAGTATAAATAAAATCAAATCCTAATTTTAAAATAGCCTCATTAATTCTTTGCTGTGCCTCTTTTATAGGAAGAGGGGAACGGAGAATAGCTGTACTTTGCACACCTCCACCTGAGCCCACATTAGTAGGTATACCTCCGAAACGGGTTACAAACCCAATTAATCCTCTATCAGTGATAAAACACCGGAAATCGGTTTGCCAAGTTTTTAAGAATATCTTTTTATTTTTTTGGTCAATCCAGGGGAACTCTTCAGCCCATATCTTAAGGGGTATTAAAGGTTGAATAATGTAGTCTTCTTTCTTAAGGGCTTTTTTTATGAGTTTTTCTTTATTAGGCTCTTTGTGCCCAATAATAATACCTTTACCAGAGTAGCCATGAGCAGGTTTTAAGATTATATTTTCCCAATTCTTCTTAGCCCAACTTATTAAATCAGAGATTTTTTCTCCTTTAGGTCCCATTGTTTTTCGAGGGAAGAACCTTCTTGTCCAAGGGGTTCTTTTGATGGTTGTTAGAGAAAATATCCTATGGGCTTCTTCTGAGGTAAGAACTTCAAATACTCCTTTTGCTCCGATTGGTTCCATTCCCCGGGGGTTTACTACTATTCCTCTTTTTATGGCAGTAAGGAGGGCCTTAATGTTATATTTTTTCCTAAGTTTGACTATTATCCGATTATTAAAATCTAAAAATATTAAAGTAACTTTTCTTCCTTTTAAATAGATATTCTGGCCCTTTAGCTCTAATTGATTAGGTTCAACTAGAGAAGCAGTAACTCCCTCTAAACTATTTAGATACTTTACAAATCTTATATTTTCTCCTACCTTATCTAAGGTTTCCTTTTCGGCTACCAAGGCAATATTAGGTTTTTCTCTGCCAAAATTTCTTCGATGAGCCCTAAGCAGAAGCTTAGCAAAAGAAGGCACAGGGTTAAGAAGAGGGTGTCCAAAATCCAAATCTATTTTAACTTTTATCTCTTTCTTTAGCTTTCTCCAGGAATATTTCCCAATCTCCTGAGCCATTCTTTGATAGTCCCAACCCCCAGGACTTCCCAAGTTCCATTCTGAATGATAGCCTAAGAATTCTTTTGGCATAAGTACTCCTTAAGTTTCTCCTCTAAGAAACAAAAAGGAATTTCTCCTTGGTTTAAGATAAACTCCAGGAAGTTTTTTAAGCCAAGAGAGGAGGAGTATTTCTTCTTAAGTCTTTGAAATTCCAGCTTCCCAATAGTATAGCATAATTGATATCCAGGCATAAGTAAATAGTGTTTTATCATAGAAGAAAGCCTCCTTGAGGGATAACCTAAATCTTTTAGCATTGAGTAAACCTCTGATATCTTTATTTTGCCTATCCTTAGACCTATATCTAATACTGCTCTTGTTGCTCTCCAGGCCCTTCTTCTTAAACCAATAATTTCTTGATGAGGGTCTTTTAAGTAGCCAGTTTCTTCTATAAGTTCCTCGGCAAAAGAAGCCCAGCCTTCATAGAAGAGAGGGGATTCAACTTGAGTTCGGATGAAGTTTTTGAGGTCTTTCCTTCTTGAGTCTAAGAGATGGTGTCCAGGATAAGCTTCATGAGCTGTTATAAAGATGTACTCTTGATAATTAGGCTCTTGGGGATTTATATAAAATATTCCCGGAGCCCTTTTATTATATATAGCCCAGCAGTTATAAGAGGCTGAAGCTCTTAAGGGTTTTAGATGCAGAGGTACTTCTCTTACTATTATTTTTCCTTTCCTTATATCTAAAATATCTTTTTTTCTAAGGAAATTTTTTATTTTTTCAATCTCTCTTGTATAGAGTTCTAACAAATTAAGCTTTTTATTTTTTCTACCCGAGAGCTGGCAAAGAAGGTTCTTAAAAGAACTTTCCTTTTTATTTATCTTTTTAGATAACTTTTTTATCTCTTCTAAAGTTAGCTTATATTCTTTGAAGGCAAGGTCAAAAACTTCTTTAAGAGATTTATTGTAAGAAAAGCTTTCTTTAAGAGTTTTCTCTATTAGAATCTTTTCTTTTTCTTTTTGAGGTTTGGAAGGAGTAAGTTTCCTTAAGAGTTTTTCTATCTCTTTTAAGGACTGACAGATTTTTCTTATTAGATGAGAAGTTTCTTTATGATATTTTCTATTTAAAGGAAGATTTCTGAAGTAATAGGAGGCGCTCTTAGCAATTTCTACACTTAACTCCAACTCAGGAGGACTTACTTCTTTAACATTGCTTCTTAGTTGAGAAAGAAGTCCAACATTTTTCCTTAGTTTTAAAATTAAAGAATCACCTATTTCTTTCTTAAGAAATTCTTCCTGGTAGAGGAGTCCTTCAATTCCTAAGATGGCTATTTTAATATATAAGGAGGGCCTATTTTGCCAGATTTTTATTTGACCAAATTCTCTTAGGAAGCCGCAGATACTCTGATTAAGAAGAGCATAGTCAATCCTTTCTTCTAAATTTAGTGCTGTTATGTTTACCTTTTCTAATTCATGCTTTAGATTTTTTATATATTTTAAGTCTTGAATTATTTTATCTTTGTCAAAGTCTTCTGAGTGATTTGAATATCTTAAAGCTTTTTTTGCACGCGGAAAAAGATAGAATTCATCGCTTAAACATATTGTAGGGTAATTACTTCCGAGATAATTAAAATAAGCTTCAGCAATTTTGAGGATTTTTCTCTTGCTAGAGGTTATTTTCATAGTTAATATATTATATCAAGAACTCTAAAAAATAGTAATCTTATATTTAGTGAAGATAATAGAGACTCAGAATTTTAAGGTTCAGCTTATTAAGAAAGGAGGATATCTTAATTCTGCTCAGCTTTTAAGAGGCAAGATATTTCTTAATCAAGAAAAAATAGAGAAAGATAAATTTGATAAATTTTGCCAGCACTTAATTGTTATAGATAAAAGGGTTAGTCGAGTTGTAGGTACTTATAGACTCCTGTTAGGCTCAATAGCCGAAAAGCATATCGGTTTTTATTCGGAGACAGAGTTTGATTTAGGAAATATAAAGAAGAATTGTAAAGGTGAAGTTTTAGAGATAGGTAGAGCTTGCGTTCATCCTGATTATAGAAAGTATTTAATAATAGCTCTTCTCTGGAGGGGAGTTCTTTCTTATGTAGAATATAATGAGGTAGATTTTATTTTTGGTTGTGCAAGTATAGAGGATTCTCATCCCTTGAAGATAGGGAAAATCTTTAGATTTTTTAAAGATAATTTTTTTAGTCCACCTCCGTTTAGAGTATTTCCCCTAGAAGATAAGAGATTTAGTTACACTAAGTATTTAGATGAATATAACAGGAAAGAGGCTTTAAGTATGTTACCTTCTTTAATAAGGGGCTATCTTAGTATAGGAGCTTTTGTATGTGGAGAACCTGCTTGGGATAGAATATTTAATAGTGTGGATTTTTTTATGCTTTTAGATGTAAAAAGGATGAATAATTCTTTTTTGAGAAAATTTCTATGAAAAAAGTAATTAGATTACTTTTTTTGTTTTCAAGTATTTTTCTATGGATTTTCTTACTTTCTTTAGTAAGATTCTTCTTTATGTTTTTTCTTGCTAAAAGGGCATTATTAGCTTCTTATTTAGTTCATCTTTTAAATAGGATATTAAGTTATGTTGTGGGCATAAAAGTTAGGGTCTTCGGCCAAAAAGAATTTTTGAAAAAGAAGGGTATATTTTTTGTTAGCAACCACTTAAGTTACCTTGATGGAATAGCAATAAGTAGACTTTCGCCTTTATTGTTTATAGGAGGCTTAGACTTAAAGAGATGGCCTTTGTTTGGGGTTTTAGTCTGGTTGGGTGAGACTATCTTTGTGAATAGAATTAATCCTTCAAATATTCATAATGAGCTTAAAAAGATAATATTTCTTCTTCGAAAAAAGATTAATATTATTCTTTTTCCAGAGGGGACTTCTACTAATGGGAGTAGAATTCTTAGTTTTAAGACTCCATTTTTTGAAGCTCCCCTGAGGGCTGGTTGCAAGATAGTGCCTTTGGTAATAAAGTATACTCGTATAGATTCTCAGCCTTTAAATGAACTTAATAGAGATTTAGTTTACTGGTATGGAGAGATGAGGTTTATGCCTCATTTATTGGGTGTTTTGGGGCTTAGGAGTATAGAGATAGAAATTCAAGTAGGTAATCCTCTTGAGGTTGTGGCTTCTTCTGTAAATTTGTCATCTCAGAGAAAAGAACTAAGTAGAAAATGTAGAGAAGCAATTAACAATCAGCTGGAGAGTTCTACACTTGGAGTTCAAATATAAGAAGTTATTGAGGAGGGATTATGAAATTGTATTTAATTCAGCACGGGATTTCTTTATCTGAGAAAGAAGACCCTCAGAAACCCTTAACTCCAGAAGGAATTGGACAAACTGAAAAGGTGGCTGAATTTCTTAAAAGGAATAATATAACTGTAGACTCTCTTTGGCATAGTAATAAATTAAGAGCCATCCAGACTGCCCAGATAATTTCTCAAAATCTCAATTTTAAAGAGATTAGGCAACGGGAAGATTTAGCTCCTCTTGAGCCTGTGAATAAAATTGCTTATGAAATTCTATCCTTAAATAAGGATTTAATGATTGTGGGGCATCTTCCTTTCTTGGCTAAGTTAGCTAATCTTCTTTTAATAAATAGAGAAGAACCTTCTTTAATATCTTTTAAAAATTCTGGAGTGGTGGTTTTAGAGTATGATGGTCGAGAGTTTAGACTTTGTTGGTTTATTGTTCCTGAACTTTTAGGAGGATTTTAAATGGCTGTTAGGTGTTCAAATTGTGGAAGAGAATTTGATATTAGTCTCTTTCAATTTGGTAAAAGGGTTGTCTGTGAATGTAAAAATATAGTAGAGTTTAAAGGTTGGCAGAGACCAGATTTAAGAAAGAGAAGAAGGTTTGTTAGAAAGAAAGGAGGGAGGATGTTAAAAGGTTTTTTTTGGTTTTTAGCTTTTTGTTTGATTCTAGTTAATTTAAGTTATACCCAAGATTTCAATTATTTAGAAAATTCTTTAGATAAGCTTCAGCAGGGGATAATAAATTCTCTTACAGGTTGGCTGGAGATTCCTTTTCAGATAGCTAAAGGTTATAAGTATGGAGTTGGAGAAGAGGGCAAAGCTAAATTTATCGGGGCTTTCTTGGGAATTTTTAGAGGTGTTATCCATTCTTTAGGTAGAACTACTTCAGGGATGCTTCAACTTCTAACCTTTCCTTTACCTAATCCTAAAGATAACCATAATATAGGAATTCCTCTGGATAGTGAGTATGTTTGGGAGGAGGGTAGACAATATTTCCTTCTAAAAGAAGGTCTTGAGCCTATAGGGAATAAAATTATAAGGGGCAGTTACAACGCTTTTTTAGGTATTTTAGATATGCCTGCTCAATTGATTAAGGGTTTCAATCAGGATAAACCTTTTGTAGGGATATATAATTCAATAGCTTTTCCTATCTCCCGGATAATTTACGGAGTTTCTGATTTAGCTACTTTTATACTTCCTAATTCTTCTCAGACTTATGGTTATCCCTGGGAGGAGAAGTATCCTTGGGATGCTTTCAGTATGGAAAAATATTATAATCAGCTCTATAAAGAAGTTAAGCCTTAAAGAAGATGCCTATCTATATCTATAAAGTTAAAGAGGGCT
>CAZSAI010000070.1:0-5970 GCA_964604895.1 uncultured Planctomycetia bacterium
AGATTGTTTAAATAGGTGTTTGGTCATTTTTTATTTTAAATAGTTGACTCCTTTTCTCCTTATTATTAAATACTAATCCTTTCTAACTTCTCTCTCAATAACTCAGCTCTTATAAAATCTCTTTCCTCATGGGAAAGTCTCTTCTTATATATCTTTTGAAGATGAGCTGGTTGAATCATAATAAACAGTTGATTAAGGAGCTCTTTATCTAAATTTTTTATTATACCTAAATCCATCCCTAAACGCAACAAAGAAAGATGAGATAAGGTCTCACTACTACTAATAAGTCGGCAACTCTTAAGCACTCCTAAAGCCCTACAAACCTTATCCTCTAAAGAGAGCTTATACTTAGAAAGCATATAATCTCTTGCCTGAAGTTCCTGAGTCTTAAGCTGTTTTATTATTCCTGAAAGATTACTTAAGATTTCTACCTCACTTAAACCCAAAGTTAACTGGTTAGAAACTTGGAAGAAATTACCTATAGCCTGAGTCCCTTCTCCAAAAAAACCTCTAGTAGTAAAAGAAAGCTTGCTTATCAATTCTAAAACCCTATTAATTCTTTTAGTCATAATTAACCCTGGCAAATGAAGCATACAAGATGCCCGCATGCCTGTTCCAACATTAGTAGGGCAGGCTGTAAGATAACCCAAAGTTGGTGAAAAAGCAAAATCTAAACTTTTGGAGAACTCCTCCTCTACTCTATTAGCAATCTCCCAGGTATCTTGAAGGTCAAAGCCTGACTTTATAACCTGTATCCTTAAATGATCCTCTTCATTTATCATTATTGAACAAACCTCATCTCTTCTTAGAAGAAGGGCCCTACCTTCACTAAAATTCATATATTCCTGACTAATCAGATGCCTCTCCAAAAGAAACTCCCTATCTAAGTTAGAAAGTTCTCCTGCTTTGATAAACTCAAAACCTCTTAAGAAACTACTCTTTTGCTGAGCTAATTTTATTTTGTCAAAAAGTTCATCTACCTGATAAGCCTTCATCCTTCCGGGAAAAGGAAATTCTGCAATATTCCTAGCAAGCCTTACTCGGGAAGAAATGATAATATTAGAATCTGGACCTTTGCCTTTAAACCACTCCCCAGGTTTATTAAGTAAATCATCAAGTATCATCTTTTTCCTTATTTTGAGAGTTTGGCTTTCTTTTCTTTGCTGCTTCTAACTCCTTTATCTCATCTCTTATCCTGGCTGCTTCTTCATATTCTTCTAACTTTATAGCTCTCTCTAGGTGCCTTCTTAATTCCTTTATTCTCTCCTCTAGAGAAATCTCATCTTCTACCTTAACTTTAGGAGCCTTTCCTCTATGTCTGAGAGAACCATGAATTTTTCTCAATAAAGGAAGAAGTTTATCTTTAAAATCTTCATAACACTTTCCACAACCTAATCTTCCTTTCTTTTTAAACTCATCATACCTAAGACCACATCCCGAACACACAATTCTAGGCAACTCTATCTCACTTAAAGAATCTATATCTACCAATTCTGATAAAAAATCAGAGATATTAAACTGCTTCTGAAACTCCTCAGTCTTCTTCTTTGCACAATCCTCACAGAGATGGACCTCAATGATTTTGCCCTCAATTATCTCAGTTAGATGGACAGTAGCTGGGTTTTTCCCACAGACATCACACAACATTCCTCATCCTCCAAAGTTTGCAGAAATAATTCAAGACCTGCAATTTAGAGTCTATACTTTACTCCTTCTTTCTTAGTAAGTCTTTTAAACTCCTGCATAAGTCTTTTAGTTACTGGACCGGGTCTTCCTCTCCCAATGACTCTTCCGTCAATCTTAACTACAGGTACAATTTCAGCAGCTGTACCAGTTAAAAAACACTCATCGCTTATATAAAGTTCGTGCCTCGTTATGACATGTTCATGAGTAGGAATTTTCAACCTCTTGGCTATCTCTAAAACACTGTCTCTTGTTATCCCTCTAAGAGTACCCATACATTGAGGAGGGGTATAAAGGTTATTCTTTCTTACTATAAAGATATTATCTCCAGTGCATTCAGCCACATAGCCTAAAGAATCAAGCATTATCGCCTCAGGAAATCCAGCATTTATAGCTTCAATTTTAGCCAGAATGTTATTTAAATAATTTAAAGACTTAATTTGAGGATTCAGAGCCTCAGGAAGATTCCTAATAGTAGGAACGGTAATAATCTCTAATCCTTTCTGGTAATATTCCTTAGGATAAAGAGCAATTTTATCCGTAATTATTATTAGACTTTCTTTACCTTTGCATTTTCTGGGATCTAGGCCTAAATCACCTTCTCCTCGAGTAACTACTACTCTAATATAGGCGTCCCTCAAGCGGTTAGCCCGCAAAGTATCTATTATTGCTCTTTGAATCTGTGTCTTGGAGTAAGGGATATCAAGCATAAGAGTATGGGCTGACTCAAATAGTCTATCAATATGCTCTTTTAATTTAAAAACTAAACAATTATAAACCCTTATCCCTTCAAAAACCCCATCTCCATAGAGAAAACCGTGGTCAAAAACAGAAATTTTAGCCTCTCTTCTATCCAGCAGCTTTCCATTAATAAATACCTTCATTTAACCCCCTTCCACTATCCAAGCTCTAGAATTCAAACCCAAAATTTTAATCAAGAATAAAACTAAGATAAGAGTCGGCCTTCCTTAATATTTAACACTTTTTGAGCATCTTTTGCAAGCTCAAAATTATGGGTTACTAACACTATAGTAGTATTCTTCTTATTTAAATCCTTAAGAATAAATCTTACCTTCTCAGAAGAAGCGTGGTCCAAATTCCCTGTAGGTTCATCACAAAAAAGCACAGAAGGCCTGTTGATTAAAGCTCTGGCTATAGCTACCCTTTGTTGTTCTCCCCCAGAAAGTTGATGAGGATAGAAATTAAGCCTTTCTACCAGGCCTAATCTCTCTGCCAAATCCTTAGCTCTCTTTCGGGAAAGCTTGAAACTTCTAGTTGAGAGCAGAGCAGGGAGAAGAATATTCTCCAAAACCGTAAGCTCACTAATCAAATGGTAAAACTGGAAAACAAAACCTATCTTCTGGTTTCTCAAGAGGAAAATTTCTTCTCTATTTAACTTCTCTATATTCTTGCCCTCAAAAAAAACCTCTCCTTCGGTAGGAAAATCTAATCCTCCTAAGATATGAATAAGAGTGGATTTACCTGCCCCCGAAGGGCCTACTACAGCTAAATACTCTCCTTCTTTTACAGAAATATTTACCTCAGATAAAGCTAAAACTTCTCTTCCTGCATCCCTATATACTTTTTTCACATTATTTGCTTTAATTATTTCCTCACTCATACCGCAAAGCTTCAGCTTCTTCTATCCTGCCTGCCCTCACCGCTGGGGCTAAGCTAAACAGAAGGCTTAGGCCTAGGCCTAATGAACAAATAATAAAAACATCTTTATAATCTATAAGAACAGGCAAATAATCTATATAATAGATTTTGGGAGGAAGCCTAACAAGATGAGTATTCTTTAAAACAAAACACAAAAAAAGCCCCAAGCTACCGCCCAAAAATACACCAATAAATCCCAAAATAAGACCCTGCAAACAAAAGAGAAGGTTTACCGAGATTCTGCTTAATCCTATACTTTTAAGAATTGCTATATCTTTTATCTTCTCTACTACTCTTACAGTCTGAGTAGCAAAAATATTAAAACAGGCAACAACTACTATTAAACTTAAAATTATAAACATAGTAATCTTCTCAAGCCTCAAAGCTGAAAACAAAGTCTCATTTAGCTGAGCCCAGGTCTTTATTAAGGTAATCCCCTCAATATTCTTAGAAAGCATTTCTTCTTTAACCTTCTCTGCCTGGTAGATATCTCCTATCCTTATGCCTAATAAAGGAAGTGCCTCTGCTTTCTCTAAAAAACTTTTAACTAAAAAGTAAGGAGCAACTATGAAGGAAGAATCTAAATCGTAAATTCCAAAATTAAATATTCCTCTGATCTTAAATGCCTGGGTCTTAAAAGTCTTGGGATTAAAAATTTCTACTTCCTCTCCTAAGGTAAGGTCTAAGTTTTTAGCTAGGATCTCACCTACCAACAATCCCTCAAAACCACCTTTCTCTAAATACTTAGACCAAATTTCTTTTTCTTTAGAATCAAAATCTATTGCTTCCAAGACTATAGGAAATATCGCTTTGTCTTTCCTAGCAGCAGTCTGAATTTGAGAAAATAAGACTACATTTTCTATATTATTAAGCTTAGCTACCTCCTCTGCTAACTCCCTAGCAGGCTTATCTAAATAAGCTATAATATGAAAATTAAAACCCAAGAGTTTTTCTCTAAGATTGCTATCAAATCCATTCATCACGCCTAATACTACTATTAAGGCACAAATCCCTAAAGCTAAACCTACAAAAGAGACACCACTAATAAAAGAAAGGTATCTTCTCCTATTATTAAATATAAATTTTAAAGCCAACCAAAATTCAATCTTCATTACTCTTGAGGCTTAAGCAAAGGAAAGAAGATAACTTCTTTTAAGGAAGGCTGGTTAAGAAGAACCATCAACAACCTGTCTATCCCAATACCTAAACCAGCAGCTGGAGGCATTCCGTACTCTAAAGCTTCAATAAAATCCTCATCCATTCTTTGAGTAAATTCTTCAGCATCTATCTGCTGTAGGAAGCGCTTTCTTTGTTCTATAGGGTCGTTAAGTTCAGAGTAAGCATTGGCTAATTCTACCCCTCCTACAAATAGCTCAAATCTCTCTACTAAGTAAGGATTATCTTCTTTAGCCTTAGCTAGAGGAGACATCCAAGTATAAAAATCAGTAACAAATACAGGTTCTTTACCAAAGTATTTCTCCTCTATAAGCTCTTCTATCAATTTTATAATCTGAGAACGAGAAAGATTCTCTTTAATATTAAAGTATCCTGAGGCTTTCCTGATAAATTCCTGAGGAGAGTCCTGAAATTTTATTCCAAAATCTTCTTTCAGTCTTGAGGCCAGAGAAAACCTCTTAAATTCCTTATTAAAATCTAGAGAAAACCCTTGATAATTAATTATGCCATCTGAAGATACTTCTCTTGCTAACTTTTTCAGAAGATTCTCAGTAAGCTCCATCATAAAGTTATAATCTTTATAGGCAGCATAAACCTCTAACATAGTAAACTCGGGATTATGTTTTGGAGATATGCCCTCATTCCGGAAAGAGCGATTAAGTTCGTAGATTTTATCAAAACCTCCCACCAAGAGTCTTTTAAGATACAACTCAGGGGCTATCCGTAAATATATATCCATATCTAAAGCATTATGATGCGTTTTAAAAGGCCGGCCTGAGGCTCCTCCCGGGACAAGATGAAGTAGAGGAGTCTCTACCTCTATAAACCCCTCCCCCTCTAGAAACTCTCTTATTTTTCTTATCAACTTGCTACGATGGATAAAAATAGACCTGCTTTGGGGATTAGCTATCAAATCTAAGTAACGCTTCCTAAAACGGAGCTCTATATCTTTTAAGCCATGCCATTTCTCAGGCAGAGCTTTTAAAGATTTGGAAAGAAGCTGGAAACTAGATACAGCAATAGTAACCTCGCCTGTTTTTGTTTTAAAAAGAGTCCCTCTAACCCCTAAAATATCTCCTATATCTAACTCTTTAAAAAGCAAAAACTTATCTTGGCCAATTAAATCTTTCTTTAAATAACACTGAATCTTCCCTGAAAAATCTCCTATATCAAAGAAGATGCTCCCCCCATGCTCTCTTCGGCTAAGAAGTCGACCTGCTAAACTTGCTTCTTTTCCTTCGAAGAAGGCTTCTTTCACTGTAGAAATAGGGGCCTCTTTAGGAAAAAAACTTATAGAATAAGGCCAACCTAATTTTTCCTTTATTTTGTCTAATTTCTCTCTCCTCTCCTGCATAGAAGCAAATTATATAGAAGAAAACCCCCTCTGTCAAATAGGTTTTACCTCTCTCCAATAATAGAAACATACTTACAATTAAATTTAAGAAAATAAAT
>CAZSAI010000071.1:0-5877 GCA_964604895.1 uncultured Planctomycetia bacterium
GGCACTTAGCTTTAGCAAAATAGGCTGTTTTAACCTGTTTTACCAGATAGATGGGTCTTAAAGGGTTTCATTTTAAGTTAATAGGATCTTTATTTGAGTAATTGAGAACAAATGTTTTTATTCGAGATATAAATACTTCAGGGTTGTTAAATATAGCTTGGTTATGCGAGCCCCTTACTACAAAAAATTCTTTAGGTTCTTTAGCTTCTCGGAAGAGTTTTTCTCCCTGATTAAAAGGGATTGTCTCATCATCTTTACTATGAATAATCAATTTGGGGAAAGCTATTTCTTTAATTTTCGAAAGGGCATCAAATTTCACAGTAATTGCCCACCTTACCAGAAAAGAAGGGATAAAAGGAAAGACAATTTTAGCCATATCTTGGGCTGAGGAGAAACCACTATCTATAATAAGAAGACTTTTATCTACCTTTGTAGCTAAATCGCAAGCTATATTTGCTCCCAAGGACTTTCCGTAGATTACTATTTTGTTGGGGAGAATATTCAGCTTCTTAGTTAAATACTCGTAACTTGCTAAAGCGTCTTTATATAAACCCTCTTCAGAAGGTCTTCCTTTACTTTTTCCATAACCTCGCCAGTCAAAGATAAAGAAACTAAAGCCTTCTTTCACAAAGAGCTGTATTAGTTTAATTCTATGGCTTATGTTTCCAGCGTTTCCATGTAAGAATAAGATAGTAGCAATTGGATTTTCGGCTTCTATAAACCAGGCATTTAGTTTTACCCCATCAGAGGTGAGAAAATAGATATCTTGATAATCTAAACCAATATCTTTAGGCTTAACTTCAATGAAAGGAGAGGGAAAATATATTGCTTTCTTCTCATAGTATTTTATATAGATTATTAAGCACATCCCTATTATTGTGAGGATTATTAAAATAGAAGAGAAGGATTTTAAGGGAACAGTCATCATCTTTATATTAAGATTTTTCATCTATTTTTCAAGGATAAAATGTTCCCCACATTTTAAAGGTATTAAATCTTCTAATAATCATTCTTATCTAAAAATAATTCTTGACAAAAATTGGAAGGCTACTACACTATTAGGGTTATGCAGGAGAGTATAAAAAGATTGAAGGAGAAAGGCATACGAATCACTCCTCAAAGATTGGCAGTCTTTAACTTTCTTAAGAAACAGAATAGACATCTCACTGCTGAGGAAATTTTTCAAGGGATTAAGAAGAATTTCTTAGGACTTTCTTTGGCTACCGTTTATTCTATACTTGAACTCTTTAAGAAAGAGAGGTTGATTCAAGAAATAAGAATAGATTTTTATAAGTCCTGTTTTGAAGTAAAGACCGGGTTTCATCATCATTTCTTCTGTAAGAAATGTGGGAAGATTTTAGATTTAGAAATTAAACCCTGCAAGCACCTGAAAGAAAAAGAGGTTGAAGGAAATATTATAGAAGAGTTTCAGGGCTACTTCTATGGAATCTGTAAAGACTGTCGGGAAAATGTTAAGGGTAGAAAATCTTAAAGTAGAAGCTCAGAAGAGAGTTATTTTAGAGGATATAAACTTGAATATTAGAAAAGGGGAGGTGGTAGCTTTATTTGGCCCCAACGGCAGCGGAAAGACTACCTTAATAAGAACAATTATGGGTTTCTCCGGATACAAAATTAAAGAAGGAAGGATTATTTTTAAGGGAAAGTTAATAAATAACTTACCAATTGAGGAGAGGGTAAGTTTAGGGATAGGGCTTATGCATCAACACCCTCCTAAAGTAAGAGGAATACGGCTTTATCAGGTAGCAGATTTTCTCTGCAAGGATAAAGAAAGAACCACTGAAGTAGCCCAGAGACTTTCTTTAAAGGACCATTTATCCAGAGAGCTTAACCTTGATTTCTCAGGAGGCGAAATGAAACGCTCAGAGTTATTTCAAGTTGTTCTTCAAGACCCCGACCTTCTTCTATTAGATGAGCCAGAGTCAGGTGTAGATATTGAGAATATCTCTATAATGGGAAAAGTTCTCAACGACTACTTAAAGGAGCAAGGGAAGTCAACTTTAATTATAACTCATACTGGCTATATTTTAGATTATATAAAGGCCCAAAGAGCTTTGGTTTTAATAGAAGGGAAAGTTTGGTGCGAGGGAGAACCTTCGGAGGTATTTAGAAGTATTAAGAAGTTTGGTTATCAGAAATGCAAGGAGTGTTATGAAAGAGAGGTTCACTTCCGAAGAGCTTAAAACCCAGGCAAAAGAGGAACTTCTTTCTGTGGGGGTAGATTTAGAAGAGAAAGCCCGGGCAGGGAGTTTCCTTCAGAGGGATGATAAGATTTTATTAAGTAGGAGTTTGTCTGAGGGGGTTGAGATTTTTCCTATCGAGAAAGCTTTAGAGGATATTGCTGAAGCAAAGAACTATTATGGGGAAGCTTTTAGGGTTTTAGATAAGGAGTTTTTTTCTCAGACCCAGGGAGGTTGTTTTATAAGGATAAAGAAGGGGAGAAAAGTTGAGTTTCCAATCCAGGCTTGCTTGTTCTTGAGTGCTAAAAGGTTTAATCAGAAGGTTCATAATCTTATTATTGTAGAGGAAGGAGCAAGCCTCTATCTTATTACTGGTTGCGTTGCTTCAAAGTCAGCAGAAGAAGCCTCTCATTCAGGAGTTTCTGAATTTTTTGTAAAGAAAGGTGGTTATTTAAATTTTACAATGATTCATTCCTGGAGAGAGGATATAAGTGTTAGGCCAATAAGCATAGCGGTGTTAGAAGAAGGAGCCTGTTTTGTCTCTAATTATATTTGTCTAAAACCAGTAAAGGAAATAGTTATGTATCCTACAGCAGTTGCTCAAGGAGAGTCTTGTAGGGTAAGTTTTAGCTCCTTAATTTTATCGTATCCAGGTTCTTTTCAAGATATAGGCTCAAGAGTGATTTTTAGAAAGAGGAGTTCTTCTGCTGAGATTATCTCCAGGGCAGTGAGTTTAGGAGGAAGTGCTATCCTTAGGGGTCATCTTAAGGCTCAAGCTGAGAATATAAAGGCCCACTTAGAATGTAGGGGTTTGATTATAAACCAGAAAGGTAAGATACAAGCTATCCCTGAGCTTGAGACCGAGTTTAGGGATGTAGATTTATCTCATGAGGCGGCAATAGGAAAGATAAGCAAAGAAGAGATAGAATATCTCTGCTCTAGAGGTTTTTCCCACAAGGAGGCCCAATCTTTAATCATAAGAGGTTTTATGGATGTAGATATTTTGGGCCTACCTCAAATCTTAAAAGAAGAGATTAAGAGATTAGAAGAGAAAATTTTAGAAGGTTTTTAGCTATGGAGAGATATTTCCTAAGACTTATAGAGAGGATTAAGAGAAGTCCTACTGTGGAAAGCTTTAGATTCCTACCTCAGAAGAAGATAGAGTTTAGGCCTGGACAATTTCTTAAGGTTATTTTTTCTCAAGAAAGGAGTAAAGAGTTAAATAAATATCTCTCTTTTTCCTCTTCACCCACTAAAGATTATATTGAATTTACTAAGAGATTATCTAATAGTGAATTTTCTTTAAAGCTTAAGAAGTTAAAAAGAAATGATGAGGTCTTAATAGAAGCTCCTTTAGGAAATTGTATATTTAGAGAAGATTATAAAAAGATAGTCTTCTTAATTGGGGGTATAGGTATAACACCGGTTATTTCAATTATTGAGTATATAATGGAGAAAAACTTAGAGACCGAAGTCTATCTTTTTTATTCTAACCAGAGCGAGGAAGAGGTTGCTTTCAAAAGAGAGTTGGATAATTGGGGTTTTCTAAATAAAAGAATCGATTTTTTATACTATTACTGACCATAAGCCCTTAAATAAGGATTATGTGTTTGGTCGAATAGATAGGGATTTAGTTGTAGATAAAGTTAAAGATTTAAAAGAGAGGATATTTTTTATTTTTGGTCCACCTAAGATGGTAGAAGCAATGCAGGAGATATGCAGAGACTTAGAGATAGATAGAGAAAGCCTCAAAAGCGAGAGTTTTCTCGGGATATTAAAAGTTTCAAAACATTTTTTTAGAGAGGTAGTGATTTTGAGCTAAAGAGAAGATTTTCTTGGATAATATTCCTTAGGAGAGGAAAAGAAGGAGGCCTTATGAGAGAGAAAGTAGAGGAAGTCTTAGAGGAGATAAGACCTTACTTAAATGCCGAAGGCGGAGATGTGGAGTTAGTAGATATTACCCAAGAAGGGGTTGTTAAACTTAGACTTAAAGGAGCCTGTGGGACTTGTCCGATGTCCACTTATACTTTAAAGTTAGGGATTGAGCAGAGATTGAAGGAGAGAATCCCTGAGGTTAGGAGGGTTGAGCAGGTACTTTAGCTTGTCTAAAAGGGAGGTGTATCTTTAGGTGTCCAGGAAGAGACAGTCGTTTTTTAAAGGTAGAAATTCTCAAATGTCCTGACTGCGGGTGTGAAGTTGAAGTTTTCTCAGATGAGCTGAAGACCAGATGTCCTAATTGCAATAGGGATGTTTTTAGAGAAAAGCTTCCTTCTTGTCTTGATTGGTGCAGGTATGCTCAGGTTTGTTTAGGAAAGGGAAAGGTTATGGATAGGAAGTTAATAGATACTCTTAAGAAAACTCTAGATATTGAACATTTAATAGGGAAATGTTTTGAGAGGACATCAGAGCTTATTAAGAATGGGAAGATAAAGAAGAAATTTTTAGAATTTTCCCGAGCCTCTTTAGAGGCGGAGGGGGTTCTATCTCAAATCTTAAATGGGCTTGGAGAGAAAAAATACTTTCCTCAGTATGAATGTAAGTCTTGCAAAATAAGTCCAGAGAGTTTTTCCCTTCTGGGTTTGCTTAACTTAGGAATAGAACTTAATAAGGCTCTCTTAAGATTTTATAAGGAACTGAAAAAGGAATTGTCTAATAAAAAGATACTTGATAAGTTTCTTCAAGAAAGGAAGAAATCTCTTCTCTTTCTTAAAAAAGAGAGAACATTTAAAGATAGAGATGAGGCCTTTCTTGATTTTAAGAAGAGGTGTTACGGATTTTCTTGTTTAAAGCCCCCTTTTGTTTAGTGTAGGTAATCTTTTTTCCAAGAGAAAGATGGGCTGGATAGTCAATTTCTTAAAGGAAAGTATTTTTTTGTGGGTAGAGGTATCTTTCTATCTTCTCTTAGGTATGTTTATTGCTGGGCTACTTCATGTATTTTTAGGAAAGGGTTTTATCAGTCGGCAATTAGGAAAACCCGGATTCTTTTCTATTGTTAAAGCAACTTTATTGGGAGTGCCTTTACCTGTTTGTTCCTGCGGAGTTATACCTTTAGCCTCTTCTTTAGAAAAAGATGGAGCGAGTAAATCCAGTATTTTGGCTTTTCTGGTTTCTACTCCTACTACGGGAATAGATTCAATCTTAGCCACTTATTCCTTATTAGGTCCTTTATTTGCTTTATTTAGACCCTTAGCAGCAATAATTTCGGGGGTATTTCTAGGTTGGTTAGATTATCTTTTAGGAGGGAAAAAAGAAAAGCAGGGCTTAATCCCTGAGCATTCCCATTTTAAAACTAAATTTAATTTTAAGGTTAGGGAAGTTTTTAGGTACGGTTTTTATGAAGTCAGTCAGGATATAGGCAAGTGGCTTATCTTGGGGGTAGTAATTGGCGGAGTAATTTCTGTATTTTTGCCTAAAGATTTCTTTTCTTCTTACTTTCTTTATCCTTTAGACTTTTTAGCTAGTTTAATAATAGGCGTGCCCTTATATGTCTGTGCTACTGGCTCAATCCCGGTGGCAGTATCTTTAATGGCTAAAGGTTTCTCTCCGGGAGCAGGTTTAGTTTTCTTAATAGCAGGGCCAGCTACTAATGCTATAACTTTGTCTTTTGTCCGGGCTAAATTTAAGAGAAGGTCTTTTTACTTGTATTTAGTAAGTATAATTTTGATAGCTTTGATTTTAG
>CAZSAI010000072.1:0-5761 GCA_964604895.1 uncultured Planctomycetia bacterium
TCCTCTAATACAGGTTCTGAAACTCCTACTAATTCCTCTACAGCCTCTGCTCCTAAGCCGTAATGCTCCTTTATTGCTTTAAGAATGTCTGCCCTTCTTGCCAATAAAGGCTTTATCTCTAAATTGGTGACTATCTTTAACTCATCTAAAAGAGCAATATCAAAAGGGTCTCTTAAGACAACAAAAAGAGTCTCTTTATCCCTTCTCAAGGGCAGAATAGTGTATTTAGTAAGAAGGCTAGGAGGAATTAAAGAGAGGACTTCCTGAGAGGGCTTCTCCTTAGTTAAATCTACATACTCTATATTAAAATACTTGCTATAAGCCAGCAGAAGCTCTTTTTCGTTAATTAAGTTCTTCTTCAAGAAAAATTTCTCTATCTCCTGGCAAGAGTCAACCTCTTTATATTTCAACTCCTCCTCTAACTCCTGAAGCTTAGAAGGAGAAATTAATCCATTCTCGATTAAAATCTTTCCTATTAATAGAAAAGCTTCTCTCTTCATCTTGAATCTTAATATAGCAAATTAACAAAAGAAAATCAAAGAAAATTAGAGATTTATAAGCCTCATCTAAAAATCTTTTTAAAATTAAAGAAATCTCCTTTTTTCTTTCTCCTCTAAGAAGCGTCTCTTAAAAACTCAAAAATAGATTGACAAATATATTTATAAAGAGTAAAATTTTGTTGAGTTTAACATAAAAAGTCGCAAAATAATTAATGAGACCTAAAAAAAATCGACCTTACAAGATTAAAGATATTGCTAAGGAATTAGGGGTCTCCATCCAGACAGTAAAAAACTATGAAAATTTAGGAATCTTACCTAAGGCCAAAAGAGATGAGAAAGGCTGGAGATATTATACTGAAGAAGACCTAATAAAGATAAAAGCCCTTTATCAGGAGGAGATTAAAAAACTTAAGATTTAGCACTTAAAGCTTAGATGGTAATAGCTATAACCAATCAAAAAGGAGGGGTAGGGAAAACTACAATTGCTATAAATCTTTCGGCAAGCTTAGCTCTTTTAGGCTATAGAGTCCTGACTATCGATATAGACCCCCAAGGAAATTCTTCGGATGGTTTAGGAATAAACACTAATAAATTAGAAAACACTATCTATGATGTGTTAATAAATGAGATTCCCTTAACTGATATTGTAATGCCTACTCAAATCACAAACCTCTTTGTGGCTCCTGCCAACATAAGCTTATCCGGAGCAGAAACAGAGCTCTCTTCAGACATCTCCCGGCCTTTTAAGTTAAGAAAAGCAATCAAATCCGAAATTCCCAAATATGACTATATAATAATAGACTGTCCTCCTTCTTTGGGAATTTTAACTGTTAATGCTATTGTAGCTAGCACTGATTTATTGGTTCCCATTGAACCCAATAGTTATGCCCTAAAAGGAATGAGTATGCTTATGAGCACTATTTTAAAAATAAAAGAAGACCTAGAGCACTACTCTTATTTTTTGGGGGTAGTTATAAACATGTTTGAGGAAGATTTAGACCTGCATACTTCAATCCTTGAAGCAATAATTGAATATTTTACTCCCCGGAAAGTATTTAAAACAAAGATACCTCGAGACCCTAAAATACCTGAGGCAGAAATTCAAGGTAAAAGTATTCTTGAATATCAGCCTGATTCTTACTCTGCAAGCAAATTCAAAGAATTAGCTCAAGAAATCGTAGAGAAGGAACATAGCTAAATTATGGAGAAAAATAAAAAGGAAGAACTTAAGAAAATAGTAAAATCTCGGATAAAAGGCTTAGGACTGGACGCTTTATTTCATCAGGTAGATGTAGGAAAAAAAGATGAGACTCCCTCTAAAAAAGAACCTGTATCCAAAGAAGAGGTGGCTCTCCTTCATAGACTAAAGAGAATCAGCCTCCCTAAAAAGGAAAAAATCCTTCCTTTACTCCTCAAAAGTATTAGAGAAAACCTTGGCTTTGGACCTATTCAAAGGACGATAATAAAAATTGGAGAAAGCTCAGTAAAAGCTTTAAAAGAGAAGAAAATAAAAAATAAGATAATTATTGAGAAAGCCTTCTATAAAGTAATACCTCCTCTTATAAGAAAAAATCCTCAAAAGAAAGAAGAATTCATAAAGGAAAAACTGGAAGAATTCTTCTCTTCTTCAAAGGACAATGGCCTCATCAGCGTTGTCATCCCTCGGGCAAAGGTAATTCTAAAATTCTTCAGCCTCCCTACTATTGAAGAAAAAGAACTAAAAAGAATGTTAAAGTTTGAAATAAAAGAGCACCTCCCCTTGCCTGCCTCAGAAGTAGAATTAGACTATCAAATCATAGATAAGGAGGATAAGAAAACCTACTTAATATTAGGGGGGATAAGAAAACAAGATATAGAAAAGTACTTAGGTTTTTTAGAAAGAGTAGGAATTAAGCCTTCAAAGATTGAGGTAGGCTCTCTGGGTCTATACAACTTTTTAGCCCCTAATCTAAATAAGGAAGAAAATATCCTCCAATTAAATATTGGAGATAGTTCTACTGACTTAAATATAATAAAAGGAAAAAGACTTCTATTCAGTAGAAGCTTAAACTGGGGCTCAAGAAACCTAACTCTTCTCTTAGCTGAAAGCTTAAATTTAAGTCTTGATAATGCTGAAAAAATCAAAAAAGAAAATGGGATAATCCTCTCCCAAAAAGAAAAAAACTCCACTGTTAAAGAAATCTCTAAAATTGCCTCGAGGTGGGCAGATTTCTTAGTAGAAGAGATAGAAAAAAGCCTTACCTATCTTAGATTGAAAGAGAATATAAAAATAGAGATAGATAAAGTAATTCTTTCGGGAGGAGGCTCAAGGCTTATTAACCTTTGTGATTACCTAAAAGAAAAATTAAAACTAAAAGTAACCCTTGCTAAAATTCCTGATTTTGTTGAACTGTCTTCCGAAGAAGAAACAACTCAAACTTATAAAAAATACTTCTTGGAACTAGTAACTCTAACTTATCCTCTCTTAAAAGATAAAAAAGAATTCCTAAATATTGACCTTCTTCCTCAAAAGTTAAAATCTGCTATAAGACTAAGGAAAAACAAGATAAGAGTGTTTATCCTCTCTTCTCTATTTTTGATAGTTAGCCTTGTTTTGTCCCTCTGGGGTTTCCTAATCTTAAATAACAAAGAGAAAGAAATAGCTCAACAAAAGAAGATAAGGGATATACTATCCCGAGAAGTTGAAGAACTCAAAACTTTTAAAGAAAGAATCCATAATATCCAAGCTTATATCTCTTTAGAAAAATCCTGTATGGAAGTATTAAGAGAAATAAGTCTTATTGCCTCTGAAGATATAACCATAGATAAATTTCTTTTTGAAAAAGACAAAATAGTACTACTGAATGGTCAAGCTTCTTCTCATGCTTCAGTAGTTAAATTTTCTAAAAGTCTAAGTGAATCTAATCTCTTTGAGAATGCTCAGATAAAATATACAAGAAGAAAAGAAAGAACAAAAGAAGAAGTAATATTTGAGATAGTCTGTAAATTAAGATGAGGCGGAAAATAGTAATTACTATTAGCTTAATAATCTTTGTGACTTTTATCTTATACTTAGGATTTTTTCTTCCTTTCTCTAAAAGATTAAATCAGCTAAATTCAGAGATTACAAATAACGAGAAAATAATAAAAAGATTAAAAAAGGAACTGGAAGAAAAAGAAATATTAGAAAAGGAATTCTCTTCTTTAACCAAAAAGATAAAAGCCCGTCTCCCTTTCCAAAGAGAAGAAAGCCAGTTTTTATCCGAAATAGAAAAGGTAGCTAAAGAGAATAATATCCATATAAATCTCTTAACTACCCTCCCTTCTAAAGACATAGGAGAATTTAAAGAGTTATCTGTAGAAATAGATATGGAGGCAAATTTAGGAAACTTAGTAAGGTTTCTATATGAAATGAGAAAATCCTCAGTAGTCTTGGTAGCTAATAAGCTGGAGCTTACACCTAAATCTGAACGTTCAGCTCTCCTTAAAGGAAGACTGATTATATCTACAATATTCTTAAAGGAGAAATGAGAAGAATAGATTCAAAAGCTAAAAATATTTTCTCCTTTATCATACTTATAGGGATAGCCTTATTAGAGGTAAGACTAATCTATGCCCAGGAAGAGAAACCATTCTCTTACTATGAGATTATTGAAAAAAGAAACTTCTTCCGACCTAAAGAAGAGGAGGAAAAAGAAGAGAAAACTCAAGAAATTAAAGAGGAGACAAAAAAAGAAGAAAAAGAAACTCAAAGATTTATTCTTACTGGGATAGTAAATATCAAAGGAAAATTAAAAGCCATAATTGAAAAAACCCAGGGAGGAGGTTTTTATGTAGAAGAAGGTGAAAGCGTGGAGGACTTCTTAGTAGATGAGATAACTCCCCAGAGTGTAGTACTTAAAAAAGAAAATACCTCAGTAGTTCTTAAACTTAGAAAGTCAAAACCTGCCTCTACTAAGAAGGCTAATCTTTCCCAGCAAGAGAAGACCAAAGAATCTCAGGAAACCTCTCAGAAGGATTTAAACTATAAACCAGACCTCATTCAGAAGATAAGAACAGGGAAAGTTAAAGAATAGGGGGAAATTATGAAGATTAAAATCATAACTATTTGCTTAATCTTAAGTTTATACCCAACAACAAAAGTCTTTCTTCAGGAACCTAATTTAGAAGAAGAAAGCTCAACTCAAGAAGAAGAGCTAATCTCGGTAGACTTTCAAAATACAGATATAAGAGAGGCTCTTAAAGTATTGGGAGATATTACTCAAAAAGTAATAATTCCTCATCCTGACCTCCGAGGAAAAATCACTATAGTAAGCCTAAAAAAAGTAAGCCCTAAAGTAGTAGAAAGCATCTTAGAAAGTGCTTTAAACGTTAAGGGTTTTACTCTGGTCAGCTCCGGCAATGTCTTAAAGGTGGTTCCTCTTCCTGAGACAAAACAAACAAATGTAGAAGTCCAGGTAGGACTTTCTCCTGAAGAGATAGCAGAAGAAGATATAGTTATTACTCAGGTAATTCCTCTTAAATATGCCTCAGCAGTAAATCTCAAAACTATACTCTCCTCTTTAGTAGGAAAACATGGGAATATTTTAGCTGATGAAAGAACGAACACCTTAATAATTACTGATACCTCCTCTAATATAAAAAGACTTGCCTCTGTAGTAAAAGAACTAGAAAAACCCCTTCCTACTAAGATGCAGGTAAAGACTTTTATCCTCAACTACGGGAGCGCCAAAAAAATTGCTGAAATACTAAATGAGCTTTCTGAAGATAGAGAAATCCCTTCTCCTCTCTTCTCCATTGAACTTCCTGAAGAAGAGAAACCCCTCCAAATTGTAGGAAAGATAAAGGCTTTTGCAGAGGAAGAAACAAATTCTATAATAGTTGCCTCTCTTCCTGCCAATTTTCCTACTATTGAGAGGATAATAAAGAAACTGGATGTACTTCCTCCTCAAGTGATGATTGAGGTTATTATTATGGATGTAACTTTGAGTGACCAGTTTATTATGGGGGTTGAATTTGCCCATCCTACAAGCTCAACTGTAACCACAGAAGGAATGAAGTTAGACTTAGGAGGACAAAGTTCAGATAAAGAAAGTATCTTTCATTCTCTCTTAGGATTAACTGAAAAAGCATCAGAAAAAGGCTTTACTTATAGACTCCTTAACAGGAAAGAAACTCTTAATCTCTTAGCTTTCATCTTAGACTCCCAAGAAAATAGCAAGGTCTTATCTACCCCCAGAATTTTAGCTTCCAACAACCAAGAATCCATTATTACTGTAGGC
>CAZSAI010000073.1:0-5757 GCA_964604895.1 uncultured Planctomycetia bacterium
TGGAAAAAAAGAGAAGAGTATACAATGGTAAGAAAGAACGGAGGCTGGACGAAAAAAATATGCCTACCCCGAGGTAAGTACCGCTACAAATTTATAATAGATGACCGTTGGATACATGATAACTCTAATCCTCACTTGGAAGAAGACAATTTTGGAGGATATAATTCTCTCCTTTCTTTAGAAGACTAAACCTTTTCACCTAATATTTACATTTCCTGAAGTTGTCTAATTTTCTCAAGTTGTTGTAAAGCCTCTTCTTCACCCTTAGCTATGAAATAGTCCACCTTTCCGAAATCTGTCCAAAGGACTTCCTCAAATTCAGGATGAATTATCACATCAGACAAAGAGAGTGCTTCCTGGATAAATTCTTGCTGCATCGCCTCAATACTCCCAAAAATAAAGTCAAAAATATTCAACTTTTTAAGTCTGGATTCCTCCTTATATATTCTCTCTATCTCTTTCTTAGAAGGACTCACATTTACAGAAATAATCTTTCTTACTCCATCTTTTATCAAACAACTTACCGGCAAAGGGTTTAAAACTCCTCCATCTAACAGTAAATCATCTTTATTCCTCACAGGAGCAAATATCCCAGGAATGGAACAACTAGCTAATATAGCTTTGTATAAGGATAAGTTTTCTTTAGATACAATATAAGGTTGTCTTCTCTTAAAGTCAAAACAGACTATCATAATGGGTCTCTTTAGTTCATAAAAAGTCTTATTTCCAAAAATATCTCTAAGAATTCTCTTAAGATGCTGGCCCTTAAGAAAAGATTTACCTGAAAATCCTATATCCAAAAATGAAAATATAGGAAAATCTTTAAATTTTAAAGCTAGCTCTCTTATCTGGCGCCAACTCTTACCCAAGCCCCAAAGACCAGCTATGATAGAGCCCATACTGGAGCCAGATACTATATCTATACTTATGTTATTCTCTTCTAATACCTTTAAAACTCCTATATGGGCTAAGCCATAAGCAGCCCCGCTTCCTAAAGCTAAACCTATGCGAACCGAAGAAATCTGACGAGCTATTCTTCTTATAGCCTTGGTATAAACAGAATTGGGATAATCTTTAATTAACTCTAAATAGCTTTTTCCTCCGATATCGGGCAAAGTAGCAAATATCTGAGATTTACTCACACCATCTTTTAAATAACCAGAATTTTCTCCTAAAATAATTTTAACCTGCTCTTTCTTCAACTTGCAATTATCTTTGAGGATTTTTAGGTCTTTACTAAGAGTACTTGATTTAGAAGCAATAAAATGGATAAAATCAGACTGAGTTAAGAAAGAAAGAATCGGAGGATCTAAAAAAGGAGGCAAATCTAAGATTATAAAGTTGTAAAACTGAGTAAGAAAACTTAAAAAAGAAGGAATCTTTTTAATCCCCAAAGAATCATTCCAATATTTTAACTTTAAATAATCAAAACCTAAACTTTTATCTACAAATTTATTCAGAATTTCTTCACTAAATTTTCTGATATCTAAAACATTTATATCTTTAGGAAAATAAAAGCTCCCATCCTTTTTCTTTACTTCAACTACTACCACTTTCTTGTGAGCCTCTATATTTAAAGCTTTAGCTAAAGTCAAACTATAAGTAGACTTACCTACTCCTGGATAAAAGGAATACACTGAAATTATCGAACTCTCAAATACATTCTTTCCTATATCTGCTCTTTTCTTTACCCGTCGAGAGAGAATTTTAGAAAGTTCTAAAGCCAAAGGAGGATATTTCTTTAAAAATTTGTTAAATTTATCTTTATCTATCTCTACTACTAAAGAATCATTTGCAGCCTCAGCAGTAACTGAATGAGGCTCTTCAGTTAAAAGAGAAATTATCCCAAAACAAGTTCCTCGATAAAGATATTCTAATATTCTCTGTTGAGATATTGAAGCTTGAGTATAAGTCTTGATTCTTCCTGAGAGAACTAAATAGAAATTATCGGGAGGATCATTCTCTTTATAGATAATCTCACCTTTCTTAAACTGCTTAAGTAAAGCTATATTTGATAACTCTTCGATAGCTTTTTCTTTTAAAGAAGAAAAGATGGGGAATTTTCCTAAAACTTCCTTAAGTTTAATCATATCTCTATAGCATTATTAATACAGATATCCCTGAAGATATAAGAAAAAGGCTTAAGCCTTCTATTTAGTTGATTATCAACCTCAATCAATCCAAATTTAGGAGTAAAACCTTCCTCCCATTCAAAGTTATCTATCAAAGACCACCACAAATAGCCTCGAACTTTAACCCCTGATTTTATAGCTCTGACTATAGATAAAATGTGGGCTCTTAAAAAATCTCCATAGAAGCTATCCTCTTTCTCAGTAGTGCCATTTTCAGTAATAATTATATCTAAATTAAATTTTTTAAGTCTAAGAAGAAGCTTAAGGAGGCCCTCAGGAGAAATATACCAACCTAAAGAATTCTTCCTTAACTTATGATGTAAAGAATAACAGTTTTCACCAAATAATTCTTTAGGGGAAAATCTCACAAAATCTTTGGTATAGTAATTGATAGCTAAAAAATCTAAGCTTTTTTTCTTAAAAAAATATCTTAAGAGACCAGAATTAAAAAACTTGTCTCTTAAAAAAGCTGGGATTAAGTTTTGGCCAAGATTAAAATGAAAACACGGTGAAAATATCCTTAAGTGCTTAGCAATCGATACATATACACTTTTACAATTTTTATGAATAATCTGATAAGCCTTAAGATGGGCCTTCTTAAGATTATTTAAAGCTATCCAAGCCTCTTTTAAGGAAGTTCCTCCCGGAGGCCAGATACCTCTAAAATAAGAGTTATAGATATAAACTAAAGGCTCATTTATAGTAATCCAGTATTTAATTAAGCCTGAAAATTCTTTTAAGACCCTTTCTATATATCTTGCAAAATAATCTGATGAATGAGGATTTAACCAACAACCTTTTTTATAAAACCATACAGGATTAGTAAAATGGTGAAGAGTAACTATAGGCTGGATACTTTTATCTAACAAAGAATGGATTAGTTTTTTATAATGGGTTATCTCTTTCTCGTTAAACTCTTTCTCTTGAGGCTGAATCCTACTCCATTCAAGAGAAAATCTATGAGCATTATGGCCCAAGAACTTTGCTAACCTAAAATCTTCCTCAAATTTATGGTAAAAATCAACAGCTTCTCCACAAGAAAAAGGAACTCTTCCCTCAACCTCCCAAAGAAACCAATCATTATTCTTGTTATTACCCTCAACTTGATAAGAAGAAGTAGCCGAACCCCATAAGAAATCCCGGGGGAAGGAAAATGAAGGCATTATTTGCCGAAAATCTTATTAAACTCTTCGATACCAGCTGAGACTATCAAATCATCTTCTCTGCCTCTTGTTCCACTTACTCCGATTGCCCCTAAGAGAGTATCCTCATAAATCAAAGGGGCTCCTCCTGAGACGCCTAAAACCATAGTCTTATCAGCTATATTCCAAACTCTGAATTCTCCCTTATTGGTAGCCTGCCTAAATTCAAAAGAAGATAAAGCCTTAGCCTTTGCCCATTCCAAAGAAATAACACTTTGATTATCCATTAGGTAAGCGAGCTTTAAGTTTCCTGCTTCATCAAGAACCACTATCCCTACAGAAGCTCCCAACTCTTCAGCTTTTTTCTCACAAGCCAAAGCTATCTTCTTTGCTAACTCTAAGGTTAAAGTCTTCTTTTTAGAAACGAGCTCCTCTTTCTCTTGACTTAATAGGGTAAAATTTATAAAAACAATTAAAAAGAGGAAAATTAAAATTTTTATTCTCATCATTACTCCTTTCTCTTTAATAAATCAAGAGGCATCAAATATTTTCTTAGCCTTATTTCTCTTGAATTCTTTTAAAAAATCTTCAAAATCTAAAGAAGTAAAACCTTGATGAAAAAAATATTCTATTTCTTGAGAACTTACTTTTTTTCTAAAACCTACATATTTAAAATTGGCACCACAGTTAGGACACCTCTTACTTTCTTTAGGGATACCTATCTTATGGCAAGAAAAACACTCAGCATTTAGCACACCTATCACTAATAAAGAATTAGCTATCTCATCTAATTCTATTTTACTCCACGTTCTTAGCCAAATCTTCATCTATATTTATAAAATCTCTTAATACTTTTTACTACCTCTAGGGGTTTATCTACTATTTTAAAAAGTTTAAGGTCTTTTTCCTCTAAACAACCTCTTTCTAAAGAAACTTCCCTTAACCATCTAATTAGCCCTCTCCAATATTTACTCCCAAATAAGATTATAGGAAACTTAGGAACTCTCTCAGTCTGGACTAAAGCTAAAGCTTCAAAAAACTCATCTAATGTTCCAAATCCTCCAGGAAACACTACAAAAGCCTTAGAATACTTAGCAAACATTACTTTTCTTATAAAAAAATACTTAAATTCTAAGATATAGCTGAGATAAGGGTTGGGTGTCTGCTGTTCAGGTATAAGAATATTTAATCCTATCGATTCAGCCTTAGACTCCTTTGCTCCTTTGTTGGCTGCCTCCATTATTCCTGGACCTGCTCCAGTGAGGATAGAAAAACCTGCCTTCCCTAATAAGAAAGCGGTCTTATAAGCAGATTTATAATAGAAACTACAAGGCCCTGCTTTTTTTGAGCCGAATATAGAAACTCCTCTCTTTACATGATTTAATCCTTCATAACCCTCAACAAACTCACTCATTATCCTAAAAACTCTCCAAGTATCTTTTTCCATATTTTCTAATTCAAAAGTAAAAGACCTTCTCATTTCTCCTTTATCTTATAAACCTTATCGTTCCTTCTTACTCTCTCTTTAACTAAAACTCCTACTAATTTACCTACTCCTGCCTTCTTAACTGGCTTATTATTTATTTGAAGGGACTTAACTTCCTGAATAAAATCAGTAGTATGGCCTTTTATATGGATAACATCCCCCAGAGAAATATTCCTCTTAAGCTTTATTACCCCGGCTGAGACTCGAGGGAAAAAATGAGTAATCTTTCCAACCAATTCTTCTCTTGACTTTCTCTTAACACTAGAGCCAGGTGCCTTCTTAAGCTTTCTCTTTTTAGGCTTAGATAAAGATTTTCTCTTCTTAGATTTATCACCAGACTTAGAGGAAGAGGCTGTTCTTCTTTTTTTAGCCTTAGGTTTAAATAAAAAACCAAATATCATTTTTAAATTACCATCCTCTCAGCTATCTGGGCTATTATAGGGAATTTAGGCTTTAGGCCCATAAGTGAAGAAAATATCCCTATAATCATAAATACCAGATAAGCAAGAGTTCCTAAAACACTAAAAATGCCACCGATAATGGGGATAGCTACGCTAAAAAATAAACAAGCCACCCACCCTATAAAGAGGACAAGAGCCTGCTTAGCATGATACTTAGAAAAAGAATTATTTTTTTTATAAATCAAAACAAAAATACAGAGAAAAAATATATAAGCTAAAGCTGCAAACCCTGCACCTTGCCTCACCTCTTCATTAACTCTGCCTCCCATAACTTACAACCTCCTTTTTTATATCTTTTTATATCACAGAAACTTAACACTGTCAATTACCTTGGGATGAAAATCCCTACTTAAAGATTTCTAAAATTTCTCAAAAAATATCCGTAACTAAGTAAACATAACAGCATTTATCCTCTCTTTCTCCTTTTCCTATTTCTTCCTATACCCTAACCCTAATTAGGATGAATTTAGAATTTAGAGGGTTTAGGGGATATAAATTAAGAGTGCTTAATTAGCTAAAATAAAAAAGCCCCATAT